>NZ_CANLZW010000007.1 GCF_947495625.1 uncultured Cocleimonas sp.
GGTGGTACAAACATTATAACAATTGAAGTTCAGGCTTTCTTTAGTTTGAATAACTATGGGACAGCAGTGGGGGTGACCCTCTCATTATATTAAATATGTGAATTTCATCACATTTTACTATTAGATCAATCTGTATCATCAGACTTTAATTGCATACTTTTTTATATACTGGCCAGGAGTGGTACTTCTATGACGGATTTCGCGAGTGGTTTTGAAATAAAGATTCCACATGGTAGTGCGTGTGATGTTTTTTCAATCAGACATAGATTTATCGCAAAGGGAGAGCTTAAACTTGCAGCCAGTGCGCATCTCCCAAATGCCAGCGGAGCTGTTGGTGGTGTAACGACTAACTCAGTTATTGAAATTAATAGAGAAAGGGAAATTAGCGCCGGCCGCTCTATCGAAGTCGCCATCTCTGAGAGAGTCAAGGCAGGATTTTCTGCGGGGATAAACCTTAATGAAATCGATAATGTACTTGAGCAAATTGCAACTGATGGGGAGTGTCGTGCCAGCCACTTTAGCCCCTTAGTTTCCGGATTGAACGCCAGCATTGGGTTTGGAAATACATCATTGAGTCTTGGTTGGGATTCTGATCTATGTTTTGTCAGTATAAAGGGGTCATTACCTCTGAAAATTGGGAACGAATCGATAGTTCCGGAAGCGACATTTCAGTTAGGTTTACATGAGTATATGTGGTGGAGATTGTTCAATAAAATTGCTGCGAAATATCCGAGCACTTCTAGGTTTATCCTAAAAATCGAATCGATACTGGGTAGTATGTTCGGTGGACGTACGGTCACAATGGCAAGATTTTTGAGTGGTGCCTTTGCTAACATGCAAAGACTTGCCCCCTTTATGTGGGCCATTGACATTGCTCTGGCTGTGCGTGATTTGACATTTTGGATGACCCGTCGAGCTGCACGACAGGGGTATAGATCTGGACAACTGGTTGCTTTTGGAACTTCATTTACAAAAACTATATTTAACTACCCTCTTAATTTTGAAACTGGTGAGGTTGGGGAACTACAAAGACATGCAGCGGCGTATGCACACCGATATCATGGAACAGACAGAGTAGCTGTACAGAGATATTTAAGTTTGTTCTATAACGATGCCAGAAGCATTGATAATAGCGCTAATGCACAAAGTGTAGGGATTCGTTTAGGGAAAGGCATGGATGCATTATCAGATGAAGCCGCAGCTGCCCCTCCTCGCAGACCAAGCAACGGTCGAACCAACTCCCTGGTTAACGGAAGTTATTCACGACAAAATACACATATATCTAGGCAAATAAATAATTATTTCTACATGAACATAGAGCATTGGGTGCGTGATTGGCGGACTCAATAGTCATTTAAATAAATTAATAAATAAATGTTCTTTGTTGCGCAAATATCTCCAGTAGTTAGATAACAAATAGAATCCTAGATTCTATAACTATTTATTGAACTAGTAATTTAAAGCAAAATTTTTTGTATTTTCCAAATAAGTTTTCAAATTGTGTAATTTGTCACATTTCTGATGAATCTTCGCTCATATACTTAATCTAGAATTGTAAATAACTACTATACTTAAAAATATGTTTGATTAAGAAAGAATAAGCTGAAAAAAGTGCTTAAAAGTAGGGGGGTGATAAATAATAACCCCATGATAACCCCCTAACCTAAACCATCAAAATACGGAAACTAATATCTAAGAATGATAGAAATTCCAAATTACACAATTGATAGTGAGCTAGGCCGAGGTGGAATGGCTACGGTATATCTGGCTGTGCAGGATATGCTTAGTAGAAATGTTGCTTTGAAAGTCATGCTTCCTGATATGGCTAGAGATGAAAATTTTCGCAAGAGTTTTTTAAGCGAAGGCAAAATTATTGCTAGCCTTGAACATCGTAATATTGTTCGGATATACGATGTTGGTGTAATTGATGATTCTATTCTTTACATGGCAATGGAACACTTAGCCAATGGAACGCTCAAGACAAAATTAGAGAAGGGTAAACTCAGCTACGCAGAATCACTTCGAATTCTGGAGCAAACATCAAGTGGATTAGATTACGCGCATGTTAAAGGTTATATCCATCGAGATATAAAACCTGGGAACATCCTATTCCGAGAAGATGATACAGCCGTTATTACGGATTTTGGTATTGCCAAACTACAGGATACATCGGGTGAATTGACTCGTATGGGTTATACAATGGGGACAGTTCAATATATGAGCCCCGAACAAGCTGTTACTACAGACTTGGATCATAGGTCTGACATCTATAGTTTGGGTCTGGTTTTCTATGAGATGCTTACTGGGCAAAAGGCGTTTAAAGCTGAATCTACTATTCAAGCGATTCACCAACATACAACCGTTGCTCCACCTGAGTTACCCCCTGAATACAGTTTTTTACAGCCTACGATAGATAAAGTTCTTGCTAAAGAACCTGATGATCGTTATCAGACAGTAGGTGATTTTGTCGAAGCGGTAAAGAATGCTGTTAATGTTGATCAAACTGTAATTCATAAAATCCCTCCTCAGGTTGATGATGATAAAACTCAAATTCTTCAAACAGGGCATTATCAAGTTCCAAAGAAAGATCAAAAAAGTAACAAAGGTTTATATGCGGGGATAGCTACATCACTAGTCCTTGTTGCAGGTTTGGCTTTTGGTGTCACAAACTATGACAAAGTTTCTGGATGGTTGGGTGCAGGAAAAAGTGAAAAAGATTCAATAGAATTTATTAAAATTGATCCGCAAGTTGAAATAGATCGGCTTGCTCAAATTGAAAAAAAAGAGAATAAACGAATAGCGTCTGAAGAAAAGAAAAAACAAGAAATAGCTGATTTAGAAAAAGAGAAAGTTAAACAAGAGCGACTTGATAAGTTACAGCAGTTAAAAGAAGAAGATCGTGCTGCTGAAATTGAAAGACAAATTGAAGAAGATCGTATAGCACTAGAAAAGCTAAAAGAAGAAGAACTGGCAGAAAGAGAAAAACAAAAGGAACAAGAACGTTTAGCTGAAATTGAAACAAAAAAGAAGGAACAAGAACGTGTTGCTGCACTTGAACTTAAAGAGCAAGAAAGATTAAGAAAAGAACAAAGAATAATAGATAAGAAACGAATAGAAGAATTGGAACGTAAACAAGAACAAGAGCGTTTAGCCGATCTGGAAAGTAAAGAGCAGCAACGTTTACTTGCATTAAAGCTTAAAGCAGACCAAGAACGTTTAAAAGAATTGAAATTGAAAGAAGAACAAAATCGTTTGGCTGAGTTGCAAAAAAAAGAACAAGAAGAAGCTGATAAGCAAAAAGAACAAGCACGTTTAAAAGAACTGGAAAACAAAGCCGAAAAAGAACGATTGGCGAAACTTGAAAAGGAAAAAGAATTAAAGAAAGCAAGAGAGTTGGAAGAAGAGAAAGAAAGAAAGGCTGAAATAGAAAGGGAGGACGAAAGAGTAAGATTAGCTAAACTTGCTAAGCAAAAAGAAGAAAAACGTCTTGCAGAATTAGAAGCAAAGCGCAAAGCAGAACAAAATAAAACTCGGCGAGTAAGGTTGATAGCGACACTTAATAAAAAACCACTGAAAACCTCTTTTATAATAAAACAGAATGGCAAAGAGATTAAACGAGTCAAAGGAAAGTCAACCGCGAATGTAAATCTTAAGCCTGGTCGTTATCAAATAGCTACGAGTTATGCGGGAAAATGGAAAAGTAGTAATATTAATTTAACCACTAAAAATATAACAAGAGCCTTCGAGTTTGTTAAAAAAGCAGCTCCACCTAAGGTTGTGAATGGACAAATTAGAGCTTATGCAACACTCAATGGCAGACCTTTGAATACCTCTTTTGTTGTCACCAAAAATGGTAAACGTGTAAAAGCGGTAAGTGGGCGATCGTCTGCGAATTTTGTTCTCCCCCCCGGTAATTACGTTATAAGTACCCAATTTGGTGGAAAATCAAGCAAGGCAAATGTAAATCTTGGATCTTATGATATTGCTGAACAACGCTTTGCATTTAGGGGGAGTGCACCAAGACCTGTTCAACAAGTTCCTCAATCACAAAAAGATTGGACGCATACACATAATAACGTGGATTTAAAAAAAAACTAAATAAAGAGCCAAATACCCCCAAAGCTGAACAGCCTTGGTACAAAAAATATGTCGATAAGCCTAATTCCAAAGAAACCAATGCATATGGCGATGTTAAAGACTGACGAAGATTTAGGTACTAATAAAAGTATTTTGGACAAATAGTTTATTTGAGAAGGTTTGGAAGAATGATGTTTTCAATAGAGATTATATTAGGAGTAATAGTACTAATTCTGAGTATATTTGGGGTTAAAGAGTTTTATCAAAATAATCGGAAGTTAACAGCTTCTATAAAAACGAAGATCAGAGTTTCTTTGATATTTATCGCAATTATTATTTTTAATTTTGTGATGTCATAAATTATAAGTTGGAGTAATCCATGTTGGATGTAGATTCTATATTAGTTGATCACGAAGGGGATACCGCATGCGGTGAAAACCTTGAATATGATCCGCTTTTTTTGGAAGTAAGGAGTGCTATAGAAGGTAAGCCAGAACAGCGTATAGGCGAAGATGTTATAGAGGGTGAAGAGCCAGATTGGAAACTGGTTAAGAAAAATTGCTTAGAACTATGTAAAAAAACGCATAGCCTGGAAGTTGTAATTAGTTTGACACAAGCGCTTATTAATCTCGAAGGTTATGCGGGGCTTGCTGATGGGGCGAGATTGTTATCTGGAATAGTAGAGAAATTTTGGGGGTGTATACACCCAGAAGTAGATCCTGATGATAATGACCCTACAGAAAGACTAAATATGCTCGCACTTTTTGAGGATTTTAACTTTTTACTTTCACTTCAAAAAATTGAATTATTAAGTGTAAAAGGTGTTGGAAAAGTCAGCCTTTATGATCTTCGTAATCCTAAATCTGGAAGTGATGAGGAGAATGCAGATGGCGTTGATGCCATGTTAGCCGATGCTATTTTCAAAAGTAGTGATTTAGGGGTTAGAGAAGCTGTCCATTCTGATTTAGAAAAGAGTATTGAAAATTTTCAAAAAGTCTCTTCATTATTAAAACAAGAAGAACATGTTGGTGACGCAAGAGCTCCCAATTTTGAGGGTCTTCTCAAAATATTAAAAGAATCAAAATCTGCGATTGCGAAACATCTTGATAGTGTAAGTGATAGTAAAGAAGAAACTTTAATAACTGAAATAGATCACGCTAGCGCTAGCGAAAACATCACTGTAAGTGCAAAACCGGCTGGTATTAATACAAGAGCAGATGTTATTTCAGCGATAGAAAAGATAGAAGATTATTATCATAAAAACGAACCAGGTAGCCCGATTCCACTTATTTTGCAAAGAGCTAAAAGCTTGGTAGATAAAGACTTCCTGGCACTAATGGAGGATTTGGCACCCGACAGTTTGCATCAGGTTCAGATGATTGTAGGAAGAACAGAGGAATGATCGTGATAGAAGAACATCATCACCAAAAATCTGTTTATAACGTTTTACTAAGTAGTTTACGGTATTTTTATGCAGCTAATGCTTAAGGTAATACAAACGAAAAATCAAACTCCAACAGCCTCTATGCAATATGAGTTTAAAGAAAGTGGGGGAACTATTGGGCGCAAGATATCAAATTCATGGGTATTACCGGATGAGCATAGACACCTTTCCGGAAGTCATTCAAAAATAGAGTATGACAAAGGTAGTTTCTACATCATAGATACCAGTACGAACGGTGTATTTATTAATGGTAATAAATCTCCGCTGGGCAAGGGGAATCGTCATAAAGTTGGTCACGGGGATCAGTTGGTAATGGGAACATACAGTATTGAAGTTTCAATTATTGATGATGAATTCAAGGATAAAGAGCTTCCAGCATCAACATCATCAGCAGCTGGAATACCTACTGATGACTTATTTGCTGATCTTTTAGATGATCCCATTGAAATACAAAGTAATGTGGAAGAAAAAATATCAGCGACTTCTGAGGCTATCGATAAAGACAGTCAATACATGGAGAATAGTATTGGTTCAGATGATCCTTTTTTTCAATCTGGTGAATTTACCTTAGATGATGACCAAGACATACCGATAAGTACTAAAGGCAATACTAAGGAAAATCATGATGATATCCCTGATCTAGATAGTTTCTTCAAACCGCCTAATGTCACCAAACAGGACAAAGACATAGACAAAGATCAAGATTTCTTTAATGACATTAAACAAGACATCGAAATAGAGTCAGACGATATTGATGCTGAAAGCAACGATTCATCAGCAGTTATACCAGATGATTGGATTACTACTGATGATAATAAAAGCTCCATTGATGATTTGCTGACAGGAATAGTAGATCCATTTTCAACAAGTATAGATATCGATGAAGAACTACCTGAAACTGAGATAGAAGATATCCCAGAAATATCTGAGAAAGAAGTAGCAGATATTGCTCCGAAAGCGGACGTTGGAGTGATCGAGGATGAGGTTGAAATAAAAGATAAAACAGATATACCTAAAGCTGCAACATTCAATAATGTTGAAGATAACAATACTGATTTTCTTAATTACTTCTTTGAAGGAATGGGGGTTGAACTTAAGCCTCAAAGTGGTGAGTTCACAAAAGAAGATGCATACCTCGCAGGGAGTTTATTTCGAAAATCGATAGAAGGCACTATGGAAGTACTCCAATCGCGTGCTGAAATTAAAAATGAGATGCGAATGGATATGACAACTATTCGTCCCATAGAAAATAATCCGATTAAGTTTTCTATCACTGCTGAAGAAGCGATTACTAAATTATTGTTAGAAAAAAGTAAATCTCAAATGGATTCTGCGAAAGCGATAGACGAAGCCTATGATGATATTAAGTCACATCAAGTAGCCGTGATATCGGGTATTCAAGCGTCTTTAACTTCAGTGTTGAAAAGGTTTGAACCGGAAAATCTCATCGAACGGCTGGAGCGCCAAAGTCCTATAAGTGCCAGTATTCCAATACACAGAAAAGCAAAATTATGGGAAGCATTTGAGTTTCTTTATCAAACCATAGAGGGTGAAGCTGAAGATGACTTCAATCGTTTATTCGGTCAGGAATTTGCAAAAGCTTACGATGATCAAGTTGAAAAATTAAAAAATGCCAGAGGTGATAAATAATGTCTTACGAGGTTTATGGATGAATAAAGATAGAGTTGTCTGGCATGAAGGTTTATTCCTAAGACCTCAGCATCTACAACAACAAGAGCGTTTTATTCAAAATTGGGTTGAAGGTCGCTGTCAGGGAATAAGGCCTTTTAACTGGGGTGTAACGAATCTTGAAATTGACCCTCAGTTATTAAAACTGGGAAAGATAGCGATTGTTCGTGCTCAGGGAATTTTTGCTGACGGAACACCATTTGGTATCCCGAATGATACACCTGCACCAGCTCCCTTTGAGGTGCCTAAGGATGATAAAAACTGTTTGATTTATCTCGCTGTGCCATTAATTCAACCAAATGCTCTTTTGATGACCGAAGAGTCAGAAGGGAAAAACAAATTAACACGATATCAAATCAATGACATACAAGTTGGGGATTTGCATACAGGAAAAATTCAAGGAGAAGCAGACTTACAAGTAGGTTGCTTAAATATAAGCATTCTCTCTGAAAATGACAAATTGAACGCATACAGTGTCATCCCAATAGCTCGAATTGTTGAAAGTACTAAAGATAAATTAGTGAAATTAGATGAATCCTATATTCCAGCAGTAATGCATTGCAATACATCTGAGCAAATAATGGGTTTTATCAAAGAAGTTCAAGCGCTTTTAAAACATCGTGGCGAGGCTTTGGCAAGCAGACTAGCAGCTCCTGGTTCTGCAGGAGTATCAGAGATTACTGATTTTCTGATATTGCAACTCGTCAATAAATACGAACCCTTATTCAGGCATCTACAGATTAACAAAGATATCTTCCCTGAAGAGCTCTACCGAATTTTAATTGTTTTAGCGGGAGAATTAGCCACATTTACCAGTGAGACAAGGCGTCCAATCGAGTTTAAAGAATACATTCATGATCAACAGCAGTTCTCATTTGAATTTGTCATGAATGAAATTAGAAAAGCACTAAGTTCTGTCATTGAGCAAAAAGCGATAGGTCTCGATATTGAAGAGCATAAGTATGGTATCTGGGTTGCCATTATTAATGACAAGAGCTTACTGGATAGCTGTACATTTGTGTTAGCGGTTAAAGCTGATGTAGCCACAGAAAAAATAAGAAGCAAATTTCCAAGACAAAGTACGATTTCGAGTGTAGAAAAAATACGCGAATTAGTTAACTCACACATCCCAGGGATCGATTTAACCGCATTGGCTGTTGCTCCACGTCAAATCCCTTATCACTCCGGATTTTCCTATTTTGAAATGAATTCAGCACATGAATTTTGGGCGCCTCTTTCAACTTCAGGAGGTCTAGCCGTGCATGTTGGTACGAAGCTAGAAAACCTGGAATTAGAGCTTTGGGCAATTAGAGACTGATATTGATTGTTAGTTGTAGTTTGTAGTGAACAGGTAGTTAAAAAGTAATTTTTTAATGAGGTATTGATATGTCTAATTCAGATGACCCATTCTTCTCTTCAGGTGGTTCAGATCATACTATTATCAGACCAGTGCCTGGTGGTAGAAGACAGGATATTGAAAGACAGGTCGAGTTCAATACGAGTTCAGAAGGTAGTGAAATACCATTACATAACTTGGGCAAAATTAATCCTCTTGAAAGTGCGGCTTCGGCGTTACTCGCTATCATTTCACGTTTATACAATAGTCCTTCGCATAACAATCCAGAGCAACTGAAACGGAAGTTGGTGGATGAAATTAAAGCTTTTAACTTAAGTGCAGAAAAAGAAGGTTATGACCAACAAACAATAGAAAACGCACGATATGCGCTATGCACAACAATAGATGAAGCGATATTTAATACGCCTTGGGGACATGAAAGTGGCTGGGGCGAAAACAGTTTACTCAGTATCTTTCATCAAGAAGTTTCAGGTGGTGATCAATTTTTTCATAGCTTGAAAGATATTGGACAAAACCCCTCTAAAAATATCGATTTACTAGAACTCAAATACGTCTGTCTGGCGTTAGGGTTTCAAGGCAGATATAGAATCGTCAATGCCGGAAAAGAAAAACTATTTCAAATTCGGAATTGGTTAAGTGAATTAATTCGCAAGCAGCGCGGTTCTATGGAACCTCTCTTATCGCCTCATTGGCAAGGTGTTGAGACAGAAGCAAAAGGTTTATCGAAAACGATACCCTTGTGGGTATCCATTGCAGTTGCGTGCGCATTACTTTTAGCGTTGTTTTTAGGGTTATATTCTCTGCTCAATTCAAAAGCAGAACCCGTGAAGAGGGAGATCGTTAAGCTGGATGTTCCCGAGGTACCGATTCCACCCAAAATATCAGAAATAGAAGCCATAAGAGCGCAATTACCGATAGAAATAGGTAAAGAGTACGTAGATGTTAGACCAAGAGAGAATGATGGTAGAACACTTATCGAATTAAGAGGTGATCGTGGTTTGTTTGCTTCAGGAAGCGACCGGATTACTGAGCAACGTGAACCACTTATTAAACGAATAGCAGCGATAATAGCTGCTCCTGAATACAATGCACATAGTATCAGAGTCATTGGCCATACGGATAATGTCCCGATCAGAAATTCGATACGATTTGCCGATAACTTTGCTTTGTCTAAAGCGAGAGCAACGACCGTAAAAGAAATGCTACAAGACTTTGCGCCTAACCTGAGAAATAGAATAACGGTTCAAGGTAAGGGAGATATCGAACCACTTGATGCCCGATCAACTAAAGACGCAAGAGCTAAAAATCGACGCGTAGAAATCATACTCGATTGAGAGACGGGAATACTTGATGAAAAAAATATTTGGAATACTTAAGCAGTCCTGGTTTCAATCACTTCAAGGTGTAATTGCTATATCCGCACTTATCTGGTTTCTGGGGCCGCTTTTAGGTTTTGGCGGAAGGTTACCGTTTGAATCCAGACAAAACAGGATGATTCTGATTCTTGCTATTGCTGTAATCTGGGCATTGTATTACTTGTGGAAGGCATTCAGAGCAAGACAAAAAAATAAGCAAATGCTCGATCAGATATCAGATGATTCAAAGTCATCACTGTCTCCAGAAGATGAAGCTACCGATAACGAAATAGGTCATTTAGATAGCCGCTTAAAAGAGGCAGTTGAGGCACTTAAAGGAGTGCGTTTAGGTGACAAACAGTCATCAGATAAGCAATACCTGTATCAACTACCCTGGTACATTATCATTGGTCCACCAGGGGCAGGAAAAACAACCTTACTAGCAAACTCCGAATTAGAGTTTCCCTTATCCGAGAAATATGGAAAAGAAGCCCTGCATGGCGTTGGCGGTACTCGAAATTGTGATTGGTGGTTTACTAACGATGCGGTTTTATTGGATACCGCTGGACGATATACCACGCAAGACAGCAATAAAAATGTAGATAAAGGATCCTGGTTAGGATTTCTGGATTTATTAAAAAAGTATCGAGGCAGACAACCCATAAATGGCGTGATTGTAGCAATCAGTCTGGTCGATATGATGAAACTCTCTGAAGATGCTTTGGAAAGCCACGCGAATTCTATTAAAGACAGAATTACGGAATTGTATGAGCAGTTAAATATCACAATCCCCGTCTATATGATGTTCACCAAAAGTGATCTTCTCGCCGGTTTTAGTGATTATTTTGATGATATAAATAGAGAAGATCGAAAGCAGGTTTGGGGCACGACTTTTCCATTAAATGAATCCTCCAGTGTGAATAACACCGAACTCTTTATTAAAGAGTTTGAATTACTGGAAGATAGAATTCATGGTCAGGTGTTGAGTAAACTTGAAAAAGAAAGAGATCTGGAAAGGCGTCAGGCGATCTATTTGTTTCCGCAACAATTCAGCTCATTAAAACTAAAGATGAATGATTTCCTGGGTAAGGTTTTTCAAGATTCACAATTTCATAAACCTATTATGTTCAGAGGGTACTATTTTACCAGTGCAACCCAGGAAGGCACGTCAATTGACAGAATAATGGGATCGCTCGCCAGTGGTTTTGGAATTGCCAGACAACAACTCTCTAACTTCTCAGGTCAGGGTAAAAGTTTCTTTATAAACGGTTTATTAAAAGATGTGATTTTTAAAGAATCTGGTCTTGCTGGTGTCAATCGTAAGTTTGTTAAAAAGATGCAATGGGTTCGTAATGGCTTGACGATCGTTATTGGGCTAGCGACTATTGCTGTAGCAGGCCTATGGTTTAACAGTTATCAACAAAATCAAAAATTGATTGATGAGTATGAGCAGCAGGTAAAAGTCATTGAAAACCAAATTGAAGCCGTGCCCTATAAAGGTACCTTGGAAGATCAACTACCTTTATTAAATCAACTTAAAAGATTAACGCAGAGCTACTCTGATATTACAGAAAATCCAAGTATCTTTGCCCGTCTTGGCTTATATCAAGGCGATTCTTTAAGGTTGATCATGGATGAAAGATATCGTGAGTTACTACGTAAAATTTTAAGGCCTCATGCGAAGGCAAATCTGGAAGAATTAATCAGTAAAAATATCGATAATCCAACCGCATTATTTGGCTTATTAAAAACCTACTTATACTTAGCAGGAGAAGCGCCAGCAGGTGCATCTTCGCCTTCAATAGGGAATGTAGATTGGGATGGTGACGGCAACAGCAATGATGATCAGGATGTGACTTTAAGTGGTCATTTTAATGCCTTGTTAAAAGAGCCTCCTAGTGATCCTATCACTGTAGATGAAGGCCTTGTATCACAAGCGCGAGAGTTATTATCAAATGACCCAGCTAAGCTAGCATATATTCAGTTGAAAAATGGAGCACTAAATAGCCCGATAGTACCTGATTTTAAAATTGCAGAGTTTGAAGGTTTAAGTTCGATAAGCAGTAGTTTTGAAAGAAAAAGTGGCAATCCATTTCTTGTCGGGATACCCAGTCTGTTTACCAAAGAAGGCTTTTCAAAACTCTTCCTGCCTAAATACAACGATATCGTTAAAAACCTGAAAGAAGACCGTTGGGTACTTGGCGATTCTCAGCAGATCTTGAGTGATACAGGCACGATAAAATCAACGATTCAGCAACTCTATCAAGATGATTACATTCAAACATGGAGCAATTTACTGTTAGATTTACAGATTCGTCCACTCGAAAATACCAAACAGGCATCAGAAATTCTTCGTCCATTAACGGCTGATAGCGGCGACTTGTTTACTCATATTTTAAAAGCACTGCAAAGTGAAACCGACTTTAGTGACGACAATAAATTACCTTTAATAGGCGATGCGATTGAATTGAAAAAGACTTTGAAAGTCGTCGATAGTCATTTTAAGCCCCTGCATAAATTAGTCGCAGAAGATCAACTAAAAGAAACCATGCAACTCATAGACGATTTGTATAAAGGATTGTATCAAGACATATCAGGAGGGAAAGGCACCTCAGATAAAGTAAAAACAACTCTGGCAGAATTAAATGCAGCTGTAGATAAGCTCCCTGAAATAATGCGTATCTGGTTGAATAAACCGATTCTTGAAGCAAAGCAGATCATAGGAATAGAAGTAACCAAAGGTGCAACTAAGGAATTAATACAAGCTGCTCGTGCTGACTTATGCGAGCCTTGTGAAAAAGCCTTTAAAAATAAATTCCCATTCAATCAACGTTCTAAAAAAGGCGTTGATATTTCGGAATTTAATAACTTTTTTGCCATAGGCGGCGTGGCAGATACGTTTAAAAAATCCAACTTAAAAGAAACGGATGACTTCGACCCGAGTGTGGTCAATACCTTAGATAACATGCTAGCTGAATCAGAACGCTTGAGATCTGTTTTTTTTTCAGCAGGAAATCTTAATATCAATTTAACCTTGAAATTAATTAGCGCTAGCCCTGATGTTGAAAAGATACAGCTATCAATAGGTAGCACCAAGAATAATTTTTTTCCAGGTTCTGCAATTAGGCCACAAGAAGTCTATTCGTGGCCTGCGTCACCCATTACAGCAGTGGCAAATTTTAGAAATCCTGCCATTGCTCCGAAGTTTATTACCTTAGCCGACGCAACTGATCAGTGGGGTTTATTTAAATTAGTCAGAAATGATCAGATAAGAATTCCTGCATTTGGCAATGCAGTTTTCGAAGTTAAAACTCCCACACTCAAAGAGAATCCATTTAAGTTTTTTAGCAAAATGAAAGCCCTTAAATCATGCAGGTGCCCAAAGTGACAGAAGAAACATCGATCATTGGTTATTACGGTAAAGTCCCTTCAAAAGGGGATTTTATAACAAAATCATTACCCAGAAATTTCACAGATCCCTGGGATGCCTGGCTACGGGAAGTACTCGCCCACAGCAAGTCAGAATTAGGTGAAAGCTGGATGGAGTCCTACCTAACAACGCCCCTGTATCAATATGTGTTAGCTCCGGGAATATGTGGAAACCAGACCTGGTTGGGTGTAATGATGCCAAGTGTCGATAGCGTCGGTCGGTATTTTCCAATGACGATATGCAAGTCATTTCCCATGAATACAAATCCACTGCAACTCATCGAAACCAGTAGAGACTGGTTAAAGTCAGCTGAGGATATCCTGCTTTATTGTTTAGAAGATGATTTTTCGATAGAGCAATTTGATGAAAAACTATCAGTCTTAGGCAACCAGAATGGTGATGACAGTACCATTACCTTAAAGAAATCCACAATGAATCGCTATGAAGATTCTGCCTGGAATTTCCCGGTGCATGAAAATGAAAGTTTAAGAGTCGTTTACCCAGAATTAGTCAACAGTATGTTGAACACTTTTTATCCTTCGTACAGCGTCTGGAGGACATTCGGGTCAGAAAAAATACCGCCGAGTTTTGTCATAACTGAAGGCCTACCTCCACATAAAAGTGTCGCGACATTCATGGATGGAGAGTGGGATAAAAGAGGGTGGAGCGATGAACAGATTATTAGATAGTAAATTCACGTTTCAGTCCATTGGCATAACCAATCAGGGATGCGTAAGAGACCATAATGAAGATGCTTTTTTAGAATCGAGTGATAAAGGATTCTGGGTTGTTGCAGATGGTGCGGGTGGTCACCAGTCTGGTGATGTTGCCAGTCAGTTAATTGTAGAAAAGCTTTCAAAAATTAACAAAGGCCGCTTTTTTGGAAGTTTTGTTAATAAAATTAATGATAACTTACAAGAAACCAACGACGAACTTATCGAGAAAAGTGGTGGAGAAGAGACCAGAACGCTTATTGCGAGTACGGTCTGTGTCTTAATCGCCCAGAGAAATAGTATTGTTTGTTTATGGTCAGGTGATAGCCGTATCTATCAATTAAGAAATAATCAATTATCGCAACTCACTAGAGATCATAATCGGGTTAATGAATTTATTGATGCAGGCTTTAGCCCTGAAGATGCAGAAAAGTACCCATTAGCTCAACACCTTACTGCAGCAGTCGGCGTGTCATCGCCACTGTTTACAGAAACTCAAAGCTATGAAGTGGTGGAAGGGGATATCTACCTGCTTTGCAGTGATGGACTGTTTAAAGAACTCAGTGATAAGGATATAGAAGAAATTTTACAGCAAAATAGTCTTAAATATGCCGCACAAGAACTCATGGATTTGGCATTAGCCAGAGGTGCCACTGATAACGTCACGGTGTTATTAGTTAAAACCGCTTTAAATCAGTAAGACACCCCCGTACTTTAAGGGCATTTTTATTATTTGTTATTTTCTTTAATAAACGCCTTGATTTTAGGTGTAATCTCTTCGCGGAAACGACGACCATTGAAGATTCCATAATGACCTACACCTGGTTGTTCATAGTGGTGCTTTTTGTTTTTAGGGATGCTACTTAAAATGTCGTGAGCAGCTTTAGTCTGGCCTTTTCCGGTAATATCATCGTTTTCACCTTCGATAGTAAATAGCGCGGTATTATTGACTGCTTTAGGATCTATTTTCTTTTCTTCAAAGTGTACTTGTCCTTTAGGTAGACGATGATCGATAAATACTTTTCGAATCGTTTCTAAATAGAAATCAGCGGGTAAATCCATTACCGCCAAATATTCATTGTAGAACTTACGATGAGCTTCTGCGCTATCACCATCGCCTTTGACTAAATCGCCGAAGAATTTGTAATGCTTTTGTACATGGCTATCCAGATTCATACTCATAAAACCAGAAAGTTGAATGAAGCCCGGGTAGACTCTTTGTCCTGCACCAGGGAAATCGCGTGGTACGGTATTGATGACTTTAGTTTCGAACCATTCGAGGTCTTTACCTGATGCAAAGTCATTGATCTCTGTGGGGCTTAAGCGCGTATCGATCGGCCCACCCATTAACGTCAATGATTTAGGAACATTCGGATTATTGCGTTCAGACATCACGGTAGTTGCAACGATCGCCGGAACACTGGGTTGGCAGACGGCAATGAGGTGCGTATTTGGGCCAAGATGATCCTGAAATTCGATGAGGTAACGTACATAATCATCAAAAGTAAATCCACCATCTTTTAGTGGCACATCACGAGCGTTCTTCCAGTTTGTAATGTAAACCTCATGGTCAGGTATAAACTTTTCTACGGTGCCTCTTAACAAGGTAGCGTAATGCCCAGACATAGGTGCAACTAACAATACCTTGGGATGATCGTGGTTTCCTTCACGTTTGAAATGCAATAAATCACAGAAGGGAAGTGAGTGAGCGACTTCTTCGGTTATCTTGGTTTTTTTACCATCTACTTCGGTATAAGGAAGATCAAATTCAGGCTCTTCGTATGTATTGGTAATGCGTTCAATTAATTCTAAATGTGCAATGGTGGGGCGGATAAAGTAATCAAAGTTATAAGGTAATATAGAGGTTAACGAAAGTTGTGTTTTCCAGGCCTGTGCCCAAAAGTTTAATGGTTTAACAGACTTATTTATTCGGTGATGGAGTTGATATAACATAGTAAAACATAGCCCTGATTTTTTTGAATTATTAGAAAATAAATGGTAAGCATACGATTTGTGCGCCGCAGCAGGTGGCGTATTTATACTCTAATGCTGAATTAATGCAAGTATCTCGAAAGGTAAGGGTTATTTTGAATACTTTTTGTTCATAATCAGTTTATAACTAGAGTTTGTTTATAAATTACACTGCTTAAACAATCTTAAGACTTAGTTACGCTATCAATCATATAAAAGACACCCCCCGCCTTTTAGGCCATTTTTTAAGCGGCTACGCCTTTCCTTTAGGGAAGCATAAAAAAACAATGCTTTTGTTTCGCAAATGCACTGTTCGTTTCGTTTTTTGAAATGACTAAAAAGAACTTATGCTTTGCGACGTAATTTTACTTTTTATTTTCAATATTTAGATCAAAGTTTGACTCGAAAAAGAATCTTTTAGAGTAGGAGATATAAACCAAAAGCTTGCAACAGTTATCAAATCAAAGCTCATAAATACGACCTTTATCAAACTAGTTTCAGTTATTTTTACCTAAATAAAAAAATGCGACTAAAGTATAAGAAGCTAGAAAGTAAAAGTACTTTTATTGATAAAAAACAGAGAGAAAAATATGGCTACCACTTTAAAGATTGGAGATAACGCATCTATTACTCGTTCGTTCACAGAACAGGATGTGATTGATTATGCAGAATTATCTGGAGATAAGAATCCTGCCCATCTAGATGCAGCTTATGCTGCTGAAACTCAATTCAAACACAGGATTGTTCATGGAATGTTAGTGGGAAGTCTATTCTCAGCGTTACTTGGTGCGCATTTGCCGGGTGAGGGCACCATCTATATGGGGCAGAATCTACAATTTAAAGCGCCTGTTTATTTTGATACAGAAGTGATTGCGAGTGTTGAAGTAATCAAAATTCATGAAACAAAACCCATCGTGACCTTAAAAACCACCTGTGTGGATAGTGATGGAAATATTTTAGTGATAGGTGAAGCTGTTGCATTTGTTCCATGGCTAACACGCGACTAATTCGCTAATAGCAAGAAGCTTGATATAACTTGCTTAATAGACCCTTTTAAAGGGTTGACATTCTCGTTAAAATCTCTATTATTGTTAATTGTGCAGTGCAGCAATTCAGCGTGATTGTTTTTGTTGTACCAAAAAAATTAACTAACATTATTATTAAGGATTTTATTATGTCTACTAACAACCCATTTGACTTTACAAAAGTATTTGAGCAATTTGATCCAAGTAAAGTAGCAGAGCAACTTCAAAGTACTTTTAACATGGATGCTTTCAATATGGATGCATTCAACGATACGCTTAAAGGTAAATTCGATTTTGATGCAATCAAAGCATCACAAGAAAAAAACTTAGCGTTATTAATGGCTACTAACCAGACTTTTGCAGATAGCTCTAAAGTATTGCTTGAGCGTCAGGCAGAAATGCTAAAGCAGGCAATGACAGAAGCGACAGATGCTATTCAAGCACTTGCAAGTTCTGGATCACCACAAGAAGCTGCTAGCAAGCAAGTTGAATTAATTCAGCAGGCTTATGAAAAAGCATTAGCAAATTCGACTGAAATCAGCGAAATGGCTCAAAAGACACAAGAAGAGATTACTGAGAAGGTAAGCAAGCGTCTTGAAGAAAGTATGGAAGAGTTTAAAAATACACTTACTAACATCGCTTAATAAGCTTACAAAAGCTTAATAAGTACCTTATATACACAGTAATATATAATCACACATCATTGTATTTTGGAGGATGATATGTCCGATTCTAAACAAGAAGATATAAACGCATTGGGGTTTGGATCTGCAGCTGAAGAAATGAGAAATAACTTCAAGCATGTAGAAGATCTCATGAAAGTATTTGCAGAAGCTCACGAAGCTAAAGATATGGACCCATTTAAGCTCAGTGACGCTTATTCAAAATGGTTCACTGAAGCTGTAAAGGACCCAGGAAAAGTTATGCAAGACAGCATGAATTTCTGGACTAAATCCATGCAACTCGGCCAGCAGGCTTTAACAAACACGTTCTCTGAGAATGATGAGTCTAAACCTGATCCTGTGATCACTGAAGAAAAAGGTGATCGTCGCTTTAAGCATGATGATTGGTCAGAAAAATCTGCCTTCAATCTGATCAAACAGTCATATCTACTAACTTCGGAATACATGCGCAATTCGGTCTCTGATGTTGAAGGACTAGATGATAAAACGGCTGAAAAAGTTAAATTTTTCACTGAACGTTATTTAGATTCAATGTCTCCGACTAACTTCGCAGCTACAAACCCTGCAGTACTTGAAAAAGTAATTGAGACCAAAGGTGCAAACCTTGTGCATGGTTTGAAAAACATGCTTGAAGATTTGGAAGAGGGTGAAGGTCAGCTTAAAATCCGCATGACAGATACATCAGCATTTACGCTTGGTGAGAATGTTGCTACAACGCCGGGTAAAGTGGTTTTCCAGAACAAAATGTTCCAGTTGATTCAATACACACCATCTACGGATACCGTATTGAAGCGTCCTTTATTGATTGTTCCGCCATGGATCAACAAATTCTACATCATGGATTTACAGCCAAAGAACTCAATGCTGAAGTGGATGGTAGATCAAGGTCACACCGTATTTGTTGTTTCATGGATTAATCCTGATGAAACCTACAAAGACGTCGGTTTTGAAGATTATGTAACAGAAGGTGTAGTGACAGCTGTAGATGCAGTAGAGCAAGCTACAGGCGAAAGTGAAATCAATGCTATCGGTTATTGTATTGGTGGTACTTTGTTATCTACTTCTTTAGCCTATATGAAAGCGAATGGCGACAATCGTGTTAAATCTGCCACATTCTTCACGACTATGATTGATTTTGCCGATCCAGGTGAGTTAGGTGTATTCATTGATGAAGAGCAGATCGCAGGCTTGGAAAAGATGATGCAGGATGAGGGCTGTTTAAAAGGCTCTAAGATGTCTGGTGCGTTTAATATGCTTCGCGCTAATGACTTGATCTGGTCATTCTATGTAAATAACTATTTATTGGGTAACGATCCACGTCCGTTTGACCTACTTTACTGGAACTCAGATTCAACACGTATGACACCAACCATGCACTCCTGGTATCTACGTAATATGTACAAAGATAACAATCTTTGTAAGCCTAATAAATTAAGCATTAAAGGCACGCCAATTGATATCTCAAGTATTGATATTCCTGTGTGCTTTATCTCTGCTGTTGAAGATCATATTGCTCCTTGGTTATCAACATATTCAGGTGCGAAATTATTCTCTGGCGATACACGATTTATCCTAGGTGGATCAGGTCATATCGCAGGAATTATTAATCCTCCAGAAGCTAAGAAGTATGGCTACAGAGTAACAGATACACTGCCTGATGATCCTCAAGCCTGGGCTGATGCAGCCGAAGTTAACGAAGGATCTTGGTGGCCAAACTGGGATTCATGGGTTCGTCCTTTAGCTAGTGAAACAGTAAAAGCTCGTGTTGAAGGTAAAGGTGGCTTGAAAGTTATTGAAGCTGCACCAGGTACTTATGTTAAAGCAAAGATGGATGATCCTTCACCTGTTGTTGAATACACAAAGCTAGATCCTGCTAAAAAGCCAAAGCCAGCAACAGCTAAAAAACCAGCTGCTAAGAAAGCTGAAGCAAAAAAACCAGCCGCGAAAAAACCTGCTGCTAAGAAAGTCGAAGCTAAAAAACCAGTAGCGAAGAAACCTGCTGCCAAAAAGCCAGAAGTTAAGAAAGCTGAAACGACAAAACCAGTAGCTAAAAAAGCGGAAGTAAAGACTGCAGAAGTTAAAAAGCCAGCAGCCCCAAAAGCAGCACCGGCGGCGAAAGCTAAACCTGCTACTCAGTCAAAACCTGCGGCTAAAAACGCGAAACCTCAAGCGAGTCAGGCTCAGTTGGATTTAAAAGCAGAAGCGCCTAAGAAGCCAGCGGCTCCTAAAGTAGCACCTGTTGCTGAAGCTAAAAAAGCAGCTCCGGCAGCTTCATCAGCCAAAGATGACTTAACAGTTATTAGTGGAGTAGGTCCAAAAGTTGCTGAAATGTTGAGCTCTTTAGGCCTCAATAGTTACTCAGATATAGCGGCAATGACACCGAAGCAGATTCTGGAAAAAATGGATACGCTAGATGTTAAGAACCGTCGTTTTGACACCAGTACCTGGCCAGCACAAGCTAAAGATTTAGCGAACAAAAAAGCTAAATAAATACTTAGTAGGAAGCTTGTTAAAAGTTAGGTAAAAACGCAAAGAAAAGTAACGATTCAATTAACCCTGAAAACGTTATTAAGGCCATTCATTGAATGGCCTTTTTGCTTTTTAGATTTAGCGTAATTAGTCATATTACATTTAAGCTATTCTTCACCTATTAAATGTTATTAGGATTTGTTTTTTAAAAACCTAAATAGAATTTATTCAGAGTTAGACACTTTTTTAGTATCAGAACGTATTAACTCAAAAGTATTTATTTACTTAATCTTTAACCATTCTAATAATTTTAGTAAACAAATTAGGCTTTACCTCAGGTTCTGATTTCAGAATGAAGGTAAGCTCCGATCTTTCTCGACGCTCAGACATCCAGTCTTGTTTGTACAGATCATTACCCGTGAGAAAATCAATCTCCTCAACCTTGTCGGTATCTATCACATACTCCATTAAGTAAGCCATCAGAATTGATCCAGGTGAATATTGCTTCCACGCTTCATCGTAAACGAGTCTAAAAATACTGGCTTTACGATTTACCACAAACCAAAGATGAGCCGCCACAGCTTGTCCGTCGATATAAAGGATAGCTAGTCTTGTCCAGCCTGATTTGGAGGCTCTGTCAGTAAAGCCTTGAACAATCTGTTCGTATTGCTCATTCGCCTTCCAGCTCACTTTATAGATGTCGTGATAGTCAGATAAGGCTTTCTCAATATCATCGTTTATATGGAGTCGTATACGGTAACCATGCTCACGTTCAAGTTTGCGTTGTTTGCGTGCGATGGTATTGCGCACTTTAGAGGGCCTATCTGCCATATAATCGGAAAAGTTTTGACCTTCAGTTCGATGACACCAGTTATAAAATCGAAAGTGTCGATGGCAGGAGAAGCCAGAATTTTCCATCATCTGTTTGAAGCTTTCTATGGCACTATCATTTTCAGCAACAGGTTGTAAGGTTAGATAGTCAAACGATAGCGTCTTCAAGCCCTGACAAAGACAACTAAGAATCTCTTGTTGATCGTTTTCTGACAGTAAAAAGGAGTAGAGAGAGCTGTAAGAGTGGCAAAGTGAAGACCATTCTTTATTGTCATGAGTGATCAGGGGCAGGATTGCTAAAACCTTAGATTCATCGTTCGTATTTTCATCAACCACGCAGGCTAGCAGTAGTTTTTGCTCATCATCGAGTGCTGTTGCAACAATATTTTCAAACCAATGGCGCGAAAAAAACAGGCTGTCGTTTTCCGCTTTCGTAAAAAGCGCAGCGCTACTTTTGGGTAGCTGATTCCAGTCGTTGTAACAAATAAATTTCATTGGACAGAAGGGTACAGGAAGAGATTAATTAAAATCGTATTTTCATCGACAATGACATCGACAATACCATTCAGTGTAAAGTCTATAAACAGTTAAGCTGATTTGATTTGATTTGATTTGATTTGATTTCATTTCATTGATTCTAAAAAAGTGCCTCAAAGTAGGGGGGTGACATAATAAATACTTTCCTTAGTTCAATTAACGCATTGCCATGCAAGTAAGGCCTATAGCTATTGAATCGCCGTTGAATAGTTGAGCTGCAAAATAGCAAATAAAAAGCCGTTCATAAGAACGGCTTTTTATTAAGCGACACGTTTTAAATCTATTAAATATTCATTTAAAACATATCTGGCAGGAACTATGCACGCTCTACAGCAAGTGCGATTCCCATTCCGCCGCCGATACATAAAGTCGCTAGACCTTTCTTTGCATCTTCGCGTTTCATTTCGTGAAGTAATGAAACCAGTACGCGAGCTCCAGAAGCACCGATTGGGTGTCCGATTGCAATTGCACCGCCGTTTACATTGATCTTGCTTAAATCCCATTCCATGTCTTTGTTAACTGACATTGCTTGTGCAGCGAATGCTTCGTTAGCTTCAACACGGTCTAGATCAGCTACAGTCCAACCCGCTTTCTTTAAACACTTCTGACTTGCAGAAATAGGGCCGGTACCCATGATTTTAGGGTCAACACCTGTTGATGCGCTTGCTACGATTTTAGCCAGTGGCTCAAGACCAAGCTTCTCTGCGTTTGAGCGAGTCATTACAACTACCGCTGCAGCGCCATCGTTAATACCTGAAGCGTTCCCTGCTGTAACTGTACCTTCTTTGGTGAAAGCAGCACGTAATTTACCTAAGCTTTCTGCTGTAGTTCCGTGACGGATGAATTCATCTTCAGCAAAAACAACTGGATCACCACGACGTTGTGGAATTTCAACAGGAATGATTTCATCTTTAAACTTACCCGCTTTTTGCGCAGCTTCTGCTTTTTGCTGTGAACCAGCGGCAAAAGCATCTTGCTCTTCACGAGTAAAGCCGTATTGATTAGCAATATTCTCTGCTGTCATACCCATGTGGTAATCATTAAATGCACACCAAAGGCCATCTGTGATCATGGAATCTTTCATTGTCCAGTCCATCATCTTCTGGCCATTTCTTGAATGTGGAAGAACGTGAGGTGCTGCACTCATGTTTTCCTGACCACCTGCAATTACGATATCAGCATCGCCACAAGCGATCGCCTGATACGCAAGTACCACTGATTTCAAACCACTGCCGCACACTTTATTGATTGTCATTGCTGGTACTGATTCTGGAAGCCCAGCTTCGATCACTGCCTGACGCGCAGGGTTCTGGCCTAAACCAGCGGTCAATACGTCACCCATGATGACTTCGTCCACACTTGCAGGATCAATACCTGTTTGCGCAACGAGTCCTTTGATGACGTTTGCACCTAATGTTGATGCCGGAACAGAAGCCAGGCTTCCACTGAAATTACCGACTGCAGTACGACCTGCCGCAACGATTACTATGTCTTCGCTCATTTTTTATATCCTTTTTTGTTTACTAATAGATCCATATCTAGAGACTAATAATTAGAGATCTGATATTTGCTGTGTTTTAACATTGTTAGCGATTGTTAGACTTAATTAAAGTCAATTAAAGACAATTAAAGTCAAACAAAGGATAAGTTATTTAAAATAAATTAAAGCTAATCAATATTAAACAACGTTAGGTAGAGTATAGATCCCAAATACAAAAATACCCTCAATAATCATCGATTAAAGAAGGTATTTTTTACTTAATTATTCATTGCTGTAAAAGCCGAAAAAATTAGTGACTAATGAATAGTCCGCCGTTTACAGGGATACAAGCACCTGTCGTGTAAGCGTTGTCTTCACTTGCTAACCAAAGTACTGCAGATGCAATCTCAGCTGGTTGAGCCATACGACCCATTGGGATACCACCGATGATTGAAGCCAATACATTCTCAGGCATAGCTTCTGTCATTGCAGTAGAAACGTAACCAGGAGCAACTGTATTTACAGTAACGCCTTTACGTGCGCCTTCGTATGCTGCAGACATTGTGAAACCGTGAATACCTGCTTTAGCAGCAGAGTAGTTAGGTTGTCCGAATTGACCACGTTGGCCATTTACAGAAGAAATATTGATGATGCGTCCGTAACCGCGCTCAGTCATTCCTAGAAGAACTGGCTTTGTTACGTTGAATGCACTAGTAAGGTTAGTGTCGATAACTGCTTTCCATGCATCGATGTCCATATTCTTGATCGTTGCATCGCGAGTGATACCCGCACAGTTAACTAATACGTCGATTGGACCAATATTGCTTTGAATATCTTCAATCATTGCGCCAGTCGCGTCAAAATCTGTTACGTCACAAGGAGAGATTTCAATATCAAAACCTGCTTCTTTTTGAGCTGCTTGCCAGCTTTCTGCGTTTTCTTTATCTGCAGGGAAGTAGTTTGCTACAACTTTGCAACCTGTTGTTGCTAATTGTCTACAAATCTCTTCACCAATTCCACCTGTACCACCCGTTACTAGGGCAACGTTATTCTTTCCCATCTTTAAAACTCTCCATCATCTAGCGGTTTATAACGAAAAGGCTCCTCCACTTGTTCTATTGTTTCAAGAAAAGTGGAGAAGCCCAGTGTGACTATATAGTGCGACTATTTTTAAGAATAGTCAAAATTAGCCACTACTATTTTTTCAATACTTATTTTGCTGCTTTAACTGCTTTTTTAGCTGCTTCTGTAGCTTCAGTTGTAGCCTTCTTTGCAGATTCAACAACTTTATCCATATTTGTCTTAGCAGTCTTTAGAGACTTCTCAGAAAGCTTCTTGTATGCAGCACGGTTAGATTCTGTAGAAGCTATTGCTTTCTTCCAGTTTCCTAGAGCTAGATCCATAGAAGTTTGAAACATTTCTTTTTGCATTTCGAAGAAATCTTTAGGGTCTTTAGCTGCAGAAAGCTTCTCAATGTTTTTCTCTGTAGTTGAAGTTAGGCCTTCAGTCATTTCTTTCTGTTGTGCGAAAAAAGCTTCAGTTGTTTTAACGTTTAGCTCGCCGAACTGCTTAAGAGTAGCTAGGCTATCGTTAGCAAGTTTAGTGTTTAAATCGATCCATTGTTGCATGGTAATGTCCTCATTAAGGTTCAGTCATAAAATTTGTGCGGTGCAGCATTGCTGCGTTGCAACAAATATAGGAGAACGTCATATTCTTGTCAATAATTATTTTACAAAAAGATAAAAATAATTTGATTTAAATGAGAGGGTATAAAGACAGAAAAAATGAATTAAAAGGTATTTGTGACTATTTATTCAATAAAATTAATAATATACAAAAACAGCCCATAAGTAGGGGGGTGACTTAAAAAATGAAAATAAGGCTGTGTAGAGTCCTGATATTTTCAATGTATTTCAAGTGATGTGTCTTTGTGTGATCTTCAATGGGTTGTCATCGAAGTGGATACTTAAGCTGTTGTAACGGTGTTTATAGCAATGAATTTATTTGCGTCTTCTATTTGCTTCTTTATAGGAAGGACAAGCGATGAATACTGTGTTTTAATAGCAGAATAGCTAGGCAGACTGAATTGATCTTGTAGGCCATTTATTAAAGATAAATTGATGATAAGGTCATAACCAAGGCGAGTCATTTCTGAAAGAACTGGTTTTTACATAAACACGCTGGGCAGCTTAGTGTCGATTATGGTTTTCTATATTTATACTGTTTTCTTGCAATAAAAAATTGCGATAAAAACAAAAAAGGCCCCTTCACATATCCCTATAAGAAATACATGAAGAGGCCTTTTGATACACCTCACAGCATAAGCAGTGATATGTCTTTAGTTTAAAACTTAAGCCGCTTTAGCTGCTTTTTTAACTGATGCTGTAGCAGTTTCAGTTGCTTTTTTAACTTCTGCAGTAGCTGTTTCAGCAGTTTCTTTAGCAGTCTTAACAACTTCTTCTAAGTTGCTCTTAGCAGTCTTTAAAGACTCATCAGAAAGCTTCTTGTATGCAGCGCTGTTAGACTCAGCAGTAGATGATGCAGTCTTCCAGAAATCCATTGCTGCAGCCATTGAGTCTTGTAGCATTTCGCTTTGTAGCTCAAGGAAAACCTTAGGATCTTTAACAGCAGAAAGCTTCTCAGCGTTTTGCTTAGCAGTAGCAGCAAGTTTCTCTGTAGCTTCTTTTTGTTGTGCAACAAAAGCTTCAGTTGCTTTTACGTTTAATTCACCGAAAGACTTAAGTACTGCAAGTCCGTCATTAGTTAGTTTGTTGTTTAATTCGATTAATTGTTTCATGTTTATTGCCTTTTAAAGTTAAGTAAATTCGATTTGTGCGGTGCAGCATTGCTGCGGTGCAACAAATATATGAAAAGACCGATACTTTGTCAAGTATTTATTTATAAAAAGATGTAAATAAAAAGTTTTAGATGGGGTTATATCGGGGAGTGTAGCGAGAGTAATTGCCAGATTAGGCTGTTTTTATAATAAAATTAATGACATATAAAAACAGCCTATAAGTAGGGGGGTGACTTAAAAAAGTAAAATAATTAGAGTGTGTTGAGGTTTGAAGCTTTGAAAGTGTTTTTTAGAGGTTTTCTATTCCCGTTTATTTCTGTTTTTTGTCGCTATCTGGATCCGTTTCACTGCCAGGAGTCATAAAGTTCTCCTGCATCTTTTTCCAGATATCCATATTCTTTTTAGTACTGCTTGTCCAAAAATCCATTGGATTATAGTCAGCAAACTCTTTGAAGCGCTCCTGGATGGTACTTTGTTGCTCCTGAAAGAAGTTAAGGTTTTTATCCATAAAATGCATAAACCCTTCACGAGACGTTTCGCCGTTGTATCGAATAAAGTTAACCAGGTTTTCAGTAGTGAATAGCGGTTCTTTGTTAGATTCCTGCTCCAGAATAATCTGCAATAGAATACTGCGAGTGATTTCCTCTTCGGTATTGCTGTCTATTACTTTGACTGGAATGCCGCGCTCAATCATATCTTTAATTTCTAACAACTTGATGTAACAGCTATCTTCTGTGTCATAGAGGCGTCTATTCGGATATTTTTTTATAATTCTTACATCAGCTTCCATACTTAATCTCTTTACCTAATTGAATTTATCTTGAACTTATTATTAGCGATCTGCTAACTAAAATTGATCTAAGTTGTTTAAATACCAGTCTATTTTCATTGATAGCTATTTTTCAATGTTTCGTTCTATTACAATATGCCTCTTATGTTGAGACAAAAAGTTCAAACTGAACAGGTATTCACTCAGCATAGCCACTAATGAGCTTAACTATACATTATCACCCGAATATCATCCTTATATCTTTATAGAATTATTGACACCATGGTAGAAAATACCTCATTTAACGACGAATGGAACAACCTGCAAAATACTTTTTGGAATAATGTGGGTTCAAGTTTTACAAATTTGCCTCAGTCAGCTTCTGATGCAGGTGTAGGTGCGGGTAATAGCAATCAATCTTCACAGTCCACGTTTTTTAATCAATGGTTAAACGATGTGGATAAATGTTGGCAAAATCACGCGCAAACAAATTCCGGTGATATTGATTCTTTATACAAAAGAGTGTCGTCTTCCAGCCGCTTCTTTTTTAACTTCACTGAGTCAATGGCAACAAATCAGCAGGGTGAGACTGTAGAGGTTCTGATTGAAAAATACCTAAAAGAATTTACTGATAAATCCTCTGTGTTTGTTGCCCCAACTGTAAATAAACCAACAGAGAATGAAGCAGACGAGCGTTTAAACACTAATCAAAAAGATAATAATTCAGACATTAACTCACTCTGGAAACTACCTTTGGTAAACTGGCAGCAACAAGCAGCACTTTTCTCGTCGCAGAATAAGTCGTTAAACTTTTTATCGAGTTTTTTGGGAGATACGGCTGATAATCCTGAATTCTCGGCAGCTTTAAATGCGTATTTGATCGCATTACAAGAATTCCAACGGGAGTTTTTCAATTTATTTATCGTAGCTGCAAAACAAACGGTTGAAGCACTAAAGGCATTGAATGACAAACCTGCGTCTGCGAAAGAAATCATGACACTCTGGTTAGAGCTTCTTGAAACCCAATACCTGGAGTTAATCGCAGCAGAACATTACTCTCGCGTTTATGCAAACGTTGTAAATAGCTGGATGCTGGTGATAGACAAATCAAACAAGTCCTACGCTGAATTCATGCAGGCGAATTTGTCATCTGCACAGGCTAACGCGAATGGTCAATAGTAGTGCAAATCAAGAAGCATTCGATGAACTAAAAGCTTATGGTGAAAAGTTTGGTCATCTATTGCAGGGTTTAAAACAGCAAGATGGACTGCTGGAAGAACAGTACTCAGAACGCGAACTTGTATTTGAGAAGGATAAGTTAAAACTTTATCGTTATGTCGCTAATGAAAGTAAAAATGATAATAGCGAAAACAATACAAACGAAACTAGCGAGAATAAATCAACAGTAAAAACACCTGTTTTAATTGTTTACGCGTTGGTTAATCGCCCCAGTATTCTAGATCTGCAACAGGGTCATTCCGCCATTGAGCAAATGCTCGAATCCGGCCTCGATGTCTATCTCATCGATTGGGGCTATCCGGATGAATCGGATAAGCATCTAGACCTTAACTACTATATCAATGAACAAATTGATGCATGCGTAGATCTTGTCTGTAGTAAAGAAAGCGCGTTGCAAGGTAAGCCAGTTAAACAAGTGAGTGTAATGGGAGTCTGTCAGGGTGGGGTGCTTGGCTTATGCTACAGCAGTTTGCATCCGCAGAGAGTTAAGAACATTGTGACCTTGGTGACACCAATCGACTTCCATACTAAAGAAGATACGCTGAGTAATCTGGTCAGATATATAGATATCGATTTAATGGTCAAAACCATGGGAAATATTCCGGGTGATATGCTCAGTAATACTTTTCTTTCATTACGTCCGTATTATTTACAGCTGAAGAAATATTTAAATCTGGTTGATGCGACAGACCAGCTCGATGAGAAAAGCAAAGAGCGTATTGCTAACTTTATCCTTATGGAGCGTTGGATTTTTGATAGTCCAGATCAGGCGGGAGTAGCCTTTGGTGAATTCGTCAGAGGCTGTTATCAACAGAACCAATTGATAAAAAACACCCTAAAAGTAGGGGGGTGTCCCATTGATCTCACTAACTTAGATATTCCTGTATTAAATATATACGCGAATAAAGATCATCTGGTTCCTCCGGCTTCATCAAAAGCGCTAGAGAAACTCATCCCCAAACACCAGTACCAGGCGATGCCCGTGAAAGGTGGTCATATTGGTATTTTTGTTAGCCCTAAATCTGTACAGACTATTTTCCCCGCCATTGCTGATTGGTTGAGAAAGCATTCGTAATTAGCTTTGTAGTTATAGTCGCTAAAGCTAAGTCAGCTTGCATGCCTCTAATCTATATGCCTATAATAATAAATAATAAATATAATAAGTAATTGTTTTAAATAGTTCTTTTTGACGCTTAAGAGACCATCAATGGCGCATTTTGTGTAATGAGTCATTTGTTCTAAGGTTATTGTCTGCCTATAGTTATCATTAGTTCTTCAAGACTATTTAGTCATTTTAGTGATTAACTAACTGTATATAAAAAACGTAAAAACAAAAATTAGTGAATGAGGATGATATGGCAAAAAGCACAAAACCGCTGTCAGATATAGAAATTGCTCGAAAAGCAACCATGCTACCGATTCAGGATATCGCAGATAAACTCGGCATACCCAGTGATCATATTCTTAATTACGGTAAAAACCGGGCAAAAGTAAGTCGTGAATATGTTGAAGCACAATCTGATCGTCCCAATGGAAAACTTATTCTAGTTGCCGGTATTACTCCAACAGCAGCGGGCGAAGGTAAAACAACCACCTCAGTTGGTATGGGCGATGGGCTAAGTCGTCTGGGTAAAAAAGTTGCAATCTGTTTACGCGAACCTTCACTAGGACCTTGTTTCGGTATGAAAGGTGGTGCAGCAGGCGGTGGTTATTCTCAAGTCGTGCCTATGGAAGAAATTAACCTGCATTTCAATGGCGACTTTCACGCGATTGGCGCAGCGCATAATTTGCTATCTGCAATGATTGATAATCACATCTACTGGGGTAACGAGCTTGAATTAGACTGCAGAAAAGTCACCTGGGGCAGGGTGGTGGATATGAATGATCGCTCACTGCGTCAACTAACAATTGGATTAGGCGGTGTATTTAATGGCTATCCTCGTACCGATCATTTCGATATTACGGTTGCCTCGGAAGTTATGGCGATATTTTGTCTAGCTAATGATCTAACTGATCTACAGGAACGACTCGGAAATATCATTGTCGGTACAACGCGTGATGGTAAAGACATTTATGCGCGAGATATCAAAGCAGTCGGTGCAATGACAGCCTTATTAAAAGATGCAATTCAACCGAATCTGGTGCAAACCATGGAAGGCACACCGTGCTTTATCCACGGCGGGCCATTCGCCAATATCGCACACGGTTGTAACTCGGTAATCGCGACTAAAACCGCACTCAAACACGCCGATTATGTGATTACCGAAGCCGGTTTCGGCGCAGATTTAGGCGCAGAAAAATTCTTCGATATTAAAATGCGTAAATCAGGTTTGAAGCCAGATGCAGCAGTAATCGTTGCAACGATTCGTGCACTAAAAATTCACGGTGGAGCAGAAGCAGATAAACTTAGTGAAGAAAATCTGAAGGCACTCGAGGATGGTTTTGTTAATCTTAAACGACATGTCACTAATACACGTAAATTTGGCGTTCCTGTGATGGTCGCATTAAATAGCTTCAGTGCCGATACCAAGGCAGAACGTGACTTACTATTAGGTCTCTGTGAAAAAGCAGGTATCAGCGCGGTGGAATCAGATCACTGGGCACGCGGTGGTGAAGGTGCAGAAGCATTGAGTCAGGCTGTTGTCGATATGATAGATAACGAACCAGCTAAATTTGAATTTTTATACAACGCGCAACTTTCACTATGGGGTAAAACACGTACCATCGCACAAGAGTTATACGGTGCAGAAGATATCATCGCCGATAAAAAAGTACGTAATCAGTTTGAAGCACTCGAAGAAAAGCACGGTGATTTGCCGATCTGTATCGCAAAAACACCATTATCATTTAGTACCGATCCCATGCTGAAGGGCGCTCCAAGCGGACACGTTGTACCGATACGTGAAGTTCGATTATCTGCAGGTGCTGGCTTCGTTGTGGTTGTCTGTGGTGACATTATGACAATGCCTGGTTTACCAAGAAAGCCCGCAGCAGAAAGCATTTATGTTAGAGAAGATGGTGAGATAGAAGGATTGTTCTAAAGACTGTTTTTTAAAAAAATAGGGTGATATTGAAAAGTATTCTACGAGTGATATTAAAAACGATACTAAGCATGACCTTAAATAGACTTTAGGGTCGTGATTTCCATTACTTTAACTCACACATTTTTCCAAATTATTCTCCAAATTATTTATTATTAACACTAAGTTGAGTCTCAACCTGTTATGGTTTGGTGCTTTAAGGTAAGAAGTAATAATTAAAATGAATCTTAACTGGATAGAAGATTTTCTTACCCTTTCTAATTGTGGAAATTTTCGCATAGCTTCTGAGCAGAGGTTTGTCTCTCAGCCTGCATTTAGCCGACGTATTCTCTCACTCGAAACCTGGGTAGGCGCCACACTGATAGACCGTAGTAGACAACCTGTGTATTTAACTGAAGCAGGCGAACTATTTAAGCCAGTTGCGCAAGAGATAGTGCGTCTGGCATATCTCTCAAGAAATGATATTCAGGTAAAGAAGAGGGAGAAAGAAGAAAAAATTCGTTTTGCTACCTTAAGTACGCTGGCTCAATACTTTCTACCTTCCTGGTTAAAGAGTATTCAAGAAGATATCGAATCAGAATTATTCAGTGTAAGAACAGATTTTGCGAATGTAGAAGATTACTTAGGTGCTTTGGATCAAGGGGAGGCAGATTTTTTTATTTGCTATGAAGATCCAACAGAATTACTGCTGAATGATATGAAAAAGTATTCATCATTACAATTGGGCGTTGAAGTGTTGGTGCCGGTGGTAAGCCCAGATAGTAACGGAGAACCGAGGTGGTGGTTGCCATCAAACCCTAAAAAGGTTATCCCTTATCTTCAGACTCAATACACTTCGTCTCTTTTGCCGGTAAAGCATCATCTTGATAGTCGCTACCGTAATCTCAAGTTCTTATCTGTTTATCAATCGACTATTGCAGCCTCATTGTGTGCGATGGCTCGTGAAGGGTATGGCGTAGCATGGGTGCCCTTATCAATTGCAATTAATGATTTAGATAAAGGATTGTTGGTTCGCGCAGGTGATGAAAATGACGAAATCAAACTGGTTATAAAAATTTATAGAAACGCCAATATCATCCCACCTCAGGCAGAAAAAATATGGCAGATGTTACTGCACAAAGACTCCCGATTCTAACACTCTTGATACTAACAACACTCTCAAAACATGCTGACTGTCGGTCAGGCTTTTCAAATCAAGTTCGAGATTCTGCCCTTTACTCTGAATCACTAGCGTAACGTCATCAATAATCAAGATTTAATAGGCACTCAACGCCAAGTGATGCGTTTTTTGCATGAGTGGCACCATTAAAGGCATTAGACAGAAGTAACCTTTCATTTTACATTCTTTAAGAGCAAGAGAACGTTATTGATGAGGCTAGTTACTCGATTACGATTTATGTATTCGAACACTATCTCGATATACGTACTTATTTATTTACAAAACAAAAAATGAATTAAATTTTATAAGTATCAGTTTATTTTTAAATTCATTAAAGAGTCATATAAGTCCACTAGTATCGTTTAACACTATTTACTTTTTTCAAATATATAAAAGGAATATTGAATAGGTCTGGTTGCTGAATGAAAATTATCATTTCGGTCATCATTTCAATATAAGTATTTAACTATAAATCAGGAAATGAATTAATGAAACTCACTACATTTTTCACATCAGTTGCCGCAGTTACTGGAATATTAGTTGGTGGTATGACAACCGCTTCAGCAGAAAGTACCTTGGAAATAGTAAAAAAACGCGATCATCTGCGCTGTCAGATAGGTAAGCCTTCCCCAGGCTTCTATACCATTGATGCCAAGGGTGATTGGGATGGCTTTTATGTAGCTAATTGCCAGGCAATTGCCGCCGCTATTTTCGGTGACAAGTCAAAAGTAAAATATCAATCGGTTGGTAGCCAGGTGAGATTCACGGCACTTGCAAATGGCGAGTCAGATCTTTTATCACAATCAGCTACCATGACTATGTCACGTGACTCTCAATTAGGTTTGGATTTTCTACAAACCAATTTTTATGATGGTCAGGGTTTTATGGTTCGAAAGGACAGCGGTATAACAAGCGCGCTTCAACTAAAAGGTGCCAAGGTATGTGTAAAGACTGGTTCGACTTCTGAACTTAATTTAGCCGATTTTAGCCGTAAGCATAATCTAAAAATTAGCGCGGTTACTTTTGAAGACTTCAATGTTCGAGATGAGACCTATGTAAAGGGTGGCTGTGACGCACTCACCAATGACAAATCATCGTTGGCTGCAAATAGTGCTGCTTTCCCAAAGCCTAAGGATCATTTGATTCTACCTGAAACGCTATCTAAAGAACCTCTTGGACTTGTAGTACGACAGGGTGATAGCGACTGGGCAAATCTTGTCAGATGGTCTTTGAATGCCATGGTTAATGCTGAAGAGCTAGGTGTCAACAGTCAAAATGTTGATGAAATGCGTAAGTCAGATAATCCATCAATACGTCGACTCTTAGGTGTTGAAGGGAATCTTCATGACGGCATAGGCTTAGATAAAGACTGGGCATATAACATCATTAAACAAATTGGTAACTATGGTGAGAACTATGAGCGCTATCTTGGAAATGGTGACAAGGCTCTTGGAATCACTCGTGCAGGTACACTCAACGCACTTTGGACAAATGGCGGATTACTGTATTCACCTCCTATGCGATAAATGACGCGATAAAAAATGCGATAAATCATGTTTCAACATGCACTGGCGCACGACCATTTGTTTACTGGTCGTAAGGGGTTGATGTCGGTGTATGTTGTTCTCAATAAACGAATACCAAAGAGAAATTATTGTTGTGGCCAATGATAGTAATACCAAATCGCAACGCATAAAACCGAAAGAAAAGTTTAACTTTTTCCAAGATGAGCGCGTTCGCGGCATCTTCTATCAAATATTGACAGTAGTAATTATTGGTTGTTTTTTTTGGTATTTGATCAGTAATACTGCACACAATCTTGAATTAAGGGGGATGAACTCTGGCTTTGGTTTTTTAAATGTAGCGGCAGGATTTGACCCTGGTTTCAAGCTTATCTCTTATACGCCGGGGATTGGAACGTATGGTCGTATTTTTTTAATCGGTATACTTAACACACTGTATGTCTCTTTTTTGGCGATTATTGCGTGTACTGTCTTAGGGTTTTTTATTGGTATATTAAGACTTTCCAGCAACTGGTTGATTTCAAAAGTAGCCTTAACATTCATTGAGATATTTCGTAACACACCTTTATTGATTCAATTAATTTTCTGGTATGTGGGTGTTTTTAGCATACTGCCTCAAATAAAAAATAGTTTGGATCTTTCTGCAGGTGCAGAAGTGGTATTGCTCAATAACCGAGGTTTATATACCGCTTGGCCAGTACCAGGAGAGCAATTCTGGATAACGGGTTTGGCATTTATGGTTGCGCTTATCTGTGTCTATTTGCTCAAGAAATGGGTCAATAAACATCAAGACAAAACGGGGAAAAGAGTACCTGTTTTGTTACCATCACTAGCAATACTTTTAATCTTACCTGGTCTCGTTTTTTTACTGACAGGGGCTCCTCTTAGCTGGGATGTCCCGAAGATTGAAGGTTTTAATTTTGTAGGAGGCGCCAGTTTACCTCCCGCTTTTATCGCCTTATTAGTGGCATTGGTTGTTTATGGTGCTGCACACATGGCTGAAATTGTTCGAGCCGGCATACAGTCGATTAATAAAGGACAGAATGATGCTGCGCTTGCCATTGGTTTACGGCAGAACAAGGCCTTACGCCTCATCATAATTCCTCAGGCAATGCCTGCCATTATCCCGCCGATGATTAGTTTGTGGCTGAGTACGGTTAAAAACTCATCACTCGCAGTGGCGATTGGTTATTCAGATATTGTTTCACTGTTTATGCAGACGTCATTAAATCAAGCAGGGTATGCCATAGAAATCGTCGCCATGACCATGGGATTTTATATGTTCGTGAGTCTGATTATTTCAGGGCTGCTCAATATCTATAATAAGAAAGTCCAGCTGGTGGAGCGTTGAGATGGCTTTTGTAAAAAAAGAAATAACCCCCGCTAGACCTGCACCGTTATCTGAACGATCAGTAATTGGCTGGATGCATAAACATCTATTTAGCTCTTTCTACAATAGTATTCTCACCATAGTGACGATGTATATTATTTACATTACAACGAAAGGTTTATGGGTCTGGGGCATAGCCGATGCTGTATGGATCGCTGAGAGTAGACGAGAGTGTTTTGATATCAGTATTGATGGCGCATGCTGGGCAGGTGTGATTGCGTGGATGGATAATATTTTTTACGGTCGTTATCCGAAAGACGAGCTGTGGCGAGTTAACGTTGGTATTTTACTATTAATCGTCTGGATGCTGCCGCTGTGGTTACCGCGTGTTAAAGGCAAAATATTTATAGCCATTACCTTGATTAGTTTTTACCCTTTTTTAGCAAATTATATATTCCTGGGGGGTGAAAGTAGTTTTTTTAGCCAGTTTATGGTTTCAGCTGCGATCGTTTCTTTCGTCGTTATTATGTTGAATGCGATTATTGGTGTAATCCAGGGCCAAAGTATTTCAACATTTATTGCTACCCGTTTAGGCAGTTCACTGAAATCTGAAAAGAGCCAACGGAACCTAAACATAGCGCTTCTAATCATGGCTTTTATCATTGCATTTTTATGGCAACAAAGCTGGGTTCTAGGCGAAGTACCCTGGACTAAATGGGGAGGACTATTCCTAACCTTAGTCATTTCAGGGATTGGTATTGCCACCGCTTTACCTAGCGGAATTATTCTGGCTCTGGGTCGCCGTTCAAAATTACCTGTCATCAAGGTGCTTAGTACCACTTTTATTGAAGTGTTTCGCTCGGTGCCACTCATTACCGTGCTGTTTATGGCGACGACCATGTTTCCGTTGTTTTTACCCGAAGGCTTTGTGCTCAATAAATTAGCTCAGGTAATCATTGCAGTGTGCCTATTTAATGCGGCTTACATGGCTGAAACCGTTCGTGGTGGGTTGCAAACTATTCCCAAAGGGCAGTATGAAGGGGCACATACCATTGGCTTGGGTTACTGGGGAACCATGGGTTTAATTGTGATGCCGCAAGCTTTAAAAAATATGATTCCAAATATTGTAGGTAATTTTATTAGCATCTTAAAAGGGACTACATTGGTCTCAATTATCGGCTTATTCGATATTTTAGGGATGTTAAGTAGCGTCAGTCGAGATTTATCTTGGATCGGTTTACACAAGGAACCACTGTTATTTGGCGCGATGATATTTTTTATACTTTGCGCGCTGATGTCAAAATACAGTCGTCATCTAGAAGCTAAGTTGTCCACTAATCGTAAAACGTAGTTCTTAGAAAATTAAGAAATAGACACTAAAAAAGAGAACACCAAGGAATAAAATGAATTCGAATACACCTATGGACAACAATGCAGCAGAAGAAAAATTGGTATCAGCAGCGTCCTCTGAAGTCATCATAAATATTGAAAAAGTTAACAAGTGGTACGATGATTTTCATGTTTTGAAGGATATCGATCTGGTAGTAAAAAAAGGGGAAAGAATTGTTGTCTGTGGCCCTTCTGGATCAGGGAAATCAACACTTATTCGCTGTATCAACAATCTGGAAGAACATCAGGAAGGCAGTATCGTCGTTGATGGAATTACGCTAAACAAAAACCTCAAAAATATTGATCATATCCGCACTGAAGTGGGCATGGTATTTCAGAATTTCAATCTATTTCCTCATCTGTCGATACTCGATAACCTCATGTTGGGCCCGATCTGGGTCCGTAAAATGCCCAAGGCCGAAGCCCGAGCTACTGCACTAGAATATCTAGAGCGCGTCAAAATACCGGAACAGGCAGATAAATTTCCAGGGCAGCTTTCAGGTGGGCAGCAACAGCGTGTAGCAATAGCGCGATCACTATGTATGAATCCAAAAATTATGCTGTTTGACGAGCCGACTTCTGCACTTGATCCAGAGATGATAAAAGAAGTTTTGGATGTCATGATTGAACTGGCAGACACGGGAATGACGATGATCGTGGTCACCCACGAAATGAACTTTGCAAAAACGATTGCCGATCGTGTGATCTTTATGGACGAGGGGGATATTGTTGAAGAAAACGAGCCTCTTCAGTTTTTTAACAACCCTCAGCATGATAGAACCAAGTTGTTTCTTAGCCAGATACTTTGATGTTTTTAACTTCAATTAGCTGACGCAAAAAACTCATCAAAATGGCTCTGACAGGCAACATAAATATCAAAGCTTGGGCAATATTCTTTTTAGAAAAAACATTAGGTGTATCAAATGAAATTTCCTCCTCATCACGGTTCTATAGCATCATTAACTCCAACGATATGCCATCTTCTCGGCATCAGCCCTCCAGAGGTCTCAGCGGAACCCGCATTAGATATGGTTATCTCTACACTTGAAGAGAATAGCCTTCCTTTTGAAAAATGCCTGATTATTGCTCAGGATGCTATTGGCGCCCATTTATGGAAGTCGCACGAGAGTGATCTCAATAAAATATTACCTCTGGTTCCGTTACGTGTTCCTCTACGTGCTGCTTTTCCTCCGGTAACACCGGTTTGCTTTGCCTCCATTTTTAGCGGAGCACAGCCCGAAGTTCATGGTATTCAAAGCTTTATAAAACCTGTATTAAGCTGCGACACACTTTTCGATGCACTTGCTCGCGCTAATAAGAAAGTTGCTATCGTCGCTGTCGTAGATAGCTGTATTGATTTGATTTTTCGAAACCGTGACGTAACATATTTCTCAGAAAAGGATGATAAATCTGTCAAAGAGAAAGTTCTGGAAGTTATTGAAGGCGATGAATACGACGTAATCATCACCTATCAAGCTGATTACGATGATAACCTGCATAAAACTGAGCCTTACTCGCCGGTTTGTATTGCGTCTCTTAGACAGCATATTAAAGACTTCACAGAAATGACAAAAGCCGCAAACCAGCACTGGGGGGATAAACGTCACGTTATCGCATTTACGCCTGATCATGGTGCACATGTTAATGACGCAGGAAAAGGCGATCATGGCATAGATATCCCTGAGGATATGGATATTTACCATTGCTATGGTATTTATATGCCTTAGTATTTTCCATAGATAAACTTAGCGAACATGTTGTACTGATATCTAAAGTTCGATTATCAGCAGAAAACATATATGCAAGAGATGACACTGTGATCGAAGGCTTGTTCTAAAGCCGCTTAAAAAAACTGCCCGTAAGTGGGGGAGGTGGTTTTTCGGTTTATCGACAACCAGAAAAGCCATCTCCCTTTTTTATTTGGTTACCTGAAATATGATATTTCGCCAAAATTCGTGATCTAAGCCATGAAATACAGCCAGCTTAAGCGATATAGTTTTGAATATTCTGAAGTTTTATTCGACATAACGATATCTAGGTATACACATGCGTTGGCTGGTCATTTTTAGTGTTTTCTTTTTTGCCGTGTGGGCAGACTCACTCATAGGAACAACAGACATTGCCAACTGGCGTATTGAAAATACCCTAACGGCGATAACGTTACTTTACTTAATTTTTACGTTTAAGTGGTATCGGTTTAGTACTGCGAGTTATTTTTTAATCTGTGCATTTCTGTGTTTACATGTTTACGGATCTAAATATACCTATGCCGAAAACCCTTTTGGTTTTTGGCTACAAGATATTCTACAGACTTCACGAAACCCTTATGATCGCCTTGTACATATGAGTTTTGGCTTGCTTTTGTACTTTCCATTTTACGAGATTCTTTTAAACGGCTTAAAATTAAGAAAGCGCGAAGCGTTGATCATACCGATATTAATCGTGCTGTCTGCCAGTGCAATCTATGAAATTATAGAATGGCTGGTTGCTGATATATTCTTTGCAGAACAGGGCATTTCATACCTTGGTACGCAAGGTGATGTGTGGGATTCGCAAGAAGATATGTTTGTGGCATTTATTGGGAGTTTATTAGCCGCTTTGATATTTTATGTATATAGATTGACCAAGCGAACGCATAAGTCTATATGAAGAATTTAACAGGTTTTTATGTGTGGTAGCTAAAAAACTGTCTAGCACTGCTTAAATTCTATTTACGTTTTAAAAAAGCAAAAATAACCATAGAAATGAAGTGAGACAACAACTTTATTTTTTAAAGTTGATCCGAAGGAAAGGCGTAGCTTCATAAAACTGGTATCGCAAAGCATAAATTATTTTTATTTATTTCAAACTACGTAATGAAAAGTTACTTATAAAGTAGGGTTGTGTGTTTTAAATGTGCCCAAAACAAAAAAAGCCCTGAAATGTAAACATATCAGGGCTTTATATATGGTGCCGCAACCAAGAGTCGAACTCGGGACCTACTGATTACAAGTCAGTTGCTCTACCAACTGAGCTATTGCGGCGACGCGGTGCATTCTATTAAAGCTTTAGAAATTACGCAAGAAGAAAACTGTTTTTATTTGTAAAAAAATACCCGATTGAGGAAACCCTCAACCGGGTGGTATTTTGACTCCACATAACATTTATTATTATTGTTAGCCCGGCCATATTATTATTATTAAGTCTGTGGCTGTTTATCTGAAGTCGTGGTCAATTCTACAGGGTTTCGCTGAATTGAAACTGAACCGTTCGTCATTTTAGTTATTCATTTAAATTAATTGTAATTTTCTTTTCCGTGATTGGTTTTCTGACACTTTGGTTATACCAGCGCAGTACATATTCACCGGGTTCTGCAGGCATTTTCATATATTCAGATTTCTTCTTTTGGGTATAGATATATTTTTTTGCGCCGTAGTCTGGTTTTTCACCTACTGGCTGGATATTGATAAACGAGTTATCTAGCCCCCTTGGTGCTTGCCATGATATTTCTATTTCTGAATCTGCTCTAATATCTTCTGGCACATTAATCGTGATGTCTGGCGCGCTTAGTTTTATAGGTCGTTCTGCTATTGGTTTTCTATGATTTCGGTTATACCAGCGCAATACGTAATTTCCAGCTTCTGAGGGGAGTCGTAAATAGTCTGAAGTGTTCTTTTTGGTATAGATATAATTTTTTGCGTTGTAGCTTGGTTTTTCATCGGCCAATTGGATATTGATGAAAGCATCTAGACCTTTTGGGGCACTCCATGAAATTTCGGTTTCTGTTCCTGCAATTGCCTCATCATCTGCTGTTAGGGTGATTTCGAGTTCGGTGAGTTTAATAGGGGTCTCAGCCAGTGGCTTTCGATCACTCCGGTTGAACCATCTTAAGGTGTAATCACCGGGCACTGATGGCATGCGCATATAGGCAGAAGAGTCCTTCTTTGTATATATATACGTTTTTGCATTGTAGTCAGGTTTTTCATCACTGGGATGGATGTTAATAAATGAATCCAGACCTTTTGGCGCATCCCATGATAATTCTATCTCTGATCCTGCGATTGCAGTTTCAGGGGCAGTTATGGTAATTGTTTGCTCGGTTATTTTTATCGGGTGTTCAGTGATCATTTTTTGATCACTGCTGTTGTACCAGCGTAAAATATAATCGCCAGCTGTCGATGGCATTCTCATTATCCCTTCTTTTTTCTTGTCATAAATAGAGAGGTGAGGATTGCTGTGGTATTTGGGTTTGTCACCCACAAGTTCCAGATTGATTCTGGCTTTGGTTGTTTTTGGCGCTTCCCAGGATAAGTCTATTTCAGTTCCCGCTCCTGCTTCGTCGGGCGCATTTAAGGTAATGGTTGATTCGACTAGTTTTATGGGTTTTTCGGTGACCACTTGTTGATCGCTGCGGTTATACCAACGTAATACATAGTCACCTGCTGTTGATGGTAGGCGAATTGTTCCTGTTTTCTTCTTACCATTAATATTGATATGAGGATTGCTATGGTATTTCGGTTTCTCGCCAACAAGCTCAAGGTTTATCCTTGCTTTTGTGGTTGTTGGCGCCTCCCAGGATAGATCTATTTCAGTCGCTGTGTTAGCTTCTTCTGGCGCATTTATGGTGATAACTGATTCTACCAGTGTGATCGGTTTTTCTAAGACGATTTTCTGGTCGCTACGGTTGTACCAGCGCAGTATGTAATTACCAGCGGTTGATGGCATTCGCATAATTCTGTCTTTCTTCTTATCATCAATATAAAGGTTCGGATTGCTATGAAACTTTGGTTTATCGCCATCAAATTCTAGATTGAGTTTAGCCTGAGTCGTTTTAGGCGCTTCCCAGGATAGTTCCAGCTCGCTGCCTGTTCCAGCCTGTTCTGGTGAATTCAAGGTAATGGTTGATTCGGTAAGTTTGATGGGTTTTTCGGTGACTAGTTTACGATCACTTCGGTTATACCAACGTAATACATAATCCCCCGCAATTGCAGGCATTCGCATGACGCCTTCTTTCTTCTTATTATCGACGTAAAGGTTCGGATTGCTGTGGAATTTTGGTTTATTGTCCGCAGCTTCCAGATTGATTATTGCTTTAGCATCTTTTGGTGCTATCCACGAGAGCTCGAGTTCGGTTCCTGTGCCAGCTTCTGCTGCTGCAGTAATGACGATCTCTGCTTCTTTTAAGGTGATTGGGTGTTCTGCCAATACGATTCTGTCTTGGTTGTCATAAAAACGCAGTACGTATTCGCCAGCGACAGAGGGCAGCCGAAGTGTTGCTTCAGAAATACCTTGTGTATGTTTTAAAGGGGTTGAGTGATATATCGGTTTCTCATCACTGATTTGAAGATTGATTAAGCCTTTTAAGTCTTTGGGAGCTTCCCAGCTAACATCTAATTCTGTTCCTGTGATTGCTTCATCTGCCGCTTTAATGACTACTTTGGGCAATTGTCTATTGAAGTTAACGTTGATGAGTTGATCTTTATTTTCAATAGTAACGTAAGATTCTCCAGAATAATTTCCGCTTGTACCACTCACTAGCCATTTACCAGACGTAATGGACTTTTCTGTAGCGACTATGTTTTTGCTATTACTATCAGTTTCATCGCCAGCTAATAATATTTCAACACCAGCCCCAGAGCCTTTTAAACTGATGACTTCTTCGGTGTCTTGATTAATCAGTTTCCAATCGATCATCTTATTCAAGATGCCACCGCTTTTCTCATCCATTGCATGTATTGAAATGACTTTGGCTTGTACGACTATTTGTTCTAAGGCAACGCTTAGTTGTTCTGCATTATCCGCTGTGAAGTATTGTCCGCCTGTATTTGCGGCAATACATTGAAGTTGCTCGCTGGTTTTTTTATCGACACCAAAGCCGATGACATGCGCGGTAAAATTTACCCCCAGTTTTTCTAACTCTGCTGCTGTGCCACATGGGTCTGCGTTACAGGTTTCTTTACCGTCACTGATCAGTATCACTGTGGCATTATCTTCGGTAAATTTTAATTCATCTGCAGCCATTCTGATGGATGCACTGATGGGTGTTTTGCCTTTAGGGTTAATCTTGTTGACGATGTCGATCATCGATGACTTATTAACTTTACCCACGGGTACTAATGTTTCTATGTCGCTGCAATCTCCCTTTTTGCGGTGGCCGTAGGCGAGTAAACCCAGTTGTTTTTCTTCATCCCAATTACTCACAACATCGGCTAGTGTTTTTTTGGCGATTTCAATTTTTGTTTTACCTTCTAGCTGCCCCCACATACTTCCGGAAGCATCAAAGACTATGATCGCTTTATCTTCGGCATTAGCAGAACAGCTCAAAACCATGCTGAATAAAAAACTAATCACATAGAATATTGGGGCTTTGAATAAAGTTGCTGAATTAGCAGTTGAGCTAGCGGTCATGATGGTCTCCATTCTAAAAATCTTCTGAAAAACGGTAGTCGCAGATTAATTATACAAAAAACGGCTAAAAGTAGGGGGGTGTACTTTTAATTAATTCCTAAACCCTTGCAATAGTATAAAGATCAATAAAAGAGAATAGGTTGTTTTCTGTAAAGTGTCTGTGACAAAAATCACGAAAAATTGATGATGTATTTGACATTGATTTACAGGGCTGTCTAAGACGCAAAAATGTTACGAAAAGTAGGGGGGTGACATTTTTTATAATCGAATATCTTCTAATAGTAGTAATAATCTTGATTATTTTCGTCTTATTTATTTAATATGACTAAACTCATAAGAATAGATAATCTATAAATTGAAAAAATGAATCTGGGGTTATATGAATTTTGATCAAATAATAATAAGCAGTATCCTGTTTATCGCACTCATTCTTTTCGCCTGGGGCCGCTGGCGCTATGACCTTGTCGCAATGTTTTGCTTGATTGTAGCGGTTCTGTTTGGTGTGATTCCTGAGGATGAGGCTTTTTCTGGATTTGGTCATGCGGCTGTTGTTACTGTGGCTGCGGTGTTAATTCTCTCACAAGGTTTGCAAAACGCCGGAGTAGTCAGCCTGATTACCGAGAAGATGAGGCTTATTAAATTTACCTCTTTTTCTTTATTGGCGACGATTACGTTGGTCGTGACTATTCTTTCAGCCTTTATGAATAATGTCGGTGCATTGGCTTTGATGTTGCCGATTACGATGGTTGCAGCAAAAGAATACAATATTCCACCAGCTCGACTACTTATGCCATTGGCATTCGGTAGTATTTTAGGGGGATTGACGACGCTAATCGGTACGCCTCCTAATATTATTATCGCTGCTTATCGTGCAAAGGTCACAGGAGAAGAATATGGCATGTTCGATTTTTCTCCGGTGGGAGTACCTGTCGCAATTGTTGGCGTTTTGTTTATTGTATTCATTGGCTGGCGTTTAATTCCATCTGGCAGGATGACTAAAAATGCATCTATAAATTTGTTTGAGATAAATAACTATCTTACTGAAATACAAGTAAAAAAAGAAAGTAAGTATATTGGAGAAAGGCTTAAAGACTTACCCATGTTTAAAGGTAAGGACCGTACCGAAATTTTGGGTGTGGCAACTCCCACTACTTATGCGCGCAATGTGAATCTGACCTATAAGATTTCGGAAGATGATATTTTTATCATTCGTGCTGATCCAATGGAGATCAAGCCGTTACTGGATAACCACGATTTCGAATTACTCAATTCTGCTACTCATATCTATGAAGCGCCCGATGAACACACCGCGATATTGATGGAAGGTGTAATTACGCAAGGCTCTCCTTTAGTTGGGCGAGATATTCGTTATTTCAGGAGATTATCCGGACGTTCAATAGCCATAGTGGGCTTGGCGCGAGATGGTCAAAGTGTGGTGAGTCGAATTCGCCAATTAGTTTTCAAGGCTGGTGATGTATTATTGATTCAAGGGCACGAAGAAACTATCGATGAGCAATTCACCCAGATTGGTTTATTGCCTTTGGCACCGCGTGCTATAGAGCTAGATAGAAGCCGAAAAGTAGGGCTGGCTTTAGCCACCTTTGTCGGAGCGATTATTTTGGCAATGACAAATCTGGTTTCCCTACCGATCGCTTTTATTCTGGCGGTGATGGTTTACGTGCTAACCGGCATTGTTCGCGTGCGTGAAGTCTATGAACAAATAGATTGGGCGGTGCTTGTGTTATTGGCGTCGATGATTCCGATCGGCAATGCGCTAGATTCAACCAACACTACCAAACTACTCGCAGAAACCATGCTCAAAATAGTCGGTACGGACTCGCCAATAATCGTATTAACGCTCATTCTAATTGTTACGATGTTGCTGTCGAGTGTTGTCAATAACGCTGCAACTGCGTTAGTAATGGCGCCGATTTCAGTGGCTGCAGCGCAAACCATGGGGGTGAATATCGATGGCTTTTTGATGGCAGTGGCCGTTGGTGCTTCCTGCGCATTTCTCACACCTGTTGGACACCAATCAAATACACTGGTTATGGGTCCGGGAGGATATAAATTCGGAGATTACTGGCGCATGGGATTACCGCTGGAAATTCTCATCGTCATAATCACAATCCCTCTAATTTTATGGGCTTGGCCGCTATAATTAGTGTTTTAGTCGAGGTAAAGAAATACAACAGAAAAAAATAGCCTAAAAGTAGGGGGGTGTATTATTCTTTAATTATGAATAGCTAGAGTTCATCAGTAGAGGCTGGATAGATTGGCTTGAATAACAAGAGTACCGAAGGAATCAAAAATGACATTTGTAGTGACTGAAGATTGCATAAAGTGCAAATACACAGACTGTGTTGATGTATGCCCAGTGGAGTGTTTTCACGAAGGCCCAGAAATGTTGGTAATAGATCCAGAGGAATGTATCGACTGTGCACTTTGTGTTCCAGAATGCCCAATCGACGCTATTTTTGATGAAGTCGATTTACCCGAAGATCAACTAAAATTCATACAAATTAATGCAGACCTATCTGCACAATGGCCCGTAATTGAAGGCATGATACCCGCCCCTGAGGACGCTGAGGAATGGGAAGGCGTGCCAGATAAAATTCAGTATTTGACGGAGTTTCTGGATGACATTGATGAAAATGAAGAGTAGACAGAAAATGCCACTAATCATACGCCCTGACAGATAAACCTTAAATCGTGTAAGCTTATTCTTATAATAAATATAAAGCAGTAGAATTAAAATTAATAAGCAAGATAAAACAGAGCGTTAGGGCACAATCCTCAATCTACAAGTATCAACGTGTTGACGCGTTCTTGACCTTAAATCAAATAAAAATATGAGGTAAAGATGAAAAAAGTAAATGTATTGGTTTTGGCTGGTGCCCTAGTACCTTTAGCATTATATGCCGCTGCAACACTTCGCACAGATTCAGGGTTTTATTACCCAACGGATAAAACGCATGCGCAATCAACTTATTATGCTTATGGAGATAAAATTCCATTTTTTGGTAATAGTTGTCATCTAGCAAATGATTATAACTTTGCTGAAGGGACTAATGTTTATGCTGTAGGACCAGGGGTAGTAGAGAGTGCATCTCTAACAGCTCCGGGCTATGGCAGTAATGGAACCTCCGGTGGAGTGATTGTTGTTAAGCATACAAAATCCGATGACACGTTTTTTTATGGCTTGTACGGTCATATAAAAAACTTTACGGTTGCGGCAGGTGACTCTGTCTCAGGAGGCCAAAAAATTGCTGAGGTAGGACCTTATTTAGTAGGCACAGATTCTCAGCCTCATCTTCATTTCAGTATAAATCCCGCATCGGCCAGAATAGACGGTTATACCCCCACTGCTGCATGCTCAAATTACCTTGGGTTTGTGGATCCAGAACCTTATCTCATAGCTAATTCACCTAAATTGAGTGCAGCAGAGACTTGCAGCGCAGTTGATGATGCAGATGATACCCCTCAAAACACTATTTTAACCACTGCAAATGTTTTAGCTAACGATACAGATATTGATGGAGATACATTAACCGTCTCAGCGGCTGACGCAAATTCTGCCAATGGTATAGCTGTTACTAATAATGGTGATGGAACATTTACCTATACACCTGCTATTGATTTTAGCGGTACTGATTCGTTTAATTACACTATTAGCGATGGAAATGGCTGTACTGATGAAGCTACTTTTAAGGTCACTGTTATTGCTGATGTAAGCGTAGATGCAGAAATAGATACAGATACAGATGACAGTGGTTCGAGTGGAGGAGGTAGTCTAAATGTTACCGGTCTAATTTCTTTATTTGTTTTACTTTTAACTAGACGATTTAGAAAACGTTTAAATAACTAAATGACATCTTGTCAATTAGCATATATCAAGCATCGTTGATGCAACATTATTTCGCTTTAATAGCAGTTAATTATTTAATTAAATAGGGTACATAATTAAAAAGGGTACATAGAAGAAAGTCTGGGAGGAGTATTAGATAAATACTTCTCCCATTTTCTTCTATGCGAATTTAGCCTATTACTTCAAACATTTACAAAAATCTAATCACAGGCATAATCCCCACTATTATTTATTTTTGATAAAAAAAAGGGGATCAAATGAAGCATCTTACGTTACTTGCAACTCTATCAATCAGCGTTTTACTTATCGGCTGTGGCGGCACTAAAACGGATGAAATTAAGCAGGTTGTCACACAAAAAAGCTCAATGACTAACGGTGCCGTTAGTTTTCAAAAAATCGATGTTCAAATGGGTGATGGGGCTGTCGCTAAATCGGGTCAAACCGTTTCTGTTCATTACACGGGCTGGTTATACGAACCGGAAGCATCGGATAATCATGGTACAAAATTCGATAGCTCTGTTGATCGTGGTCAGCCTTTTCAGTTTCCTTTAGGTGGCGGTCGCGTTATCAAAGGCTGGGATCAAGGAGTTGAAGGGATGAAAGTTGGGGGAAAACGTACTCTCATTATTCCGCCCGAAATGGGTTATGGAGCACGAGGCGCTGGCCGTGTTATACCGCCTAATGCGACTCTGATTTTTGACGTTGAATTACTCGGCGTTGAATAAAAAATTTAGTATCAAATTCAGATAGATAAAGAAAAACCTGCTAAAAGTAGGGGGGTGATATTTTGGATATCCCTCCTGCTTATTTGACTACTTTGAGGTTTAGTCAAAAAAAAACAACATTCTGTGAACAAATCCACTGAAATCAATCACTAACAATAATATTGTTCGATAGATAAAAATATAACATGGATTTTTAGAAGAGTTTTAGCAGATGTATATTAATAATAAAAATATAAAACGACCAAAGAAGGTCCAATTAGTTGGTCTATTTCTGATTGGCTTTTTTGTAACTGCCTGTAATGGTGAAGACAATAAAACAGACTTAGAAAGCCATTCCATCAAGCCTCAATCGCTATTATCTGGTTCTGATGCTTCAATGCCTGATAGTTCTTTTATCGTTGAAGACTCTTTTACCGTTGAAGACTCTTTTACAGCTGATAGCTCTATTACAACTGAAGACTCTATTACAGCTGAAGGCTCTAGTACAATTGAAGAAACGGATTCTGCTAATGAGATAAAAACCTGGCATGGTCAGGATTTTGGTTTTGTTTCTGCAGATCATCCGGCTATTAATAAGATTGAAGCACTTATTGCTCTAGGTAAAATTAATGCGGCTACCATTAGTTATCGGAATACTTCAACATTTTTGAGTAGTCAGGCCAGTGATAACGATGTAACGCTAAGGATTGGCCATGCCGCTGCGAGTATCAACGAAGATGTCTTAGATCTTTACGATTCTTTAGAACTGCTTTTTAGAAATAATAATATCAAACCCTTCAAAGATTCACTTGAGCAACTGGCAAAACCAGAAACGATTGAAATTTATACGCGCAATAGCAATGACGAAGTTACCCGCAAACAGAAAAACGATATTACTCAGGCATCTCGTATTATTTCTGCATCGATTTCTAATGCGATTTCAGTACTAGAGCCTACACGCAAGGAATATATACTGGCGGGTTCTGCCATGCTTAATGAGAGTGGAAAAAACCTGCAAGACGCTTTATCTAAAGATGGAAAGATCACGGATCCTAGTAAACATCAACTCAGTATTAGCCAGATAGATGGTGCATTAAGCCTGATTCCAGAATTTGCCGTTGATGCGTGTGAGAAACAACGACAAATCTCTAAAACCTATAGAGATAACACCAATGAAATTGCTGAGCAATTGATGTCTTTCGATAACAAGCCTGCGAAAGCAGGTGCCAGTGATATTTATGAGTTAGCAAAAGAAACCGAGAATATGGCTAAGACCTTACCTGAAAAGGATCAAGATATTTGTAATCATGATTAACACATGTCTTTTTTGAACTGGAACTGATTCTCAAGAATTACTAAAAAACTCTCGTAGTGCTTAAATTCCAACGGTTCATGGCATCCGCATGAGAGTATATCGTGATGCTACTCCATGCATACAAACCTTATGACTTAAATCAACTGTATGCTCGATTAGTCCACTCACACTCTTAAGTTGCGCTATCTTTAAATTATGGTCATGTTTTGACTGGTATGTTGTTAATCATGGCTAGAAACAGTAATTAATACAAAAACTATATAAAAATAACCGGGATGCCAATATTTGAATAAGGATTAAACGATGAATTCAGCAACTGCAACAGCACGACCCTTGCTTATTTCTCATAAAGGCAGTGAGCCTATTTTGATTACGGCAATTCATGCAGGCCATGGTTTACGCGAGGAGTTGCATGAAATAATCAAGCTGGATGAGACTGATCGTTTACGCGAAGAAGATCCATTTACGGATGCCTGGATTTGTATTGCAGATAATTACATTTTGCCACAGCGTTCCCGCTTTGAAGTTGATCTTAATAGAGAACGGGAAAAAGCAGTTTATATGACCCCCGAAAATGCCTGGGGGCTGGATGTCTGGAAGTCGACACCGAGTGATGAGGTCATTCAACATTCTCTGGATGAATACGATACCTTTTATAGCCAGTTAGCCAGCATGCTGAATGAAATGCTGGCTGAGTATGGAAACTTTGTAGTGTATGACTTGCATACGTACAACCATCGTCGAGTAGGCCCAGGTTTGCCGCCTGAAGATCCGCAATCGAATCCTGAGATTAATGTGGGAACAGGCACCATGGACAGAAACTATTGGAAGTCTGTGGTAGATAGTTTTATCCGGCAATTAAGTGAATTTGATTTTCTGGGTCGTCACCTCGATGTTCGGGAAAATGTTAAATTCTTTGGTGGGCAATTCCCGCGCTGGATTCATCAACATTACCCAAAATCAGCCTGTGTATTATCCATAGAAGTAAAAAAGTTCTTTATGGATGAATGGACTGGCCTGGGAGACCCCGTAGAAATACAAGCAATCAGACAGGCTCTTTCTAGCACTATACCTGCTGTGAAAAGAGCTCTGGAGGAGTTATGAGCCAACTCAGTAAGCATCGGTTGTTTTCGGAAAGTTTGCTGGATGAAATCAGGCATAAACTGGCAGATGATGAACCGATACGTTTTAAACTGCCGGATGGCGGGCGCATCCATATCGACAGGAAACTCCCTTTTCTGATTGTTCATCGTCGTTCTGTTGAGAGTCAGGATGTTGGCACCCGAAATTTATTGCTGGGTGAAGCTTCTTATTTACAAACATCTGCATCTGCGGATTTGCAGGATTCAATAAAAGATCTGGTTTCCATGATTGCTGAAAGCCAGGCGCAACATTATGGGGCGTTTGTATTGATTGAGTTATGGTCGAAAGAGCTAACAGAGGAACAGAAAACAAGATTGCCAAGACCAGGTTTCAATATCATAGCGCCTGAGCATTCGGTTCCTCTTCAGACACTTGAGACGCTAGAACACGCGTTGCAAGACATTACTCTTCGCGGTCGGCTTGCCAAAGTAAAAATTACGCATAGTGACCAGCCAGCGCCTCCAGGGCTTCCTCCCTTGATTATTGCCGAAGAAGAATCGGAGCATCCGGTTATATGCTTTGGACTTGAGGTTGATGCTGTTTATCGAGACCCTCTTGCAAATACTCTACTCACCTTTGCACTTAAAAAATTGCATCATGGCATGACGGTAGCCTTCAAAAAGATGTTTTATACTTTTTCTCACGAACACACCACTTTTAAGCCGGAGCATTTTCATGTGCTGGGCAGGAAGGCTATTACTCGGGCGGTGATGAAAGTTGATGAGCAACTGGCTGAGGTCAGTGATAATTTTGATTTATTGTTACACGTTACCCCAACCAATTCACAGGCCGCTTGGGAAGAATTTCAGGAGAGTGATTTCAAGGTTATTCCGGAGTTTCATTACCGTCCGCGAACGGCTGATCCGGCGATTCTCAAACGGCTGCTTTTTCTGGCTCCCATTGAGCAGATTGAAGACCCTGCGCTGGCAAATATTTTTTCCACTAAGCGTGATGAACTTGATAAACAGATTAGCTTGCTGGCTACACGCGGCTTGCCCGAATTTTTGCCGGGAAGTATCCAGCTATATGGCACGGTTGAGGAATCCTTATTACAACTTGCTGAAACTATATTGTCTTATTCTGTTGATGAGAAGAATCAGGATGGCGCGTCTATGCTCAATGCGGAGCAGCTCGCTGAGTATGCCCGTGCGGAGGTCAAGTACTATCAAGGTATTGATCCTGGTCTTGCCTGTTCTGTAGAAGTGCGGGATGACATAGCGGGGATATTGGTTTCGCATGGAAATTTCCTGATTGGCACAGATGCCATGATCAGAAAAAACAGGTTGAATGCAACGCTTAGCCACGAGATTGGCACTCACGTTGTTACCCATTATAACGGTCGCCAGCAGCCTTTCCAGCAATTATATGCGGGCATGGCAGGTTATGAAGAGCTTCAGGAAGGTCTGGCAGTATTATCGGAATATCTGGTTGGGGAACTGGATATCAGTCGCATGCGCTTACTTGCCGGTAGGGTGATTGCGGCTAATAGTGTTATCAATGGAGATGATTTCATTGAGACGTATGATGTGTTGGCGAAACAATATGACTTCTTGCCTTATGCCGCATTTATGATTTCACTAAGGGTTCATCGTGGTGGGGGCTATATTAAAGACATGGTGTATTTGCGCGGCTTCTCTCATTTACTTGGTTATCTTAAAACAGGCGATGATTTTGATATCTTATATACGGGTAAAGTATCCCTCAAGTACTTGCCATTAATTAAAGAATTACGCTGGCGTGAAGTGATCAAACCGGTCGCGCTGAAGCCACGATATCTGGGACAGAAAGATTGTCAAAATCGCCTAAGAGCTTTAATAAAAGAGCCGAAGATTGAAAGCATTTTAAGAGGGTTGTCGTTATGAAAATTGCATTTCTAGTCAATAACATCGCATCTGAGTCACCGCACTATACTACGGCTATGCTGGCTTATGCAGCCATTAGGCTGGGTCATCAGGCTTGGTATATAAATGTTGGTGATTTTGTATATGATCCTGATGAAAATATACATGCTTTTGCTTCCCGGGCGCCTAGTGTGAATTATGAAAATAGCGAAGATTACATTAAAGCGATTCAGAGTGATCAGGTAATAAATGAGTATATTAATATCAGTGATATTGATGTTTTGATGTTACGTAATAATCCTGCGGATGATGCTTTGATTCGTCCCTGGGCTCGCCATTCTGGTATTGATTTTGGTCGCTTTGTCGCAAAATGTGGCGTATTGGTATTGAATGATCCGGAAGGTTTGGCTAATTCTAATAATAAACTGTATTTACAGCAGTTCCCGAAATCAGTCCGCCCAAGATGCTTGATTACCCGTGATCGCGAACAGGTTGAAGCGTTCGCCAAGGCAGAGGGAACCGTTGTGATTAAACCGCTATTTGGTTCTGGTGGCAGAAATGTGTTTTTACTGCGCCCTGAAGACGCGCCTAATATGCATCAAATGATCGAAACTGTTGCCAGAGATGATTATATCATCGCTCAGGAATATCTACCTGAAGCCATAAACGGTGATACTCGTTTATTTCTTATGAATGGCGAAATATTGCGATGCGATGGCAAAATAGCTGCGTTGAGAAGAGTTCGTTCTGATAGCGACTCAGACATGCGCAGTAATATGACAGCCGGTGCAGGTCCTGCGAAGGCCATTATAGACGATAGGATGTTAAAGGTTGCCGAAACCATTGGCCCTCGACTCAAACATGATGGCATGTTTTTGGTAGGGCTGGATATTGTTGGTAGTAAACTGATGGAAATCAATGTGTTTACGCCTGGAGGAATGAATAGCGCAGAGCATTTTGAGCAAGCTGATTTTAGTAAAACCATCATTCTGGATATCGAGCGTAAAGTTAAAATGAAAAAAGACAGCAAGTTCTCAATCAGAAATAGGGAGCTGGCTGCTATGTAATGCAGTGAGGGTTTTTATGGCTGTGCATAATACGGAAATTGCATCATTTTTTGAGCGTATCGCTGATCTGCTTGAGATTGAAGATGAAAACCCTTTTCGCATCAGGGCATACCGTAACGCAGCACGTACGATACGCGGTAGTACCGTAAGCATGTCATATTTACTAAAGCAGGGTAAGGATCTTTCGACGCTGCCAAATATCGGTAAAGATCTCGCTGAGAAAATACAACTAATTGTCGAAACAGGCGATTTGCCTCTTTTAGGTGAGATTGAAGCACGTACACCTCCAACCCTCAGTGATTTGTTAAAAGTTCAAGGGCTTGGTCCTAAGCGCGTAAGACTGCTTTATAAAGAACTCGATATCAATACGCTGGAAGATCTACGGCGCGCGATTCAAAGTGGCAAGATATATACGGTCAAAGGTTTTGGTGAGAAGACTGTAAAAGCGCTGATGGAGAGAATCAACAGTTACAGTACCGAAGAAAAACGCACCAAGTGGCTGCTAGCCAGAGATATTGCACGCCCACTGCTGGAATATATAAAGCAATGCGAAGGTGTAAGAAAAGTCATGCTTGCGGGTAGCTTTCGTCGTTGTAAAGAGACAGTAGGTGATCTGGATATTTTAGTAACCGCTAAAGAAAGTAAAAAGGTGATGGAATGCATTAGCCATTATGATGAAATCAGCAATGTGGTTTCTATGGGTAGCACGCGAAGTACCGTTATCCTTGATTGCGGTATGCAGGTAGATGTACGTGTGATTGCCCCCGAAAGCTATGGCGCCGCGCTAGTTTATTTCACGGGTTCGAAGCCGCACAATATTGAATTACGTAAATTGGCACAGAAGCTTGGGTATAAGATTAATGAGTATGGAGTCTTCAAACAGGATAAGCATATCGGGGGTAAAACCGAAGAGGAGTTGTATAAAAAACTTGGTCTAAATTATATCGAGCCTGAGTTGCGGGAAAATACTGGCGAACTAGCTGCAGCGCGAAACGGTAGTTTGCCGCAACTGATTAGCCTCAAAGATATTCGTGGTGATTTGCATTGCCATACCAATGCGACTGATGGGCATTGCACGCTTTCCGAGATGGCGAGCAGTGCACGAGAAAAGGGTTATGAATATATCTCGATTAATGACCATTCAAAACGGCTTACTGTCACTCATGGCCTTGATGAAGCCCAGCTGCTGGAGCAAATCCGACAGATCGATAAGTTCAATGCCAAGTCTGATGATATTGTTATTTTAAAATCCATTGAGGTTGATATTCTTGAGGACGGTTCGCTGGATCTGTCTGACAGCGTACTTAAGGAACTCGATTTCACCGTTTGCGCGGTTCATTATAAATTCAACCTGTCGCAACAAAAGCAGACAGAGCGTATTCTCCGTGCCATGGATAATCCTTATTTTACTATTCTCGCACATCCTACAGGACGATTAATCAATCAACGGGAAGCTTATGAAATCGATATGCAGAAGCTAATGATGGCAGCAAAACAACGGGGCATTATTCTGGAGCTCAATGCGCAACCAGATAGGTTGGATCTCAACGAAATTCACTGTAAGACGGCGAAAGAACTTGGGGTTAAGTTAGTCATTTCGACCGATGCACATAGCCAGAATGATTTTGATTATATGCTATGTGGTATCAACCAGGCACGGCGTGGATGGCTAGAGGCAGAAAATGTTGTGAATACCCGTTCTTTGAAAGAGTTGCGTAAGCTATTGAAAAGAAAGTAGTAACTAATGTATTTTGGAGATTCCTGCTTTGCTTGGATTGTTAGTAGGTCTAAGTAAATAAAGTTATATAAAAATTGATAATTGTTACCTCCTTTCCCCACTATGAGGCGTATATTTAATCCAAGTAGGGAGAAGACTTAAATGATTTTTAATAGATGTTTTATATTGATGATTAGATATGAAACATTAATTTGTAGATTGTTTTTCGTAAATAAGGGAGAGTTAAAATGAACATGACATTATGGAATCCACTTAAAGATATGGATGAGTTATTCGACCGTTATAATCAAAACACAAAGCGTGCTTTGAGTCTTGATACTGGGGGGTTAGCTATGGCTGACTGGTCACCTTCTGTTGATGTGGATGAAACCGATACTGAGTTTAATATTAAGGCTGAGATGCCAGGCGTCAAAAAAGAAGATGTGCATGTTACTTATGATAATGGTCTTTTGACGATTAAAGGTGAAAAGAAAGAAGAAAAAACCGAGGGTAAAAAAGGTAAGAATCATCGTAGAGAATGTTTTTACGGTAGCTTTTCACGGAGTTTTACGCTTCCTGATGGTATTAAGTTGAATGATATAGATGCTAATTATAAAAAAGGCGTCCTTACTTTGACTTTGCCAAAATCAGAAGAAGGAAAGCCCGAATCTACCGAGATTGAAATCAAATAATAAACTCATTTGAAGATTAGTTTAGTTAGCTACTAACGCTCAGAGAAAATTATCAATTGTAGTCTTAAGTGACTAATTATGTTTTTTCTGGGCGTTAGACTGTTCTGTGATTTAATTCCTTGGATCATCAATCTATTCTGGTTGTGTATAGAATGCTAATTCTAGATTATCGCTAACGCTAAGGTATATAACGTTCGGCTATTGTAAGATATTGATTAGCCTGTGCGCGCCATTTTTGATGGTTGTTTGGTTGATCATCATCAATATGTCGCAACGCAATTCTGGAGCGTATGTATGCGCGAAAAACTTTATAGAAACTAATTAATGGCTCAGGTGGCTGGTCACTGGTCGCCTCAAAATAAAGCCGTAAAACCTGTTCACCAATTAATGGCGCACCTAGTCGCTCACACTCCATCGCCAAATAAGATAATTCATCGACGGGATCTTGAGTGCGCAAATCCAAGTCGAACTCTAGGCAATCAATAATTATGGGTTTTTGCGTGAGGCAAATATGTTCGGGGCGGAGATCACCGTGCGCTTCAACAATGTGGTTTTCTTTTGCCCGAGATTTTAGTAAGTCTCCCTGTGTTTCAAGGAACTGCATTTGTGCATCCGAGAGCCGCTTAATCTGGGACAAGGACATTTGGTAATCAGGGTTGCATAATTTTGTATGAATGTTAGCTATTCGCTGTTTAAATCGATTCAGGTAAGTATCTGGGTCGATCTGGATCGGGGTTGCAATATGTAGATAGAAGTTAATTAGTACTTGAGAAAAGCGTGATACATCTGTGTTGCTGACCGTGTCATTCAAGATTGCCATATCAAGCATTAGGTCCAGAGGTAGGCGACGCATCTTTACCAGCCAGTCTATTGTTGGCCCTTCTCCATTTAGTGCTATCTGCTTGTTTTCACTTAGGGTCAGTGGGATTATGCCGAGATAGATTTCTTCCGCCATGCGACGATTAAGTCGTACCTCTCTTTCACAATTAATATATCGGTCATCAACAGTACTGAAGTTCATGCGGTCGAAAGCCACTGGCTTTTTTAGTTTGTAAACGTATTCTTCACCCATAAAAATCCATGACATATGAGTTTCAATGACTTCGATGTGATCGTTTTCATGCGGATAGGAATCCACTCGCTGAAGAAAACGTACCTTTTCTTCAATCGATACTGAATCTTTCTGATAGGGTAACTGATTGTTTGACATGTAATTTGATGATTATTAATTTAAAAATAATATCATTTGCAGGTTGTTAGTAATGGGCGTAAACCCTTTATTCGGTATTTTATTGTCTTTTATCATTTTTGCTAATGGATTTTCTGCGAACCTTTCATTCTAGTTCTATACTTTCACATGTAGATGCTTCTTAAATAATAAACGGGTTTGAGACTATAATGTCTAAATTTATAAGGGTGTTCTTTGTAGTGATTGTTAATGAATAAGCGACATATTGTTTATGTACCTGGGAAGAATCCGAAGCCTCCCGCTAATTTACATCAAAACTTACTTTGGCAGACGATGATCGAAGGCGTGCGGCGCGTTGATCCTGATGTTGCGGATGATCTGGCTTCGCATGATGAGTATTTCAAATTTATCAATTGGAATTATGCATATTATCAAAGCCGCGAGGATATCGAGACACATCGCCCATGGGTAGAAAAAATGATGGAGAAGGGCGGTCCTAGCGAAAAGGATATTCAACAGGCGAGGGCATGGCGACATCGTTTGGATATGTTTATGTATAACACGGTCGATAGTTCGCCGGTGTTATTGCGTTTATTGCGTGGTAAGTTAAAAGAAACGGCGCAAGATACAAATCGCTATTTCGAAAATGAAGATAAAATTGCCAGCCATATACGCGAGCAATTAAAAGAAGAGCTGCGACCACTATTAGAGAACGGTCATAAGGTATTGTTAATTGGTCATAGTATGGGCTCAATAATCTGTTATGACACGCTCTGGGCGCTTTCCAATCTGGAGCATTTACCGGGAAAGGTTGATCTGTTTTTAACGCTAGGCAGTCCTTTGGGGATGAATTATGTGCAATCCCGTTTAATGGGGCATCACATGACGGACGAACATAAATATCCGAGCAATATTCGCTATTGGATAAATATTGCAGCCGATGGTGACTTAATTGCTCTTGATCGGTTCTTGGTGAATGATTACAAAAGAATGGTTGAATTAAAATTGTTAGACGCGATTGAAGATCAGTCGGAAGGTGTTTATAACTATTTTCACGATGAAGATGGTTTGAATTGCCATCGTTCTTACGGTTATCTTATCAATCATAGAGTCAGTCAGGTGATTGCGAATTGGTGGCAGAGCACCGAGTGAAAGTAATTAATATCAGATGTCTGGAATATATAAAATTTATAGAATCGAGACGTCGTTCTGTATTCATTTTTTTGAATTTATTTAGCAACTAATCAACTGTTTATAGACATTTGTCACATCGTTTTTTGCAGTGTGGCGTTATCCTTATTTTAGGTCAGCGCCTGATTGTAGGTCTGATAAGTAGAGGATATTAAAATGAAAAAAATTGTGATAGATAAAACAGTATTTAAAGTTATTGGTGGCGGTTTACTCGCTGCGACTATGGTTGCTGCTGTAACAGGTTGCAGCAATGATAGGACGGTTGTGCGAGCGGCTGTACCTGCGCCATATTATTACCCTTACGATTATTATTACTACCCATATTCCCGAGTTTATTTTAGTATTTCAACGGGTTATTACTATTACCCCGATGGCGCTAACTGGGTTAAGGTGAGAGTACTACCTTCTCATTATTATCTCGATCCGCGTGATCGTGTTACGCTTAAAATCAAGTCCCCCGACAAGCCTTATATCTATCACAACACGCATCGTAAGCGTTATGTGCCAAAGCCACAAATAAGGGTTGATCGAAAACGAGATCAAATTGAGCGTAACTTAAATCGCGACAGGTATAAGCGATATCGTAAGCGTTAATGGTTAGCTTCAAATTTTAAATCTGTTTAATCAATCAACCCGACTCTATAAAAACAATATAGAAGTCGGGTTGATTTTTTTTGATCGCAGTTTATGATTTACGTTATCCTTTTTTGCTGCTTTAGTGAATTTATACAAAGTACAGTGTCAATCAATTGCTTTTCATCTAAGCTTGTAGGGTAGCAACAAGTTAAATTCTTTTGTTTTTTATTAAATTCAAACTTGGAGATAATATGAAAAAGTGGTTTAAACCCCTCAGTACTGCATTATTTGCGATTTTCCTACTAGGAGGTATGGCAGGGTGCGATGACACATCAGTTAGATCTTCCTCTTATGGTTCATCCTATTATCAGCCCTACGATTACTATTATTACCCACAATCCAGAATCTATCTGAATATTTCAACGGGTTATTATTTTTACCCCTATAAAAACCGGTGGCGAAAAGTCAGGTCACTTCCTCGCAGCTATCACCTTGATCGTAGAGATCGTGTAAAGATTCGAATCAAGTCGAAAGACCGTCCTTATGCTAGGCACAGTGAACATCGCAAGAAATATGTACCACGCAGATATAATCGTGACCAGCGTTATTACCGTGATAAAAACAAATACAAGAATCGCACTAAGGTTAAGGTAAAAAGCACTTACGACTATTACTATTACCCAGGATCAAGAGTCTATTACAACGCTAAATCAAAGTATTACTACTACCCTGGTCGTAAGACATGGAAGCGTACTAAACGTGTCCCTAAAAACTATCGCTTGAATCATAAGGAACGCGTAAAAGTAAAAGTTAAATCAAGAGATAAACCATATCTGAACCATAGTGTGCATCGTGCCCGATATGTGCCTCGTAAAAATTACAATAAAAATAATGTCTTTAACAATCGAAGACTAAAGGAATACGAAAAAGGTGGTATGTGAATTGAAGTTTAACTAACCGTTGAATAATTTCATGCGAAATTTCTAAAGCTAAATACACCCCCCTACTTAGAAGCACTTTTTGAGAAAATCAATAGGGTCTCCTAAGTAGGGGGGAATATAGATAGAATATAGATTAAAACCTATAATTAAAAACACTGGTTAAAACCATATATAAATACCTATTTCCTTCCTTCCTGACAATCGTTTGAATATGACCAAAACTTCACACACCTTAATATCCCGCTGTCTTTTTTCATTCATTATTCTTTTTGGATTGGCACTGCCAATAACCACTATTCATGCGGATGCCATTAATGACTTACTGGGTGGTAAGAAACCCGCCACTAGTGAAGAAGAGACTAGTACCAAAGTTATTACCACCGACGATACTCGTATTAGTGATAAGAAAATCCGAAGTCGTTTAAGTGAGATTTTTGCAGAACTGGATACGCTCGATAAATTAAAAATAGCAGTAAATAAAGGGGTAGTAACGCTCAGCGGTGAGGTGTCATCCTCAACGGTTCAGGCAAAAGCCAATAGTCTCGCGAAAAAAGTTGAAGGTGTTGTCGAAGTAGAAAATGAAATTGTAGTGACGCAAAGCGTTGAAAAGCGTTTAGAATCGACATGGAATAAAAGTACCAAATTAGGCAATAAAATCATCACTGCGCTACCACTATTAGCATTGGCGTTTACCGTTTTCATCATCATGTGGTTTATAGGTAGATGGATTTCAAACAGGCAAAAGCTGTTTAGCTACTTCACCAAAAATGCATTTATTGCCAATCTCTTAGGCCAGATTACCCATCTGATATTTATCATCATTGGTCTTGTGTTGGCGTTATCTCTACTCGATGCCACTGCACTGCTCGGGACTATCATGGGGGCAGCGGGTATTTTTGGTTTAGCCATTGGTTTTGCGGTTCGTGATACCGTTGAAAACTACATCGCCAGTATTTTATTAAGTTTGCGAAACCCATTTCAGGTGAAAGATTTTGTCGATATAAATGGAAACCAAGGGAGTGTTGCCCGTTTAACGTCACGTGCCACAATATTGATTACATCAGATGGAAACCACCTCCGTATTCCAAATTCAGAAGTCTATAAAGCCGTTATTGTAAACTTCACCAGAAATTCAGAAAGACGTTTTATCTTTGATATAGGTGTCGATGCTGCTCAGGATTTAACGGAAGCTCAACAACTGGCTGTCGATACTCTCAATCAGATTGAGGGCGTACTCAATGACCCTAAGCCAATGGCGTTAATTGAGGAGTTAGGTGATTTTAACGTCATTTTACGTGTTTATGGCTGGGTTGATCAGGATCATTTTAGTTTTTCCAAGGTTCGAAGCGAAGCAATTAAAAAATCCAAACAGGCATTCGATGATGCCGATATTATTATGCCGGAACCAATTTACCAGGTTCGAATGACGGATAATACTGGCATTCCATCAGCGAGCAACAAGCCAAAAGTTAAACCAACCACCAAAGCTAAACGTAACACTGAAGAATCGGTTGATCTCAAGCCAGACGATGCCGCCATAGATCAAATCGAAGAGGAGTTTGCAGAAGGCGATCAGCAAAATCTATTGAGTGAACAAGCTCCTAATGAGTAAACACTTCTTCAACAGGCGAGACACGTCTTTAAGAGAAAAATAACAGCTTCTTGCAAGGTCAGTATGTAGATCATTGAAAATACACCCCCCCACTTTGAGGGGTTTTTTATCATAAAAGCACTAAGCGGCTACTATCACTGCTTTGCTGAAATCAGATAACTAAACTCTATGCATCATCATCTCGCTGAAATTATCGCCTCTATACTTATCGTAGGTATTGCTCTGCAATGGATAGGTTGGCGTTTAAAAATTCCTGCGCTGATTTTGTTGATAATTGCAGGCTTCATCATGGGGCCTTTGACTGGCTGGCTGAAACCCAGTGAAGATTTTGGTGATTTACTGCAACCGCTGATTTCACTAAGTGTTGCTGTTATTTTATTCGAAGGTGGTTTGAATTTACGCTGGCATGAGTTAAAGGCGAATACCCATGTTATATATCGTCTAGTCACGTGGAATGTCGTTTTAACCTTTCTGTTTGGCAGTCTGGCTGCACATTACCTCGTCGGCTTGTCATGGACGGTGGCGTTAATGTTTGGTGCCATTATCATTGTCACTGGTCCTACCGTCATCATGCCTTTGTTAAAACAGGCAAATCTCAGAAAAAAACCAGCGGCATTATTACGTTGGGAAGGCATCGTTAACGATCCTATTGGTGCGTTGCTGGTGGTGCTGATTTATGGCTATTACGTGCAATCGGAAGGTGATACTTTAGCCACAGGTATTCTGGGTGGTCTGGCGATTAGCCTAGTCGTTTCCGTTGCTTTGGGTGTTGGCATTGGTTTGTTTATCGCAAGAGCTTTTCGACAGGGAAGTGTGCCAGAATACTTAAAGTCACCGTTGATTTTAATCGCTGTTGTTTTGGTTTATACCATCGCTAATAGAGTGCAAAGCGAAGCAGGTCTATTGGCAACCACGATACTTGGAATCACGCTTGCGAATCAGAATTTGAGCACCTTGCATGAACTGAAACGCTTCAAAGAATATGTCACCATCTTGCTTGTGTCTTCAACCTTCATTGTTCTTACCGCTGATATCCAGCCTGAAATTTTGCAGCGTTTGGGTTGGCAAAGCTGGGTGTTACTGGCGCTGGTGATATTTGTGTTTAGACCCTTGGCTATTTATATTTCAACCATCGGCACAGATATCAGTAAACAAGAAAGATTATTGATTATGTGGATTGCTCCACGAGGCATTGTTGCCGCCGCTGTTGCCGGTTTATTTGGTTCGCAACTGGCGCAAAAAGGGTATGAAGGTGCAGAACTCTTGTTGCCTCTGGTTTTTGCTCTGATTATTTTAACCGTCACCATGCACGGTTTAAGCATTGGCTGGATTGCGCGAAAATTGAATCTGGCTTCAGCACACGCCGATGGAATCTTGATTGTTGGTGCTTCACTCTGGAGTACCGGCTTGGCCGCTGAATTACAGAAAAACGATGTGCCAGTGATGCTGATTGATACTCGCTGGAAACATTTGAAAGCCGCCAGAATGCAAAATATACCCACCCATTATGGTGAAATCTTATCTGAAACCACCGAAGAGGTTCTGGAATTATCCAATATTACCAAACTTGTCGCTGTAACCCCCAATGAAGCCTATAACACCTTGATTTGTAGTCGCTTTGCGCCGGAACTCGGTCATCATAATGTCTATGAAATGGGTTGGAAAAATATCGTACGAGAAGGGGATGGCAAGGAAAAAGACTCGAGGAAAGTGCCTAGTCAATCCATTCGTGGTGACAGTTTGTTTGATGGTCAAATCTCCTATGAAGAATTTAGAGATTCGTTTGCGCATGGCTGGCAGTTTGAAAGTACCCCGCTGACAGAAAAGTACGGTATCGATAATGTGTTAGAAGATAAACCAGAAGGAACGATGCTAATAGCGGCTCTGGATGAAGCAGGGCACGTGCAATTATATCCGTGGGATAAAGATCTGGATGCAGACGACTTCAGTGTGGTGATTAGCTATGTTCCCGATAAAAAGGGCGAAGAAGTTGAGTCTAAAAAGACTAAAAAAGTGAGTAAATCTTAGGCACTCGCTACCATCGACCATAGCGATTAATATCATAAATGCCTGACTCTAAGGGTTGCTCTGTTTGCATGTTCTCCGTGAATCCGTGTAACACATTCCAGAAATCAGGGCTCATGCGTCGCACTCCCCATTTTTCTATCAGTTGATTGAAAGTTTTTTCCGACTTTACATTTGCGAATTGTATAACGAACGCATCAATCTCGGTGCTTTTGAGATTGAACATCAAATTTGGATAGCTGCCAATGAGTGTGGGTAAAATCGTTAACGTATCAAGTTTCTCCTGATAACGTAATTCCTCGCCGAGCATGAATGACACGCTGCTATGGCGTCGATTTCTTAATAGTGAATAGCTTTGCACTTGTTGATCAGGCAGTTCTACCCGAACAAAGCTCACCTCTGGTAACCATTCAATGGCAGCGAGTTTTTTGGCGGGTATCGCAGCAATTTGAGATAGACTTAAATTGATTTTATCTGTTTTTGATTTTTTACTTAACGCATCTCTACACGCCGTATCACAGCGGTTAATCGTATCCTGTTTTTTGGTTAATTGAGGGTATTGATCTAATAGTGAATCCAAAACTTCTGAGTAAGTATCTTTAGTCTTATAACGAATAGCCGTCGGGGATTTATCATCAAGTTCATGATAAGTGATTTCTGTTTTAATTTTCGCCGCTGATTGATACCAACTCTCGTAGATTTTTTCACGTGATTCTGGAGGAAGTAATCGTAAAAAATTTACTTCTGCGCCATTGCGAATTAAATCAAAATAAAGACGCGTTTGTGCCTGATGAGAAACATTGCCAAAGACATCGAAACTGGCAACTAATTCATAATAGGTGCGCTCAAATAAAGGGTAATCCATCATCCATGTGGTTAGCGGGATTTCACCTAACCAGCCGGTCGTTACTGATGCGCTGTCATGGTGTCGAAAAATACTCAAGAATGCATTTTCATTAGTTTTATCACCGTCCCAGATATGTTGTGTCGTGGCACCTTCAGGATAGGTTTTGCGGTATTGTTTTTCCCGGGTATTCAGATACTTATTGCGCTTTTCACTGTATTTAAACCATTCTGTACCTAGGTCACTAAGGGATGTTTTTTCACCCGGTAAACCCAGGTACGAATTCACCGAGTTTTGGTATTCGTCATTATTGGTATAAATCTCGTATTTGGGGTTTTCAAACATCACCCAGAATTGATCGCGAATGACGTTGGTGGCGATCTGACCACGGCAAACAGGACCTCGAATAAAATTACGTACAAAATATTCGGCATCATTCAATAAGAACTGATACCTGAGTTTGGCGGGTATCGCTTGATAGGTGATAAAGGGGTTCGACTTCTCCTGATAACTGTAACCAGGTAGCTTATTTACAGTCCACTCAGCTTGAAGAAACAAGTCTTTATACTGCTGTAAACGCTGTTGATCAAACGGGTAGATAATGTGCGTTTTATGCACGATGGTTTCTGTAATCGGAGTCAATCGATAGTAAAAAGGCTTTTCGGGATCATCAAACGGCCTCACTGTTTTAACCGGTATAACGGTTTCACCACTGGGTGTGTAAGAGCGTTCTAAGGTATAAAACTGTGTGGTTTGATTGGTCGTATCAGTCTCTGTGTCATCTGTTTGCAGATATAAATGCCCAAGGTATAAATGCTCGTATACATAACGCGCCACTAATTTAGTACGTATGTCGTCACTGTTAAGCCATGTCTCCCATTGCTGGATCAATGCTTTTTCAGATTCAGAAATATCTATGGATAAAGGCGTAACTTTAGCGCCTTCATCAAGCCACGTAGTCAGGATATTCGCTTCTTTTTGAGAGAGTCCTGACACTGCCAGAGGCATTCCCCCATGTGGATTATTATCGGCGTACTTTGAAAACTCACCTGTCGTTGGGCAAAAATTCTTGCGTTTTAAGCCTAGTTCGATCGAATCTGGTATTTGTTTATTCGCTGGAAAAGGGTTGCTTTGCCCAAGCTCAATCATATTGCGCAATAGCGAATTATTTTGTGTCTTGTCTGAAGACACGCTTTTTTCTAAAACAGAGATAAACCCTTTGTTACGCCATTCTTCAGTGGTTTGAGCATCAACAAATAAACGGGTAGGTGATTCATTTTCTAAGCGTGCGCCATCATAGACTTTAATTTTGCTAGCGCCACGATCGACCCCTTCTGCAGACTGCATTTTTAGCTGACAGGGGGCGTCATAACAGGCATGACAAGAGATACATTTGTGTTCGATGATGGGTTTGACGTGTTGCTGAAAATCGTAAGTTTGTTTCTCAGCGACTACTCTGGGAATAGTCTGTGTTTCAGTGTCGGTTTTACAGGATGATAGTAATAAAATGAGTCCAAACAGCAAAAGGGAATGAATACATATTTTTGTGCTTGTGTTTTTTATCATTGAGTCACTTTCATCAAGTTTTAGTTAATCCTAACGATTTATTCTAAAGAATGTTTAAGTAAATTAAGGTATTTTTAGCTAGCGGTCTTTCATCAGATTAACAAAAAAGCCCTAATCCTGTTTGATCGTTTAACATTTAGTTTAATTAACCGTTTAACCGATTAGTCATTTTAACCATTTGCGGTTTGCCTTATTTGAGCGATACTGTTTTTTTATAATAGAGCAAAAGATTAATGATAAATTTGTGGAAAATACTTCTAAAAGGAATTGCGGCAGTATTACCAATAGGTTTGACGCTATATTTCATATACTGGCTGATTGTTTCTATAGAAAAAGCGGCTCATTCTTTGATCACGCTGATTTTACCAGAGCAATATTACGTGCCTGGCATGGGAATGGTCGCAGGTATTTTACTGTTGTTTTTCATTGGTTTAATGGTCAATGCTTGGTTATTCAAGCGTATTATCGGTCTGGGGGAAGATCTTTTAGAGCGTATTCCATTGATCAAAACGGTCTATGGTGGATTACGTGATTTCATGGATTATTTTTCATCTTCTCCGGAAAAGAAAGAATTACAAAAAGTAGTAATGGTAACGCTCAATGAGATTCAATTGATCGGATTCGTTACGGGAGAAATAGGTGATCTAGAAGGCATCGACATGCCAGAAGATAAGGTCCCTGTCTATTTACCCTTGAGTTATCAAATAGGTGGTTACACCGTTTATGTTTCCAAAGATAAGGTAAAAGTCATTGATATGTCGGTTGAAGAAGCAATGCGCCGAGTGCTTACAGCGGGTCTATCGACTAAAAAGCATTAGCATAATTTGACTAGATCAGACTATTTGGCGTTTGATTTTTTAAATAAATACAAGTTGATACGCTGCGCGCAAAACAGTGAAAAAACAGCTAAAAGTAGGGGGGTGTCATTATTTCTAGACCCCTCTATAATTCTTCTCTATGAATTATAAAACACTCTACGCCCTCGATTTTGACGGGGTAATTTGCAATAGCGCAATTGAAACGGCTAGAACTTCCTGGAAAGCGGCACAAACGCTTTGGCCTGATATGCAGTACGAGGAGATTACGGAATCTCGTATTCAAGCGTTTGTGAATATGCGCCCCTGTTTGGAAGTCGGCTATGAAGCGCTTTTGATTATGCGTTTACTGCAACAGCAAACAGATTTGGCGACGGATTGCAGTAATTATCACGAGCAGATTCAATCACTCATAAGCGATAACGATTTTAATGTCGATGCGCTACAAATGCTTTTTGGCAGAACTCGCGATGAAACGATTCAGAAAGATGAGGCGGCGTGGTTATCTAACAATCCTTTATTTGATGGCGTTTCCGATAAATTGAAACAACTGAATCCAGAAGATTGGTTAATCATCACCACTAAACAGGAACGGTTTGTTAAAAAAACGCTTCAGGGTAATGATATCGAACTTGCTGATGATCGTTTATTTGGACTGGATAAAAAACTCTCAAAACAGGCTGTGCTTGAAAATTTAGTTGAAAAAAATCCAGACAGGCCAATTACCTTTATAGAAGATCGCTTGCCGACATTACTAGGCGTTCAGCAAAATCCGGCTTTAACATCGGTCAAACTTCAATTGGTTGATTGGGGATATAACACGCTAAGAGATCAGCAGATTGCGCGAGAAAAGGGTATTGAAGTGATTGGTTTAGAATCTTTTCTGATCAGTTTTTAATTAATTAGTTATAACTAACAGTCACCCCCCTACTTTAAGGCACTTTTTTAAAAAGTGCCTTAAAGTAGGGGGGTGACTCAATATTTGTAGATTAAGCGATTAAGAACTATGTTGTTCCAACATCGCAGAAATTTCTGTATAGCCACGCAGTTTTGCGAATTCTAACGGTGATAGTTCGCCGACTTTAAACTTGGTTGATGCACCACGATCTAGCAATAATTTAATAACTTTTGGTTCCGATCCAAATAACAGTGCCATACCGAGAGCAGTTAAACCTTCCTCGTCCTGATGATTTATATCCATTCCAGAATCGGCGATGAGTTTGATGTTTTCAAAATTTAAACTACTAGAGATACTACGCAACAATAAATCCTGAGGATTACTGGTGACCATTTTTTTATTTAACATGCTGTTCACGGCTTTATCTAAAGAGGCTTCGATCGCCAAATCTAATGGAGTTTGCCCGACGAATTGCGTACTTAAGGCTGCACCGTTGTTTATCAGCTCAATGGCTAAAGTTTCTTCGCTAAAGTTTAACGCCGTGATAAGAGGGGTTGTACCATCTTCTGCCATATAGTTTATATCAGCACCTTTATCTAAATAGCCTTGAATAGTTTTTTCGCTTACGTCGCTTTTATGTGTTTGAATGGCTTGATAAAGTGATGCTGGTCCGCGTAACTCATCAGGTATTAAGAAGAATAGAGCTGCAACCGCTATTGTGGCTAAACCGATAATATAGGCTGGTTTAAGTATGCCGAAAACCTTTTCTGATAATTTAGAAAGTGGAGTTTCTTTAGCACTAATTTCCGTACCGTCATCATCTGGTGATTTTTTAAAACCTAGGTATAAGAAGATCAGGCTTACTAAAGCACCAACACCACCTGCGGCTAATGCGATAATATTAATTTTAGGGTAGAGCAGATATGCGCCTACGATTGCTAAAATAAGGCCAAGAAAAGGGTATAACATTGCCTGGTAATTTAAATCCAGCTTAGATTTTGGTTTTTCAGGCTCGCTCGCTTTTACTGTGAATGAGTCTTTTTTGGGCTTAGCGCTTTTTGCTGCTCCAGCCGCGCCATTTTTATCGCCATCTTTATGTGATAGCTTTTTAATGTATCCCATACATTCCAGTTTGGATTTGGCGCTATCAAAACTAATCTGTTTGGTGACGAGTTTTTTCGGTGTTTTAAAGCTAATATCCAATTTGCCATCGACGCTGATGCTTTTTAAGTCTTCAATCGATGTGAATGGAATAACTTGAAAGCCTTTAGGACCAAATATCATCTTTGGATGAGTGTTTGATTTTAATTGCTCATCGACTTCTGCTTGTGAGGCTTCATCCGCAGATGCTACTACAAGTGCTTTGGCAGAGAGTATAACGATATTGTTTTTTGTAGCACTTTTATCGAACCAGTATTTCATCGAAACGGAATCCTTATTTTTGTCAATGGATTGGACTCCCCAATATTACCTTGCGGTGACTTAACTCATTATGAATAGATCCTGAATTATTCAGTTAAATAGGGCTTAAAAGGCGTTTAAACTCATTTAATAAGTACTTTGAAGAAACTCAAAGTAATGCATCACGAATTTTTTCAAACTCAGCATACTCTTTCTCATTAAACTTTTGAGTAACCATAATGGAATTTAAGGTTTGCATCAGTTTCAATTCTACTTCTGGATAGGCTCCAATTTTCTCTTTTAATACTCCTAGGTAGGTATCGAAGTCCTTATCGAATTGAGAAGCTTCCTGATGCAATTTATAGATTTCTAATTCGTCCAGACCAAAATCATTTTCAAAGAAAGTGCTGAAGCGCTTTTTCTCTTTTGACGTTTCTTTTTCATCGGCGTTGATGACATGATAAATCACCACCGCAAAGGCTCTTTGCAAAGTGTGATCTTTTTTATCTAAATGGTCCATATGACCCAGCTCGTCAAACCATTCTCTTAATTTTGAAGGCATTCTTAAGTCCTCTTATTAGTTGTTTTTTTAGTTTAACAGCAGAGCGTTAACTGCATCCAGCTAAAAGTCAAAAAATGAATAAACTCGTTTTTATCATTTAGGTTTACGATTAAAGATAAATGACAAAGGAATCGCTAAGGCGAATATGCAGATACCAACCAACTGTGCAGAATAGATTTTATCGCCAAGATGAACAGGGTGGTTAATATTAAACAGCATAAATGCACAACTCAACACGCCAAGCACAGACAGAACAGGTAAGCGTCCAATATTAAGGGGTGTTCGCCAAACTCGCTGTATATCCGGTCTGCGATATCGCAAAACAATATTACTAAGATTAACGATGAAGAATAGAATAAAAATACCGACATCTGAAATCGCAGCAAGGACTTCTACCTTTTTGAAAAATAAGAAGATAATTGAAATAAAACCTGTCACCATGATGGCAACATAAGGCGTTTGACGAGTTTTATGCACACTGGCTAATGCCCGAGGAAAAGAGTTTGATTTTGCCATGCCATACATCATTCTGGCACACACAATTAGCGTAATTAAAACGGTGTTTGCCGTGGCGAATAAGGCGATCAAGGCGATGAGTTCTGGGCTAAAGCCGCCGATCAATTTTGACATGATCATCGACAAAGGTTGCTCGGCTTTAGCCAATTCAGAAAAAGGAATGACGCTCACAGAAACAACCGCTACCAAGATATAAATGATGGTTGAAATTAATAAGGCATAAATAAATGCTTTGGGTAAGGTTTGTGCCGGGTTTTCTGCTTCTTCGGCAATATTCGCGATATCTTCAAAACCCATATAGGCGAAGAAAATTAAGGCACTGGCAGACACCACAGGTAACCAGCTTATAGAACTACCTTCCTGTAGAGGGGGGAATTCAGTCAAGTTTGCTAACGGTATATCACCCTTGAAGATAAAATAACCACCAATTGCAATCAGCAATACTAAACCGCCGACTTCGATCGTGGTCGCTAATGCATTAAAACGTGCGGATTCTTTGATCCCCCAGAAATTGATGCCAGTCATTAGCACTAACAAGCCAATGGCCAGTATCACCTGATTCATCGGGATGAAATAGGAGAGGTAACGCGCAAAACCAAGGGCTACCGCGCTTGCAGTTGTAAAGCCAATCACAATAGCGATAAAGCCAAACACCCACGCCATTTTATCCCAGCCGAACGCATTTTTGGCGTAGATATATTCAGCCCCGGCTTCGGGGAAAATCGCAGCGAGTTCGGCATAACTCATCGCCGTAAAACTGGCTACGATTGCCGCCAAGGTGAACGAAAGCCACAGCATATTGCCTGCGATACCAGCTGCAGAACCGATCAATACATAGATGCCTGCACCTAGTATGAGTCCAACGCCATAGATAACGATTTCGCTTAAACTCAAACAACGCTTAAGCTGGATTTTCTCTACCTTCTTCATAATTCTATCTTGCGCTTAATTATTCAGGCTGAAAAGTTAAAAGCGACGGATCAGTGATATATATCATTTAAAGAATTGTTAGCTGTTCTCGCTAATTATCAATAGTTATATAGGTATTCGATTAAAAAAAGTGCCTTAAAGTAGGGGGGTGTGTCGAATCATTCTTTAAATGACTATGCGGAGTTATTAGCAACCATGTGTTTATGCATCCTTCCACAGCGCTTTAAATGACTCAGGTTCCCAATGCTCTCTGAACATAATCAATAAGCTACTGGTCAGTTTATTTTCTACCGGAATTTTTGCATCCTGATTAACTATGCTCATGTACTCATCAACCACTCGGTGAATTTTTCGGTTTAATTCTTCGGCAGATTCTTTGCTCAACATGCCCCAGGTAAAGTGCAGGTGATTGCCTCCGTCTTGCGCATCGCTGTGCAGATAAGCCTGTAAAACGGATTCGATAAAGAAGTTTTGAATAGGGCCTCTGACTTGCCAATTGAAACGTCGTGAGATTTTGAGACGATAACGGTTAGCAGGCAGTAATTCGATAATGCCCAGACGATCTAATGTCGTGAATGCACCGGTGAGTTCCGCTTCGGTGAATTGATACTTCGCGAGTATTTCAGCAAACGTCCAGTAATTAATGATACACACAGAGACCACTAACAACTGGGTATCACTAACCAGCATTCGTTCCTGATCGTGGCTTAACTGGCTCACTTTTTGTTGTTGAGATTCGGCAATCTCCAATAATTCTGAAAAATCAGTTTCAGCTAAATCACAGAGTTTTTCTAAACGCGTTAAGGAGCAATTCTTCTCAGAGAAAATGCGTTTAATGCTTACCTCAGAAAGTTCCAGCGCCTGCGCGGCATCTTTATAGGTGATGCCTTTGGCACGTAAGACTGTCTTTAGGGCTTCTAATAAGTTTGTGGTTATCGCCATATTAAACCTTCGTCATATCAATACGTATCATCATAAGATCCATTATAGGTCCTATATCTAAACTTGAGCTTAATAAATAGTCAATTTTGATACTTCGTACGATTATAGCTAGCACTTACATAACACAAGATACAAACGGAGTTATCAATGACCGAATTAGCCTTACCCATTTTATATGCCTTTGCCGGTGTATTAATGTTTTTGGAACATCGTTTTCCTGCCCATCCCTTAATGTTCGAATGGAAATGGTATGGGCGTGCGGCACTGGTAAATGCACTTATCTTTGGCGTTTACATTTTGGTCGATATGTTGTGGAACAGCATCGCGAATGGCTGGTCGCTATTTTCATTAAGTGATTCGATGTCAGCGCCTTTGGCAGCATTGATTGCTTATGTGATATTTAACTTTGTGGGCTATTGGTGGCACCGTTTTCGTCATGCATCACCGTTAGCTTGGAGAGTTTTTCATCAACTACATCACAGTCCAAAACGCTTACAAACGTTGACTGCTTTTTATATCCACCCACTCGATATGACATTTGATTTAATCATCAGCAATAGCGTTGTGTTTGTTCTATTGGGGTTAAATCTGGAAGCGGCATCATGGTTTCTATTAATCACAGGCTCGGCGGGTTTCCTAATTCACGCCAATATCCGATTACCCCATTGGGTTGGATACGTTTTTCAAACGCCAGAAATGCACCGTTTGCATCACAAGTCTGGTCATCATTCACAGAATTATAGCGACATCGTTTGGTGGGACATGCTCTTTGGTACATACAGCAACCCCAAGCATGACGTCGATTCGTGTGGCTTTTCTGAAAAGCGCGAAAGCAAATTACTTTCAATGTTACTCACTAAAAAAATATAAAACTGAGGATTTTTACCCATGAACAACTTCATAAACAAGACAATGAATAACAAGATGACTTTTAAAGATTTTCACAACTTCGACGCGTTAATGGCAGAAGGTGATATGAGTGAGCAATTAATTAAAACCTATCAGAATATATTTGGAGACCCTGATCTTTGGGGGGAAAGCTACTCTCAAGCTGAAGTGGAAGAAAAGCTCAAAGATGAATTGTCAGGCAATGCAGGCTTACGGTTATGTATAAATGATAATGATGTCGATAAAGTAAGTGATAAAGTTGCTGATAGCGCAAATCAAACAACCAATGATTTACTCGGCTTTTGTTGGGCGCAACAATTAGGATTACAGGGAGTAAAATCTGCGATTGAATCAATCCAGTTTTATCAGGATCTGGGTTGCCCCAAAATATTAGAACCACTAAAACGTATTCTGGATGATAAGCCGGTGTTGTATGTGCATGATTTAGGTATCTCAAAAGACTATCGAGGACAGGTGCCGCTGCATAAACTCATCTGCCCTGTGTTGAACTCTTTAGCGGAACGCAGTCAAACCAGTAGATTGTTTTTCTGGAGTATTAAAGAATCACGCATTTATAAACTCGCCCAATATGCCAGTTTTAAACAAGTTGCGAATATTGCAGGTATGCAATTCTTTATTGGTGATATTAAACCGTGTAGCGCTTTTTAATATTAACCCCTTAGAAAAAAGTGCCTGCGCAAAGCATAAATTCCAAAATCGTTTTGTAAACATCAAAACGAATTGTCATTCAAAGGTGGGGGGTGACAAAAATCACTAAACAGCTTTGCTGGGTGAGTCTATACTTGATAACAGCTATAAAATAATTATTAACGTTGAAATAGGGTAGTTAAATGAAAAAAATATTCATCATAGTTCTGTTTGTTGTGTGTGGCCTTGCTGCATCTGAATTGTTTAAAAATTTAAATGGTGATGCGTCTGCCAATGCAGCTACACCCACTGAAAGTGAAACGGCAAAAAACACGAAAAATGAGTACCCTGAATTTGCCAATGTATTTAGTACCGAATCCAGCTTTAAGGATGCTAAAGATGATTTACTAGCAGCAATTGCCGCAGAAGGTCTGGTCATCAGTTACACCTCACACGCTAAAACCATGTTGGAAAACACCGCTGAAATAGCAGGCGTGACCACCCCAGTCTATGATGATGCAGAAATTTTACTATTCTGTAAGGCTGATTTATCTCATGCCTTGGTTGGCGCAAATCCTCACAATATCGTGTTATGTCCTTATGCTATTGCGATTTATGTTGTTCATAATGAACCAGAGAAAGTCTATCTAAGCTTTAGAGAGCCAGATGCAAGAGTGCCTGAAGCGAAAGCGATCAAAGCTTTGCTGGTAAGTATTATCGAAGAAGTTATTTAGAGCACTGACAAAGAACGTTGATAAAGAACAGTGACAAAGAAATCTACTCAAGCCTCGCTATGTTATCGAGGCTTGAGTATCAAAAGAAATATCCTTATTTAGCATTCGCTAACCCAAACACCCACATCAAGCTTTGACTCAGCTGAACCAGCGTATGACCCAGATATAGGGGGCACAGACTCAGCTAATCGAGATACCGCCACGGGTATATGATCTGTTCCAACAATATCGCCTATCGTCGGGTCAAACCCTTTCCAGCCTCCGCCAGGTATATAAACTTCAGCCCATGCATGCGTAGACCCAACCTGACTAGACATAAGCGGAGCGTGTAAATATCCGCTAACAAAACGAGAGGCAAGGCCCAGACACTTTACAGCTTCCATAAAGAGTAAGGCAAAATCACGACAAGACCCCGAACCGAGTGTCAGAGTTTCTTTGGCAGATTGAACTCCGGGTTCTTCTCTCACCGTGTAAGTCAGTGTTTTGTAGATGGTTTCAGTAAGCCGCTTTAAGAGCGTATAGGTTTGAACTTGTTCGCCAGACTTCCAGCTTTCAAATATCCAGTTGTTTAAAAGTTCTCTGGTCTTTTGATCGGGTAAAACCCTGTAGGGTGACAATAAACACTGGTCTCCCTCGTTGTAGGAAAAAGGGTAGTTAATCGCATAATCTGCCACAATAAAATCCAATGGAGATTCATTGAATTGCTGAATGATGACTTCACTTTCAACGGTGAGCTGTTGCGTTGGGCTAGTAAAGTTGGCGATAGCAACAGAATTATCTTCAACATCCCTATGCCAGTATATTTTGGCATCGGGTGTAGTTTTTAGCACAAAAGATTCGATACGGAGGTCGTGGCCTTCGCGAGGACGCAACATTAATTGATGGGGACCAAGCGTTACTGTATCGGTATAATTGTAATAGGTACGATGTATGATGCGATAGCGTTTCATATTAACCCTGAGATGAAAGTTTAATTACTTTAATTACTTGTAAAGGAGTGCTCTTAATAAATCCCTTAAAAATGACTTTGTGTTCAGATAAAAATCTAATTCGCTGTGTAGATTGTGCAGTGAGTCCTTAACGCAAAAGGGGGTATCTACTATTATTTTTTAGCAGTCAGTAAAAATACCGGAAAAACGCCTTCTGGCCTGTGCATCACACTAGCATCTACTACGTTAACTTCATCAAAACCAGCTTGCTTAGCGGCAAGTGCTATCTCATCTCGTTCAAAACCAAAATGAAAGACACCTGTATCTTCCGTATGGAAACTGCCGTCCTCCTTATCAAGATCAGATATGGCGATTATTCCGCCATCATTTAATAAAGAATAGAACTTATCGAACATCGCATTTATATCTTTTACATGATGCATAGTCATTGAAGAAATGATTCCATCAAATGTCTCCGTAATATCTTCGGTGACTAAGTCAATTTCCCGAATATCAATTTCACAGCTCAGACTGTTTCGCTTTTTATCCAGCTGCTCAATCATTGATTTCGAAATATCAATAGCCGTAATTTTTTGCACAAATGGCGCAATGCGCTCAAGTAGTAATCCAGTACCCGAACCAAAATCCATCAAGTGCATTGTTGGATCAAATTTTACATTTTCAATGACAGTATTCGCAATGTTCTCGACATTCGAAACTCTTTTATCATCTTTCTCGTAAACATCTGCCTTGTGTTCAAAAAAATCTTTATTCATTTGTGTTACCTACCTTTCGAACATCTTGTTAAAGAGTGCCTGATTTTGGCGATCCACTGATACCGTGTTCTGTTCTGTTCTAGTTTATTTATTCTGAAGTATTCTTAGTTCTTCACTCAAGCTTTTTATGTCTTTTTCCAGCTTCTGTACTGCTAGTTTAGATACTTGAGAAACCCCTGATTTTTTTGTCCCGGTAGCGCTCCAGCTTTCTGTTCCTTTTCTAGAACTAGCTAACTGAGCTTTCATTTCATTTATTTTATTTAGTAATAATTCTTTTTCATTCATTTTCTTGTACTCAATTGATTTGTTTAATTAAAGATATTGTAAAGCAAACGCGTGTTTTATGAACGTGAATCTATTTCTAATTCTTGCGAAGGGACAATTAACACGAATAAAAAAGTGCTTATAAGTAGGGGGGTGTCTAAATTAACGAATTAATAGTGAAAGCATAGATTTTGCGTCGCAAATTTATTTTTATGATTGGTTTTATTGTTTAGTGAGCGCTGAACGTATTACAGCAATTTCAGCCTTATCATTTACTGCTTCCCAATGTTTGCCATTTCCAAAAATGGCGATAACATCTCCCAGATTAATATCATAGCTACCGCACCATCCAAGTTTTGCTATTAATATATCCTGACTTTCTCCCTTTAAGACTTAATAGACTTTAACTCGAACGTTTTTGTCTGTGCTTCTAAACATATAGCCTTGACTATCTTCGGGAAGAATCGTTTTTTCTAGTTCTGGGATCGCGATACTGGAAACTCTTCCAATATATACCTGCTCATGAAGTTTGGCGCGATGACTGCCTTCAATTTGAATGGGATGCTCACACGCTTTTGCACTTTGAAATGTAATGAACAGGAAGGTAAATACAAAATAGTATTTAGAAGTAATCAATATGTGCTCTAAGACCTCAAAAATAATGGTCTGCTTGATTGACGTGTTAAATACACATCAATCATCAGGGTGAAATCGAGAAGTGACAAGTGACTTAGCAATTTATAACTCTATTAATTATAAAAGGCTTCAACCGTTCCTTTTAGCGTAATTAGAAGTGGTTGTCCGCGACGGTCCAACGCTTTAGGAGAAGCAACTTTTACCCAACCTTCACTAATACAATATTCTTCAACATCGTTGCGTTCTTTATTATTAAACTTGATGCCAATTTCGTGCTCGAAAATTTCTTTTACATGGTGTGGGCTACGAGGATTACCCGAAAGTCGGTCTGGCAATGGTGGTCGAGAATCAGTATCTGTCATGTGAATGTCCTTATTTTAAAATAGTGAGTGATTGTAGGTAATAAAGACTTGGCACTCAAGAATGTTATTACTAACTACAGTGCAAGCCACATGGAATAGGGCCTATCTAATTTCTCTTTCAGTTGAGAAATACTAAAAGCACCAAACTCTTCTTCGATGAGTTTATCTTCAATAAAGACTTTTACTACTGGCAGGCTAAATACACCGAATTGTGCGCATATTTCAGGTGATATTTCGCAGTCGATATAAGCGCTTTGCATTTAAGGGAAGTGTTCTTTCAGCATTGCCTCAAGATGTGGTCGTATGCTTTTGCAAACGCCACAAGTGGGGCCGCCAAATAAAATAAACAAAGCACCTTGGGATGATAGCTTTTCTATTAATGCAATATCTGTAAAGTTATTCATAGCATTGTTCATAGCGGGTGAATGTCATGGTGGTCTATTTAGACAGCTTCTGTAGTGCCTTAATAATATCCTCAGGCTCAGAGCGAGTGCGATAATCAACATCGACAAAGCGCCATGTAATGACACCATCAGTATCTAAAACAAAAGTCGCAGGAATCGGAAGCATGCTGCCATTGCCATTATTGATTTCTTCTAGATCAAGCTTACGGTCTACTTTCATGTGCTCTACAAGAAACTCTGGAACTTCCCATGCAACACCGTATTCAGCCGCAACTTTTGCATTCTGGTCAGACAATACAAGAAAGTCCATTTCACTAATGGCGTTCTTTGTCATCGACCCATCAGGTACTTGTGGGCTAATGGCAACCAATTCAGCACCTAGCGCATGAATATCACCTAAACGTGCTTGCAAAGCTCTAAGCTGTAAATTGCAGTAAGGACACCAGCTACCACGATAAAAAGTGACAACAAGAGGGCCTTTTGCCAGTAAAGCAGGCAATGATACTAATTTACCATCTGGATCTGGTAATTTGAAACCAGGTGCTTGCGTGCCCGTTTCAACAGCGTTGCTACCTTGTTGGAAGTCTTTTGCCTGCTTAATGATATCTTCGACGCCTTTCATAAACTCAGGGTTAGCTTGTCGAGACTCTTCAATTTTAGCCTCGGTCTGTTCTTTTAGACGTATCATGATCTTCCTTTAATATGCTGACTATTTTTTATTTGGGCTTGTTATTCATCTTTATTTTCAGCCTTATCTTCAGTTTTATCTTCAGCTTTCTTAACGCGTATTTTATTGCTACCGACTGCTTTGTTGTTTAAATGTTTGATTGCGGCTTTTGCATCACCTATTTTGGGCATCTCAACGAATCCAAAGCCTTTAGACGCGCCACTATTGATATCTTTTATCAGAGTGCAATATTGAACTGCGCCGAATTCTTCAAATAACTTTTGTAGCTCTTCTTCTGTTGTTGATCGATCTAAGTTACGTACTAATAATTTCATTTATAATCCGATGGGTAATTTTTCATTGAGGACACGTTTTGGTTAATTAGCATTACATCGCAATAAACGGTATTAGCTAGTTCTGCGAAACGTGTTTTTGTTGTGAGAATATTTGCTAGTCTGTTCTGTTCTGTTATTTATTAATGTATTAATATATTAATGTTTTGTTTCTACATCTTCTGCATCAATTGGCCAAGTGTTAAAAACAAGACAGCTTCCACTTGCCTTTGCTTCTTTAAAGTATTGATATCTTTCTTCACTTTTCTTTAAATCACCTTTAAATACCCAAGATACTTCGTCAGTTTCTTCAGCGTACCAACCTGCATCTTCGATGTAATACCTGGCAATCACTTCAGCACCTTCCTCATCCTTAAAATTAATATAAGCATTCACATAGGCACCGCCAAGTTCTTTGGACTCATTATTATCAGGTTTTGGCTTGGCTACTATGGTAAATATAAACATAATTCTTCTGATCTATTGTTGGTATTCAAAAAGACACCCCCGTACTTTAGGGCACTTTTTTCTTATTATACGATGCTTAGTTTAAAGAATGATCGAATTGTCTTAAATTAGATTAATTAATCCATAAATAAAATAGATTATAGAAAATTGTTGATTAGTTTCTGCTATCTTTATGATAATAATGAAATAGTATGAATCAGCATATTTTGATTCAAATAAAAAAGCACAATAAAGACACCAATAGGGCAAGAATGAACGAATACTTATTACAACTGGCGCGCGATGGAAAAAAACGTTTCGTTCCTTTTCTTGACTGGATTTTTGAACTTAAAAATCCGCAAATTTTAAGAGCTGATGTCATTGCGGGTATTACTGTCGCATTGGTGCTAATTCCGCAGTCGATGGCTTACGCACAGCTCGCAGGCTTACCTCCGCAGATGGGTTTATACGCTGCTTTTCTGGTTCCGATTGTTGCCGCGCTTTTCGGTTCGTCGCGACAATTACAAAATGGTCCGGTCGCGATTATATCTTTGATGACGGCAGCCGCTTTATTGCCCCTTAATCTTGATGCGACGCAATATGTAGCTTATGCCGCGATGATTGCGATTCTCGCAGGTGTCATGCAAATGTTATTGGGCTTTTTGCGTTTAGGCATCATGGTTGATTTTCTCTCGCATCCTGTTGTTATTGGTTTTACGAATGCCGCCGCGATTGTTATTGCCAGCACCCAAATTGGTAAAATTTTAGGGGTTAATCCAGAAACAGGTGTTCACCTTTATCAAACGTTATGGAATCTTGTGTTAGCGATACCGCAAACCCATTTTGTCACATTAATGATGGGCGTTTTCTCTTTGGCTTTATTATTTGGTTTGAAGAAATTCACACCAAAATTACCCAATATTATTATCACGGTTGTGGTCACTATATTAGTTTCATGGGCAATCGGTTATGAGCAAATGGGAGGTGCAATTGTTGCTGATATTAAAAGTGGTTTGCCTTCATTAGTTATCCCTACAATCATTCCCAAAGATCTAGGCTTCTTGTTATTGCCCGCTTTCATGATCGCTTTATTGAGCTTTGTAGAGGCGTTTTCAATTGCTAAAGCAGTGGCCTCTAAAACGCGCCAACATTTATCTGCAGATCAGGAGATGGTCGGCAAAGGCTTAGCGAATGTAGTTGCGGGTGTCACCCAGGGCTATGCTGTTTCGGGTTCATTTTCACGTACCGCTGTGGCTTATGATGCCGGCGCAAAAACTGGCTTTACTGCGATTGTTTCAGGCATTATTGTCGGTATAACCTTATTGTTTTTAACGCCCTTACTTTATCATTTGCCTGTGGCGACGTTGGCAGCAGTGATTATTGTTGCGGTAATTGGGTTATTCCATTTTGAGCCTTTTCACCACGCCTGGAAAGTCAATCCACACGATGGTTTTGTTGCGTTAGCAACGTTTTTATCGACGTTATTTTATGCGCCGCATTTAGAAATGGGGATTCTTGTTGGCGTAGTTTTGTCACTTGTTTTCTATCTTTATCGCACTATGCAACCACATTTTGCCGAAGTCTCGTTAACCGAAGAAGGCGTGTATCGTGATGCTCGACTGAATGCCCTTAAAACCAGTGAAACCGTTGCATTCTATCGTTATGATGGCGATTTATATTTCGCCAATGCAGGTTATTTAGAACGCAAATTGCTTAATGCAGTGGCAGACAAACCTAAGTTAAAAGTGATCGTATTAGACTTGGAAGCGGTTGATCAAATTGATGCGACAGGTGAAGAAATGCTGGGTCATATGTCGGAACGCCTGGCTGAAGCAGGCATAGAATTCTATTTCTCGCGGGTTAAATTTAAAGTCGAAGATGCTCTGAAACGTTCTGGTTTATATAAGATTATTGGCGCAGATCATTTCTTTGATAAACGCACCCGTGCAATTAAAGCAATAAAGGAAAAATACGGCGACAGCGTTGATGTCTCGCATTTGATGTATCATAAGCCCGTGGAAATCATTGTCTATGAAGGTGATACAGACAATGATGAAGAAAAAGAAAAAAAAGCTAAAGATGATGCTGCTGAGGAAGCCGCCACAGGTGGTAAAGCACTCATTAAAATAGAAGATCAGAAAAAAGAAAGTTAATTTGTCACCCCCCTACTTATCAGTACTTTTTTAGCCTAAAAGTAGGGGGGGACATTATAAGTTTTAAAATATCAGGAGATATTTGTGTCAGAAAGAAAAAGAATCGCGCTGCTTATCGATTGCGATAATGTAAGCCACAACTCGATAGAAGGTGTTTTAGAAGAACTTGCAAAATACGGCATGGTAAATGTTCGTCATGCGCATGGTGACTGGAATAACTCATCGTTGTCTGGCTGGATTAATCGATTACACCCAAACGCGATAAGGCCGATGCAGCAATTTGCGTATACCAAAGGCAAAAACGCGACCGACTCTGCGATGATTATCGACGCAATGGATTTACTCTACAGTGGCAGTATTGATGCGTTTGCCTTGATGACCAGCGATAGTGATTTCACGCCACTGGTTCTTCGAATTCTTGAGAGTGGATTACCTGTTTATGGCTTTGGTGAAAAGAAAACGCCGCAGCCATTTGTTGATGCATGTTCGCCATTTATCTTCACAGAAAATTTAGCGCAAGAAGAAAAAGAGAAAACAGGTAGCACAGATAATACATCCACTAAGAAAGCGAAGAAAAGTAAAGCTGAACTTAGACGTGATAACGCACTGGTGAAGTTATTAAGGACGGCAGTTGAGCAGTCATCAGAAGATGACGGTTGGGCGCACATGAGCCATGTCGGACACTATATTTCCAATAACAGCTCTTTCTCATCCATAAACTATGGCTACAGAAAGCTGGGTGATTTGATTAGAGCCAGCGAGTTATTTGATATAGAAATGAGAAATGACGGCTCGGTTATGTACATAAAAGATGCGCGTAAATAATTGATCAATGTGTGAGTTATTTGCCATGTGTAGCTCGGTTCCCGCTGAAGTTTCATTTTCTCTGGATGAGTTTTCCAGGCATGGTGGTCTGACCGACCTGCACAAAGATGGCTGGGGAATTGCCTATTATGATAATAATGATGCGCGCATCATTAAAGAAGCCTGTACTGCAAGTGAAAGTGGTTATCTTAAGTTCGTCAAGGATCTCAGTATTCACAGCAAAATTATCATTTCGCACATCCGTCTGGCAACACAAGGGGAGGTCAGTACCAGAAATACTCAACCGTTTACCCGCGAATTAGGTGGCAAACAGCATGTTTTTGCGCACAATGGTGACCTTCTCGAAATCGATACAAAAGAAGAATTCAAGTCAAAGCGATTCAGGCCAATAGGAAACACAGACTCAGAATTTGCTTTCTGTTATCTGATGGAGAATATGAGCAAAATCTGGGATCAGGAAACAGCGCCTGACTTGGTATCACGTTATAAAGTCTTTGCTAGTTTTGTAAGCAAAATGAGTACTCTGGGCATCGCCAATGTCATTTATTCAGATAGTGATTATGTTTTCAATCATAGCCACAAAAGAATTTCTCCGGATGGTGATCTTCTGCCGGGCCTATATATGACGTGTCGACGCTGCTCTGCTTGTGAAACCGATGTGGCCATCGATGGCTTAGAGCTGGATAAACTTAACTCAAAGGATGTAATGCTAATCGCCAGCGTACCACTCAGTGACGAAAAATGGTTTGAAATTCCAGAGGGTGAAATCAGGGTGCTAAGAAACGGTGAAGTGATTACTATCACTGACGAATTTTGATAAGTCACTAACTTGGAAGTGAGGTTTCGAAAAGTAGCTAAGTCATAGAATAAACTTAAAAACTGCCTAAAAGTAGGGGGGTGACTTTTATACTTAAATTTGATCCATCTATCCTAAAATTGTGTGCTTTTCCTGTAAATCACCTACAAATAATTGACAGACAATAAAAATTAGCGCAAAGTCCCCGCCACTTTTAACACACAAGCTTTTGAAAATTATCATTTAGCTTACTAAACAAATACTGGAGATACACATGTTCAATCAAAATCAGAAATTTATCGACTAATCTCCCATGCAATTGCTGGGAGCTTGGTTTAAAAAATAACTAAGCGTCACCCAGCCAATGTATACGATTTCTGTATGAACATTGAAACCCTGAGTGACGCGAGTCCTCAGGGTTTTTTTATGCCTGCGAGGAATTGAGAAATAAAACTAGGTACAGAAAAATGCCAATTCAAAAAACATTAAACAAAGGCAAAGTTCCCGTAAAAATATTTACCAATGATGTTGATAGTGCATCGATGACGCAGTTGACGAATATATCCCAACTGCCATTTATCCATCATCACATTGCAGCTATGCCTGATGTGCATGTCGGCAAAGGCGCTACTGTGGGTTCGGTGATTCCGAGCAAAGACGCAATCATCCCCGCCGCAGTTGGCGTGGATATTGGTTGCGGCATGAATGCGGTGCGAATTTCGTTAAAAGCACATGATTTACCCGATACCTTGAGACGCTCACGAAGAGCGATTGAAGATCAAGTACCTGTCGGTTTTGATATGCATAAACGCGAAGCGATTAACGCTTCAACGTGGAACTCGATGGAAAGACCATTGAAAGCCATAACGGACAAACACCCCGGATTAACAAAAATGGTGCGAAATTTTCACCATACATGGGGTCGTCAGTTAGGAACTTTAGGTGGTGGTAATCACTTTATCGAATTGTGTATTGATGAGAACGATGATGTCTGGATCATGCTGCACTCAGGTAGCCGTGGAATTGGAAACGCAATCGGTCGCTATTTTATTAATTTAGCAAAAAAAGATATGGGAAAACAGTTGGGTCATTTGCCTGATAAAGAACTCGCCTATTTCACCGATGGCGCACAACATTTTGATGACTATGTTGAAGCAGTAGGCTGGGCGCAAGATTACGCGATGGTTAATAGACGCGAAATGATGCGTTTGACGATCAAGGCCTTGCAAGCTGAATTGCCACCGTTTATTGCAACCAAAGAAGCGATCAACTGCCATCACAATTATGTGCAGAAAGAAATGCATTACGGCGAAAACGTGTTTATCACGCGCAAAGGTGCAATTCGAGCAGGTGTGGATGACTTAGGTATTATCCCCGGAAGTATGGGAGCGAAATCCTATATCGTTCGTGGTAAAGGCTCTAAAGCATCGTTTTGCTCGTGTGCACACGGAGCAGGTCGAAAAATGAGTCGGACAAAGGCTAAACGTCAATTTAACCGATTCGATTTAGCAGCACTGACCGAAGGTGTTGAATGCCGTAAAGATAAAGGCGTCGTGGACGAAATTCCATCGGCCTATAAAGATATCGATACGGTAATGAAAAATCAGCACGATTTGGTTGAAGTGGTGCATACCTTAAAGCAAGTGCTTTGCGTAAAGGGGTAAAGACACCCCCCCACTTTAAGCCACTTTTTTAAAAAGATTAACTAAATGAATTTCAGGAGAATAATATGATTTATCTAATAAATACAGTTGGTTGGTTGTGCCACACATTAGCGGCGCAACTCAAACAAACCCTGTTACTTAGGGAACGAATACAAATCTAGAAAGAGCATTCCAATCTGTAAAAAAGCGATTGGATTGCGGGAAGAAAAAATTATGGAATTACATGAAGTAGAAGAAATTATAAGTTGTTTAGCGGGTGATAGAACCAAGTTTTATTACTTTCGTGATCGCTATGCGTTAATGCTATTAACAGATTACATCACTGAAAAAGTAGGCGAAAAGCCAATCTCAGTGGCAGAGTTAAAGCGTTCGTGCTTCGCAAATCTGCTTAACAAAACACCCGTTAAAAAGGCGCTGGCACAATCTGGTAACGGATACATTACGGCCAAAGATCTAGAGATGATTTGGGATGAAAATCCATTAGCATTTGTAGTAACGCTGGGTCAGTGGGGTTCTGGTAAAAAGGAATGGCGCTGGAAGCAAATGAGCAGAAGTGGATACCACTTAGTGCTACAGCTGAATATGGCGACTGATCATACACAACAGTTACAAAAGCTAATCCGCCCTGAAGATGCACACACCTTTAATTATTGGGGACATCCGTCTTTAACAAAAGGTGATCGCGGAACCTTGGCATGGGTACGTTTGGATCTAGACTTTGAAACCGATGAGGTATTGATTGAAGAGATTCAATGCGATTGGATTCGAAAAGTGAGATCTGCTGTTAAGTACGATTACAGCTGGTACGGAGATTATAGTAAAGCTGAATTGGAAGCTTACGCTAACGATGTATTAGAGCCGTATGCAAAGATTTGGCAAGAAGCCATGTTAGCTGCGACGATTGATTTCGTGCGCAATGAACTAGGCATCAAACAAGTCTACTATCACAGCTTTGAGAATGGCGCGCGACTTAAAAATATCGGGCATAGCAAACCGCCACGTTCTTTATATACCCAGCTACCAAAACAGTTTGGGTTTAAGAAAAGCTGGTACGCACCGGAGTTTTTGATGCGTGAGAAGAAGATTAAATATTTTCAAGAACGAGTGGAAGAACCTTGTTGGTTCAGGCTTCCAGTGAGTTCATAACCGTCGCATTGCGACAATCAGTAAGTAAGGAGTAAGTTAATGCCTAAGGTAAATAAAGTGCATAAAAAACGTAACCCTGTAGCCCTGTCTGCAATTCTGCGTAAGGGCGGGGTACATGAGAAAAGTCGTAAAGCAAAACGACAGAAACAGAAAAGTGAGTTACGCAAAACTGTTTCAAAAGCAATGGCCACATATCGTGGCCATTCTTTTGTCTGGGTTTTATCTATTTATTAGTGATGTAAAAGTGCCCCTAAGTAGTGGGGTGATTATTACTATCTAAATCGCAGATTAAAACGAAAGTTTATAGATCATCATATGAACGCCAATGCTTGCGATGTATCCCAATGCAATAGCCCATGCCCATTTGAGATGAGACATGAAAGTGTAAATGCCACGAGCTTGTCCCATAAGCGCTACACCAGCTGCTGATCCTACAGATAGCAAAGATCCACCAACACCAGCGGTTAACGTTACTAGTAACCATTGGCCTTGAGTCAGTTCAGGATTCATACTAAGAACAGCAAACATAACGGGAATATTATCAACTACTGCTGACATCACACCCACTAAAATATTGGCATAGGTTGGTCCTAAAACACCATAAAGTAGACCAGAAACTTGTGCAAGATAACCTAATGCGCCTAAGCCACCCACACATAAAATAACGCCATAGAAAAACATCAATGTGTCCCACTCTGAGCGTTGTAACTGGTTGTAGATATCAAAACGTCCGATACGATTATCATCAACGTGTGATTTGTCTGTGTTTTTTAGATGATGACCATACAACTGCAAAAAGCCTAAACCAGTCATCATGCCTAGCATCGGTGGAAGATGGAACGCATTATGGAAAGTCACCGCAAGTGCGATCGTGAAAATAAATAAACCAACAACAACGAATGCACCGTATTTGAGACGTGTTTCTTCTTTTTTAGGTTGGGGCTTCGCTTTTGGCAAAAAGAAAGAAAGGATAATGGCTGGTATCAACCAGTTAACCAAGGCTGCAGGAAGTAAGCCGAGGAAACCGCCGAAAGGCACTTTACCTGCTTGCCACACCATCAAAGTAGTGATATCGCCAAACGGACTAAAAGCACCACCTGCATTCGCTGCAACCACAATATTGACACAGGCAAGTACTACAAACGCTTTGATAGTTGGATTTGCCATGATGGCTTCACGACCACCAGATACCGAGATAACCACTGCTGCCATCAATAATGCAGTTGTTAAGTTATCTGCTAACGGAGAGATAATAAAAGCCAGTGCGCCGGTAATCCAATAGATGCCTTTTAGGGTAAAACCTTTGGAGATTAACCAACCTCGGAGCGCATCAAATACGCCTCGTTCTTCCATGGTGTTGATGTAGGTCATCGCCACTAACAGGAATAAAAACAGATAGGCATACTCAAGAATATTGTGGCTTAGAAAAGCATCGACTTGATCAGACTGTCCGATATCTGCATACGACAGCGCAACAATAACCCAGATTAAACCAGCCGCTACAATTACCGGCTTGGATTTTCTCAAGTGAATGACATCTTCCAGAATAACAAAGGTATACGCGATAACAAAAATGGCAATGGCTAACCAGCTTAAAGTACTTGCGGTGAAATCATGAGGAATCATGCTGGCAGCGGATGATGCAAATGCAGGGCTGATGCATGATATTAATAAGAGGATTATTAGTGATGTTTTTGCGAAAGGAGACAAGGTAATACCTTCAATTATAACTATCGATTAGAGCTATTTCAGGTTAGCTCTGCCAAAAAAGGGCGGGATTGTAGCATGGTTATTTTGATATTTTTCAATTAGTTATTATGTGAGAATCCTCAGTTAATTTGATCGATCAGTTGCTACAAGCGCGAAAGCCATAGTTCTTCTCATATATCGGTGTGATAGCGATTAAATTAAGGGATATAGAGTATTACTAATAGTTTGTTTGGTATCACAAATAATTTACAGGAAAAGGGCTAGAGATTAACTAGATTTGGCTTATAAAAGAGTAGATTAAGGTCTAAACAATGCACTGATAATAAAGAGATGCTGAAATAATTTATCAAAAAATCTGGTTATGTATAAATTTTAAGATCCTTTCTAAACAACAAAAACAAGTTGTGGTTCAAAAGTAGGGGGTGTCATTCTTAATTATTTTATTCTTTATGGCTATGCAAAGTAATTTCTTAGTAAAACTATGAACTTAGAAGAGAGTTATAGCACTAATAAAAAATAGGAATAATAACTATCAATAACAACTGTCAAGGACGATAGAATGGAAGCTACATGCTGTAATTTTGAAAAAGAAGATATTTTCAATACAATATTATTGAAAAGTAAGGCAGCAATATCTAATTGCCAGATTCTAATCAGTTCTAAATTAACTCAAAATATTAACAATACTGATATTGTGATCTGGATTAATGACCTTCATAAATCACTGGATGATGACCATGAAGCGGGTATGCAAATAGATCATTTAGGTAAGCAGGTCGTTTTTTATATCGACCATATTGCTTATAAAAATAACTCTATGATTTATTTTAAAGGGAGCACCGAAAATGGTAAACAAGTGCACTTTGTTAAACATTTCTCTGATCTAAATATAAAGTTGATTGCACTTAAGAGAAGATCATCAGACCAGCAAAAAACACCTTTTGGCTTTGCAGATTGGGCTGAATATAAGGCTGAGAAATCTAAACTGAATTAAATTGATATTTTTAGTATTTCTAATAAATAAAAGATTAACCCAAAAAAAAGCGACTCAATGAGTCGCTTTTTTAGTTTTAGCATAAACCTAAAAGCTCTTACTAAAAATCTTTTGAGTAAAAGCTAGGCAAAGTAAATTTTACGAATAAATCTTTGGTGCACCTAGTTGCTCGTGTATCTGATTTACAAGTTGTGGCTTCATGTTAAGGCCACGTGCCAGTTCATCAAGGTACTTCGCTTCTTTATTGTGATCCAGATCGATAGCCATTAGTGAGATTGCATAGATCTGTTGCTCCATACCTCTTGGGATACGACGAGTAAATTCTTCAACGTCTAACGGTGCGCGGAATTCACTGCGTACAAAGTCAGCTTCTGCCTGAGAGACATCACCTAATTTGCCGATGACTTTTTCTTGTTCTGCTTCGTCAATTTGTCCATCTGATTTTGCAGCATTAATCATTGCACGGATAATCAGCGTAGCGTGATCAGCTGCTTGTGATTGATCTACACCTACTGGTAACAGGTCTGCATCTTCATAGCCAGGATTTGGCGCTGTGCTGTTTTGATTTTGAGCGTATTTAGTTAGTGCGCCACCAAGTAATCCACCTAGACCACCTGCACCACCAAGACCAGAACTATTAGATTGTCCGCCGCCTAAAAGACTACCGAGTAAATCACCCATCCCGCCGCTTTGTGGAGCTTGTTGTTGACGTCCGCCAGCAAGGCTTCCTAGTAAGTCGCCTAATCCGCCACCGCTTTGTCCGCCACCAGCTAAGCTTCCTAGTAGATCACCAAGACCTCCGCTACCTTGTTGTTGCTTTTGACCACCGAGTAATCCACCCAGCACGTCAGCCATGCCGCCGCCACTTGTGTTGCGCTGGTTTCCACCAATAAGTCCACCAAGGATGTCACCTAATGCGCCGCCACCTTGTGTCTGTTGATTTTGCGCCCCACCTAGAGCTGAACCTAGAATACTGCCTAAGACATTGCCTCCAGAACCTTTTGATAATGCACCGTTGCCAAGAAGACTACCTAATATCTTAATCGTATCAATAGCATCCATTTTTTTCTCCTTTGAATATTTGAGGGGCGTAATGAGCATTTGCCCATAACAATTTTAAACGCCATAAGTTTAGTTTAAAAACCCTAAGGCGTCTGGTATTACTTAAGATTGGTATTAGAATCGTTATATCAAGTTCATGCCAATTTGATTGATTAACGGTATTTTTGACGCTAACTTTAGTTTTAATTGATATCTAAAAAGTTATTCAGCGCGAAATTTTTTGAGGTATATAAAAAGAAGAGAAAGAAAGTGAAAGGAAAAGCGAACTCTTAGGAAGCTCCTTTTATAACTTTCAATTGGATGTTGTTGTGAGATAGCTATTAAAAATACATTGAGTTTCTTAAAGGGTTCTAAAATTTATGCTCGGTTGATACAAGTAAACTAGCGTTAATTAATGCTGGTGATTACTAATGAATTTAATCAAATACTATTAATTGAATAAATAAAATTCGTGATAAATAAAAATTATTTGTTCGCAACAATATTTCTAGTATTATTGCTCAATATAAACTGTGCAAGTAGCACTATGAAGTCATTTTATAGGGTGTCATATATAAAAATAAGGCACTATTAAAAATAGACATCAATGGATATAAATTCTTCACAAAAAATAAAAATAATATTAAGTGGGAGAAAATAAAAAATATTAACGCTTACATTTAACATGGCCCCAAAAAAATTCTAACTAAGCCTCTATTTTAGAAAGTTATTTTAAGCTATTTGGAGAGAGATTTTTATCAATAAGGAAAGCTATTGCATAAATTTAATTAGCAAAAAAGTTGCTTTTATTTCTGTGCCTGCCTATAAATTGCCTCGACTATTTTTGACACTTATCACGAGTTTCATAATCAGCTTATCTTTAGTTTTATCGACAAGTGTTCAGGCAGAAACTTTAAAACTAGGTATTGTTAATTTACATCCACACATGTTTTTGGATGAAAATAAGCAGCCGAGAGGTGCAGCGATCGATTATTTCAATATCGTCGCAAAGCGTATGGGCCTGACAGACTATGAGTTTGAAGAATATCCATTAAGCCGCCTAGTTCAACGTTTAGAAGAAGCATCACTGGATGCCGCTTTGTTTTTGGCAAAAAATCCAAAACGAGAATTAATATTTCAATACCCAAAACTGCCATATTCCGAAATTAAGTCAGGCATAGTGGTGAATTCGTCATCTGCATTAAGTCAGGTTTCATCAGGAACTGATTTATCAGGTTTTAGAATTGGCACTATACAAAATTCGTTTGTATCTCCGATGTTAACTAAAAATAAGGTTGATCTTGATCCTCTGCCAGGGTTAGAAGCACCAGGAAAAAATCTTAAAAAATTAGCATTTAACCGTTTAGACGCAGTCTATTTGCCCTGTTATATATCAATAACCAGTGAAATTACTAAGCTAGGTATGAAGGATAAATTCAAGGTGCTTAATTTACCTGAGCCACCGATTCAAATTTTCACTGCTTTCTCACCGTTTGTTGATTCTGATCTTGTGAAAAAATATGAATCTGTTGTTTATGAAAGTGATATTGAACTCTATAAGGAGTTAGTTGAACATTATTTATAACATTTCAATGTATTATTTTAATGATAGAACCTCTGTGAATAGTCTGTTTGCATGACTAATTTAAGGTCACCCCCCATCTTTTAGCCGTTTTTTTGATAATAAATAAAATTACACTTCATCCCTCTCTTGTTAGTCTCTTCAAGTTTCCTGTTTTATCTAGGTTTTCCTAAAATCACTTGCATCATCACTTGCAACTTCACTTAGAGATGCGAATTAAGTGATAAGAAATACCACACAGTAAATTGATCTGAATCTAGTTAATGTAAATTACAAGTATTGCCTTGACCCTATAGTAGACTTTAGGGTTTATACTCAAAGCATAAATAGTAATAAGGTTTCTAAAATGCGCATTGGTGAGCTTTCGAAAAATACAGGGTTTCAAGTTGAAACTTTACGCTTCTATGAAAAGCAGGGCCTGATCTCACCTGTGGGAAGAACAGAGTCAGGCTATCGTGAATACGATCAAGAGTCTCTTAAGCAGTTGCATTTTATTCAACAGGCGAAGTCGGTTGGTTTCTCATTGAATGAAATTTCGGAATTACTCACTTTACGTGTCGAAAGGGATCAGCACAGTTGTTCTGAAGTTAAAACTATCGCAGAGCAAAAACTGGTACAGATAGAAAGTAAAATCAATGAGTTAAATAAAATGCGTGATGCATTACATAAAATTACTGATGCGTGTTGTGGTGGGCCAGAACCTGCGACCTCTTGTACGATTTTAAATGCATTGGATAACGTTTAGGACTAGCAATTAAAACAAAAACTAGTTTTATGGACAGGAATAGAACAAGGATAGATTATGGAATTTTTAAACAATTTATTAGAATTATGTCTAGAAGCAGCGCCGTGGTTAGTACTGGGTTTAGTCATTGGTGGCTTGATAAAGGCGTTGATTCCAACCTCTTTATTACAAAAGCATCTAAGCGGAAATGGTGCACCATCGGTAATTAAAGCCGCTTTTTTTGGTGCGCCATTGCCATTGTGTTCTTGTGGCGTTATTCCCGCCGCTTTGGGTTTACGTCGTGCGGGTTCTTCAAAATCTGCGACAGTTTCTTTTTTGGTCGCAACACCTGAAACAGGTATTGATTCAGTGAGTGTTTCATACGCCTTGCTGGGTCCATTTATGGCAATTGTCAGACCTATAGCAGCGATAGTATCAGCTATCACGGCAGGTCTTTTGGTGGGTAAGGCAGAAGAAAACGAATCTCATATGGCGGCTTCTGTGGCTACTACGAGTTCAGCGGAAGCTAGCTGTTGTGGATCAGAAAAAACAGAAAAGGTAGTTGCAAAAGCGTCATGTTGCGGTGGCAGCGAGGCAGTATCTAAACCTGTAGAAAAAACAGCTTCATGTTGTGGCAGTGATGAAGAAGCATCAAAACCACCCAAAGAAATAAAGTCATGTTGTGATTCATCAAATGGATCTTCTAACGAGATTCCTATGGAATCTCACCCAGATAGTTTTTTACATAAAGCGTGGGATGGTGTTGTTTACTCATTCACCGATCTATTCGATAAAGTTCTGTTCTGGCTGGCGATTGGTTTGGTATTTGCGGCGCTGGTACAAACCTTTGTGCCGGTAGCTTTTCTCGCAGAATGGGGAAGTGGCTTGCCTGCGATGTTGTTGATGTTAGTGGTAGGCATTCCGATGTACGTTTGTGCAACCGCATCTACACCAATTGCTGCTGGTTTACTACTCGCGGGAGTTTCACCGGGTACAGCTATGGTGTTTTTGATGGCGGGACCAGCGACAAATATTTCAACGCTGGGAGTAATCGGCAAAGAGCTGGGTAGACGCTCATTGATTGCTTATTTATCAGGGGTGACGATCGTTGCTTTAATCACAGGGTTTCTTGTTGATTACCTCATTTCAGCGTTCAACATTGATGTTCAAGGGCAAATTTCACATAGTCACGAAATGGTTCCTGCGGTTATTGCCTGGGCATCATTATTGTTATTAGTTGGTGTCGTTTTAAAATTAAAGCTGGGTAAGAATCACCCATGGAAAACACAAACAAGTTAATAGGGTTCTCACTTGATTAAGACAACTACACATCAATCAATAAATCAGTCCATTAATCCTTCCATTAAGCTATCAGCAAATCTTGGCTTTCTTTGGCAGGAACTCAGCTTGATAGAAGGTATTCATGCTGCAGCTAAAGCGGGTTTTGATGCAGTGGAATGTCACTGGCCGTTTGATACTCCCGCAGAAGACGTCAAACAAGCCTTACAAGAGACGGGCTTGCCAATGTTGAGTTTAAATACATTACCAGGTGATCTGAGCGCAGGCGACTTTGGCGTATGCGCCATTCCAGATAGAGAAACTGAAGCTCGTCAATACATCGAACAAGCCGTTGAATACGCCGCACAGATAAACGCACAACAAGTCCACGTGATGTCGGGTAAAGTTCCAGAAAAAGTGCCCGAAAGTGGGGGGGGGACTAATGGTTATTTAGAATCCTGTTTTGATGTCTATTTGCGTAACTTAAATTACGCGGCAGACCTCGCGGCTGATCATGGCATCGGTATATTGATAGAACCGATAAACCGTCAGGATATACCGGGCTATTATCTTTCAGATATAGAAACGGCTGTAGAAACCGTTGCCTGCCTGAGTCGTTCTAATATCAAAATCATGTTCGATTGTTATCACATTCAAGTAGCGCAAGGAAACCTGATGAAGAGACTCGAGCAATATCTTGAATACATTCAACATATTCAGATTGCCGCAGTGCCATCACGACACGAACCTGATGAAGGTGAAGTGTGCTATAGCCGATTATTAAACTGGTTATATGAATTGGGATATACGGGTTATGTAGGCGCAGAATATCGGCCAAGAGCGACCACAGATGAAGGTTTAGGCTGGATGAACTTTAAGGATAGTCGCTGTTAAGTTCATCTCATAAAAAAGGCCCTCGAGAAATAAATTCAAGAGAGCCTTTTGTGTATTACTTAGCGCGTTTTATTTCGGCATTAAAACCGTGTCAATGACGTGAATTACACCATTGCTTGTCATGATGTCGGCTTTGACTACTTTTGCGTTGTTGATCATAACGCCATTAGATGCATCAACCATCACATCTGAGCCTTGAACAGTTGCCGCTGATTTCACTGTTACTACTTGGTCAGCCGTTACTTTTCCGGCGACTACGTGATAAAGTAGCACTTTTCTTAATGCTTCTTTATCGACTAGTAAGCCATTCAGTACGTCTGCTGGTATTTTTGCAAAGGCTTCATCGGTTGGGGCGAAGACCGTAAATGGTCCTTTACCTTTAAGTGTGTCTACCAGTCCAGCTGCCTTCACCGCTGTAACCAGTGTGTTAAAGCTTCCTGCTTTTACTGCAGTATCAACAATGTCCGCTTTTGGGCTGTGTGCACCGACTTTAATAAAACCACCTTGTGCCATCGGGCTTTTATTTACAGCGTGGCTGTATTGTCCTTGCATTGAATGTTGCTTGGATTGTGCAGACTTCATTTTTTTCGAATAGTCACAATCACTCGCTGATGCCATCATTGGCATAGATACAAATAGGGTCGCAATTGCTGCTGTTAATAGTTTGGCATTTATCTTTGATTTTGAACCTGACTTTAACTCGTTTTTCATTTCATGTATCTCCGTATAGTTAGTGTACGAATCTTCGTACCGCCTACGCAGAGTATGCTGATGACTGTAAAAATTTTGTGAACTGGAAATGAAATTTTTGATTATTTTAAAATAGCATCGACTGGTGGCAAAGCGGTTAGCTCTGCATAAATTCAACTATCGTTTTTTACATAAAAAAACGAGTTGTCATTAAAGTCGGAGATGTCAGTTTTGATGTTATCTAACTCTGAGTTCATACAACCATAGCGTCATTGCAGCCAGTATTAATACGATTTGAGTGATAATAAAGTTGCTCAGTACTGTTCCCAGACTTGCGACGATAAAGCTCGCGGTAATACCATTGAAAACCATTTGAATAAAACTCTGCATCGCGGTCGCAGAGCCACGATTTTTTGGAAAACAATTGATAATTTCGATGGTTAAAACGGGCATGATTACGGCAAGACCGAAGGAATACAATGCGAGTGGGCCAATCACGCGCACTATAGATATCTCTGCGAAGTAATTTAAACTCCAGTTGAAAATGGATATTGCCAGCATCAAGGTGATGAAAATAGTCAGTATTTGTCTTGAGGTTAAATAGTGAATCAAACGATTGGAAACTACCGCGCCCAGCATAATTCCCGAAACCATCGGCACGAATAAAATGTAAAAACTACTCGCATCTAAGCCTAAAACATCAAATAAAAGTGTAGGTGCGCCGGCAATAAATACAAAGAAACTAGCGAACGCAAACGCGAGGATAAAAACCAAACGTAAATAGCGCGGGCTTTGTAAAGTTCTTAAATAAACACGGCTAACTTCCTGAATTCGTATTGAGCTTCTGTTTTCTTGAGGCAGAGATTCGCGCGCGACAATCACGGCATAAGCCATCACCACAATGCCGTAAATGGCTAGAAACCAGAATATAGAACGCCAGCCAAAGAAATCGTGCAGCCACCCACCAATTACTGGTGCGAGTGCAGGCGCGGCAGAAAATAACATCATCACATAGGCCATCGCCTTTTGTGCATCTTTGGTATCAAGCACATCACGTACCATGGCGCGACCAGCGATAAGTGCGCCACCGACTCCTAAACCTTGAAATACTCTCAACCACAATAAATGGTCGAAATCACTGGCTAATGCACAGGCTGCTGATGAAATAAAGTAACTGCCGAGTGAAATAATCATCACCGGTTTACGCCCAATCCAGTCGGTGATAGCACCCCAAACCAATGTCGAGGCACCAAAAGCCATCAGATAAGCACCCAGGGTTTTGGTCATCAAAATCCTGTTTACACCCAGATCAGCTTCCATGCTTTCAAAAGCCGGTAGGTAGGTATCGATACTAAAGGGACCAACCATGGACATTAAAGATACGAGAACAATCAAGTGCCATTTGGCAGTTTGATTTGCTTTAGAAGGTACAGCGTTCACAACAATTACTCTTATAAAACTAGGTGCAAAATGTAATCCGGAAAATGCAGAAAAACGATAGGCAGATAGAAATGGAAATTAGGTCCGAAAAGGCTAAAGAATATAGCGTAGCCTATAGAATATTAAGCGTCAGAGATTTTTTTAAGGGACAGCGGATTATCTGGATCGATGCTATCCATAAACGGTAATCTGCGATCGACATTGGTTACTTGATAAACCAGTCCCATCCAGTTCGCCATAATAGCCGCAGCGGTATCGTGCCAGCTATTGTCAATGTGATCGAGTATCAGTGCTTCAGGAAAAGCAGTTAATTCTTTTTTAAGATTGACCGATTCAATCAAACGATATCTGAATTCATTAAGTATCGCCTGCGTGTGGACATCAAAAACATTCAGAGGGAAAGGGGGGTAATCCAGGTTTTCTCCTTCTCTCATTGCTTTTGCAAAGCGACCGACTTCGCGTTTGTACTCTTTTAGCAAGCTGATGCTATCGTATTCAGGATGCCCCTGAAAATAAACGGTACGGAAACCATCTGGGCTTACCGCCATTTGTACGCCTGCTTCTTTGCTTTCTGCCAATACATGCAAACCAGCCGCTTCAAATTGAGAACGATCGATTTGATTGTAGCGTGAGTGCGGTACATCAAAACGGGTATTAATACCGTTCACCAGTGGGTGATGTTTGTCAGTAACGCGATGACTGAATACGCCCCAGCGCTTATAACCCAAACCATAGCGCGCTTGATTATATTGTAACTCCAACGCGGCATGGGTGGCTAAACAAGAGCAAAGTGTCGATGTTACATTCTCATGCGCCCATTTAAATACTTCACTCAGAGGCTCCCAAAATGGCTCTAAAGGAAGTTTTGGTTGAGAGACGTTTGCGCCGGTTATGATGAGAGCATCAATACCCGCTTCTTTGATTTCTTCAAAGGTGTTGTAGTACTTATCAATATGCTTTTGCGCTTTTTCGCCACGTTCAAAAACCGGCAGACTAAAAGGATGAACATGGAATTGCGCAATCGGATTACTCTCACCGATTAATCGGTAAAACTGGCGCTCAGTAGCCTGCATAGCCGCATCAGGCATCATGTTTAAAATACCGATATGTAGCGCACGTATATCCTGTTTGGATGCTTGCCCAGGGCGCAATACAACCTGACCTTCATCACGCAGGCGCTGAAATGTGGGTAATTTATTATGTTCGACTAATGGCATTTTTGATTTCGGCTTACTTTTATATTAATAACACTTAGATTCAGTAAACTAAGCATACTAATAAAAACTAAGTCTGCTCCGTAATAGCTTTTTTCACTAATTCTAGAAAATCAGATTCGGTTTTAATCTGATATAAATCTTCGGTTTTAATGGTGTAACCATATTTTTCTGCAATCGCTTCATAGCGGGGAATGCGACTGTAGAAAAGTCGCGAAAATACCCAGCGAACAAACGCATCAGGGTCTATCATCGCTACATATTCGAGCTGGTTTTCTTCCATATAAATGGCAAGTTGCTCATCCAGATATTCAGCGCGGTAATACATCGGTTTCGGCGATGCTGTTGCACGATCAATAAGACGTTTCTCGTCATCTTTATTAGCTTGAATGTATAAAATAATGGTGTTGTCTGCCAACATATCAAGCAAGGCATCATCATCTATTTCACAAAGACTGCCGCCAGCATCATTGATAAAGTTATTTAAACCATATATTTGGCGCGCTTTACTCATAAATTCTGGAACATCAGACATGGCTGCGTGTTCAGCATGGTAGAACAGATTTTGACGGCGTTTGAATTCCTCGAGTGATAAACCACCCAATTCAGGGTCGCCAATTTTACCTAAGAAGGTCGATACTGCATCGAGGTTTTCGAAGGTCATATTATTGTTGATATAGATAGAATCCGAGCGTAATAGATCACGCAAAAACGGAACCTGCATCGCCTGAATTTTAATATTATCCAGAATAGGCTCGCTCAAATAACGCGTGCCGATTCGGTAATCACCGGAGTAATGAAACCAGCCGCTCTGGCGTAGAATATTCGATAAAAAGGTTTTACCCACACCCGACATTCCCAATAGGGTAATGGATTTATGTTCAAGTTTTCCAAATTCTTCTGCGTTTAGTCTCACGATTACTCTTCTCTCACATCTGTTTATTTCGAAATCTTTGTAAAGAGACTTTTTGTAACGTTTTCTTAATCAAAGATTTCAGTTTGGCGCTTAGTATAAACGTTTTTGATTGAGTCTAAAACAGGGTTGGCTGTGGAGCATTTTCGAATCGACTTAAAAACTTAAACGATAATATCCAAAGTCGCTTCTAATCCTTCTTTTCCCTGCTTTAAACGCATACTAACTGCTTCTTGTTGTTCAAGTGACATACGGTTGAACAGGAAATCATAATCGTTTTCAGGATAATCATCGATATAAAACTGAGTCGTCAGCTCACGTCCATTGGCAAAAGCTTTCACGTGAATATGCGGCGTGCGGCCAGGGTATGAGACGGGTTTTATGGTGCGAAATGAGTATTCGCCATTATGACCTGAAATAGTGTGTCCAAATCCTTGAAAGGCTTTGTCTAATGGTACAGGGTTTCTATCGCCTGTATGCAGATAATGCCCATTAGCATCGCATTGCCAGATTTCTACACGAGCGCCCTTGATGGGTTTATTGTTAGTATCTAAAACGCGTCCTTGCAGGTGTAACACTTCTCCACCCGCCTGTTTAACCTCATTAGATATCTTCACTAAGTCATTATCAATATCGCCATATCGCATTGATTTTGTGGGATAGAAAGGGCCTTCTGTTGCCCTTGGTGTCCGCATTGCAGCGCTTACAGGCAATATGCTCAAACACGGTAATGCCAATAATGATTGAATGAATTTACGACGATTATTTGCTGTATGTTTCATGGCTAAATTTTACCAGATTATGATTTATATGGTTTTATGATTTATATGGTTTTATGATGTATACAATTGTTTAATGCATTTCAGCGCCAGTTTGGAGCGTAGCTCAATAATATCCGTTGGTAAAACCTCCAATACGCCAATCACTCGCTGTATCTGAATATCTCCGATTAATAAATTGAGATATACTTGTGTCATCTCAATCGCATCGGCATTTTTAAACAACTTATTATCAACCGCTTGTTGAAATACGGCTAAAAGTAGGGGGGTGACCTTCATTCGTCCCTGTTCTGCAATTGTAGAACCCAAAGTATTAGTCTCATTGACATCAAATACGGCTGCACGGTTCAATAAAATTGCTTTTTCGCTACTGATAAGTTCGAGTATCAGTGGTCCGATTATGGTTAATGTTTCTATAGTATCTGATTGATTATCAATTGATTTTTGTAACTGTCGTTCGACGGTTTCAGCATTTTTTTTCACTAGAGATGCAAACAGGTTTTGCTTGTTTCCATACCATTTATACAGGGTTTCATTAGAGGCAGAAGCTTTCTTCGCAATTGCCAGCATCGATGTTTTTTTATAACCGACTTCAGCGAGAAGCGTATAGGCAGCTGACTCAATTTCTGCTCTGCGTTGTTCTTGTTTATTGGTTTTCATCTCAGTGTTTCTTCATTTGCTCTGTGTTCGTTGATAACAGGTTTTGACAGTTATCGTACATAGGTGTACAGTAAATATCAAATACGTACACAGGTGTACGGTTAATTTTTTAGTTTCTAAGACTAAGCAATTTGACTAAAGCTGACACGTTTTAAGGCGTTAGATATGGATATGACAACGATGAAAAGTAATCACGGATTTACCTTAATGGAGAACACTTCTCTGGCAATCGCCACCATTGCTTTTGGCATTATGGCGGGCTTCTTTTGGACTTATTCATTTAATGTGAATTACGCGATGCAGCAAGTTGATGGAGCCACCTATGCGCAAGTTCAATCTCTGTTTAATCAAAACGTGCGTCACTCGATGTTCTTTATCTTCTTTTTTGGAGGAGGGGCATTTTCTGTGATTGCCATATTGTTTAATCTCAAACAACGTCGATCAGTCAGTTTCTGGATGCTCGTTTTAGCTTCGGTGATCTATATCGTTGGCGTTATTATTTACACCAAACAAGTTAATTTACCACTCAATTATTATACTGAATCATGGAATATCACTAATCTGCCAAACGATTGGGAAGCGACGAGAGACAGTTGGAACAGTGCGAATCTATTAAGGGTAGTGACTTCTTTCATCGCATTTCTAATGTGTGTGGCTGCCTTTGTGGTTAGATCATCGCGTCTTTAACGGTTTATTGAAAAAAGTGTCTTAAAGTAGGGGGGTGACTTAATTAATCAATAACACCCAATAACTTATTCAAAACGCGCCGATCAGCAAATACGATTGTTCAGTTCGATAAATAATGTCAACATGATTGAATGGAACTCTACCAACTAAAATCGTTTATCACGATTGCCGAGACAGGCAATCTTACCCAAGCTGCGGATCGTTTATTTATCAGTCAGCCTGCACTCAGTGCGCATATAAAAGCGCTTGAAGAAGAGTTCGATATCAAACTCTTCAATCGAATTTCAACAGGTATGCAGCTGACTGAAAATGGTGAAGCACTAAAACTTAAGGCCTTGCAGATTTTGGAGTCGAGTGACGAGATTCGTTTACAGGCTAAAATGCTGCAAAACAAAGTATCAACGCAGTTACGTATTGGTTTGAATGCTGACGCGGTGTTTTTAAAGCTGGGAAAACTCATCGACGAATTACGCACCCATCACCCCAGTGTTAAAGCGAATATTGTGGCGGGTAACACCCCCGTACTTATGGAGCAATTATCCAATGGATCTCTGGATGGGACGTTCTTCTTCGGCCAAAACGATGATAAAAACCTGGAAAGTATCCAGCTAACAGAAACAACTATTCACATCGCGGGTTCAATTAAATGGCAAGATCAGCTATTAAATGAAGACATCGAAAGTCTCGCTAATCTGCCCTGGATCTATCCTGCGCCTCAATGTCCTTATCTTGATATATTGGATAGGTTGTTTGAAGGCATCGAGAAATCACCCGAATGGAATACGGAAGCGACCTCTGAAATTTATGTGAATGAGTTAATAAAGTCAGGAGCGGGCTTGGCATTAATTATGGAAGAAGAAGCACAACCCATGCTTGATAGAGGTGAAATCTGTGTCTGGCCCGAGGCTTCATTCAAGCTTCCTGTTGGCTTTGCTTATCAAACGAAACGCAAACAAGATCCCGATATCGTGGTGTTAAGTGATATCCTGAAGCGATTATTCCGAGCAGCTTAACTGCATAAATCAAACACAATAGAGGTGTTATGTTTTACTTGATAGGGTCGATTCCTTTTTTAATAAGTGGCGTTGTTTGTCATTATTTGGCCAAAAACCGAGGAGCAAATACCGCTTTCTGGACAGTGATGGGCTTGGTGTTTGGTCCGTTAGCGATACCTTTTGTGTTTCTGTCAGGAAGCGCTGCAAAATAGTGACTGAATCAGGTCGTCATCTAAAATGCATTGGTTTTTAATCTATAGAACTAAGTAATTCCTTAGTGCTTATAATCTGCGCATATTCACCAGCCATATTGGATAATGATATATCGTGAATTTGCTGGGCATTATGCCACTTTCCCGAATAGTCCTTTTTGCCGAAAGTAAAAGTCGCATCTGAAACGACGGTTGTATTAAACCCTAAATTACCGGACATACGCGCAGTCGCTTCTACCGAGTTATTGGTAATCACACCGATAATGACGATATCTTGAATATTTCTCTCGCGCAAAATTTGTTCTAAAGGTGTATTTATAAAAGCACTGTTTGTGTGTTTTTCGATAACTTCTTCGTGTGTTTCAGGCTGGGCAACCGCTTTAAAATCATTCCCTTCCTGATGCGGCCGATAGTGAGAATTGGGTTCCACAGACGTGTGTTTTACATGGATGATGGGCAAGTCGTTGTTTCGCCAGTGCGCTAAAAGCGTTGCTATGTTTTCTTCAGCATCAATATTATTACGCTCGCCCCAATCGGGATGGTCGATGGCTTTTTGTAAATCGATCAGGAGTAATAAGGGCTTGTTTTGAGGCATATTCATCTGACTAGCAGAATATCACAATGTGATTAAAGAGTCGGTTGTAGGTTGATAAAACAAGATTTGTCTAATCAGAACGGTTCAAGCCAAATCAAACATTGTAAAAAAAGCCCCAGAAGTAGGGGGGTGACTTTAACTATGTAGATTAATATGAAATTATTCATCTGGCTCTGATTCCAGAGTTTACCCCTTTAAAAATAAAATGAACCTGAATTGAATTCCAGGCTACTAACTTGTCAGCAATCACGAGTGATTGCGAAAAAGGGACATGAATTGTGGTGGTGGGAGATCATAATAAGTTATAAAAAAATGATTGGGGAATCATAAAAATGAAAACAAAATTACTTGCCACCACACTTATTATTGCTTTAAACACACAGGCTTTTGCTTTTACAAAAGCTGATGAATTACTTAACGCGATAGAATCTCAAAATACTGATCTGGTTGAGTCTTTGGTTCGTAATGGCGTAGATCTGAACCTGGATGTATCGGTGCATAACACCACACCTTTGATGCATGCGGTTGATACCAGCACCGTCGCCATTGTAGAAAATTTGATTAAGCACGGTTCTAAGGTTGATGTTGCAGACAACTCGGGAACCACACCTCTCATTTATTCGATTAAAACGAATAAACAAGAAATTGCATCATTGCTGATAAAGAAAAGTAGAAACATCAATATGCAGGATAACAAAGGTGCATCAGCACTGCATTATGCTGCTAAAAAAGGTAACGAAACACTGTTCAAACAGATTGTTAAAAGCGGTGGTAATTTAAAAGCCATCGATGATTCTGGTAACAATGCATTGTTTCATGCGCTAGAAGGGCGCAATAAAAGAATCATCAATGAATTGATCGCAACTCGACAGTTTGATTTGGCGCATAAAAATAAATCAGGCGAAACAGCTGTCAAAGTAGCGCAACGTGTGGGTTTAAATGACGTTGCCATACGAATTTCTAGAGGTAGAAATTAGTTTATTTTTAGAGTGATCGTTTTTTATAGATGGCTTGTGTATAGATATTTAATGATAGATAGAAACACAAAAAACACAATTTTGATCAACAGGCTATATGGCTCCATATAGTTTTCCGTTTTATTTAAAGTTGAATTGTTCTTAATGATCTTGATTCAGCTTTGAATAAATATGACACCTTCCGGGTTTTAGGCTTTATCTCCCACGAAAACGGCCTAAAAGTTGGGAGGTGTCTTTTTACTTTCTACTTTTCTACTAGAAATTAATTAATATTCAAATTAAATAGAAAAAAAGCACAGCCAATTAAAAATAAAATCCAGCTTAAGAAAGAGACAGCGTTTGATGAGAGTCCATCACTGTGGTCACTTGCAAATGACTCCATAAAGCCAAAACTTCCCAGAAACGCAAAAACGCCACTGAATATAATCAATAGAAGCAGTAAGCCCAAAACGGCAGCGGCTGCCAATCCATTTTGTTGTCCACCGCTAAACCATTCGAATAATACAACGATGATATAAATACCAATTGCGGTTAGTTTGTGTTTTTCTATATATGGCATGACGAGCGCCTTGTTATTGTTTTAGCCCCCATTATAACGTGATTTACAGTTAGTGCCTTTTCAGCCGATTAATGGAAAGTGATAATAAAAAATGCCTGATTCAAAATTCTATTATCCCTGCCGGATGATTCCAGCTTTCAAGCAATGTGAGTAAATCACCGCAACGCATTCTTGTGGTGTGGGTGTTTCTGCAAGGGTGCATATAAATCCATCCCTGTTCGATTAAAGCCTTCTCAATAAAGACTTGTACGCTGTTTGAATGATCATTGATTAATGCTAGCGGTGATACTGAACCAGGCACCACGCCAAGGTATTGACCCAATCGATCAGTGCTGGCAAACGATAAATGTCCGCCAGTGAGTTCTAATTTGTCGCGCAGTTCCTTTAACTCAATCATGCAATCTTGTTCAACCACTAATAAAACCATACGACCTTTTTTATTGCGTAAGAATAGGTTTTTGGTTTTTGCGCCGGGTTTGTCGAAAGTCACTTTTTTGGATTGTTCCACAGTGAAAAGTGGTTCGTGGACTTTGGTTTCCTGTTCGAAGTTTAACGCTTCGATAGCGGCGATCACTTGATCGGGTGTTGCGGCTAAGTCGCCGTTTTCCAGAGTAATTGTTTCAGGATTGGGTCTATCGGAATGGGCCATTGGTTTTTTATCTATGATTGGTTTAAGTGATTGCTGGATGATAGCTTAGAAAAAAAACGCCTGAAACCAGGGGGGTGTGTTTTATTATAAAAAGGGTGTGTTTTTATGACTAATAAATAAGATCGTAAAATATTTAGCAGTGTTCTTAAGCTTTTCAACTATTCTTCAATTAAATAAGGAGTCTGAAACACATGCAAGAATATGATGAGCTAGCAGCAGAGCTTAGAGACAGAGCCAATAAAATGGCCGAAGGAGAACAGCTGTGGATAGGGCTTGCAGGTGGCCCAGGAAGTGGGAAAAGTACGCTTTCTGCAGAGTTGCAAAAACGCCTGGAGGATTTATTGCTCGTCATTCCTCTTGATGGCTACCATTACTATCGAAGCGAGCTGGATCAAATGGATGACCCTGCAGAGGCTCACATGCGAAGGGGTGCACCTTTTACGTTCAATTCAGCCAAGTTCATCAATGATCTTATTGAGGCTAAACGCTCGGGCGAGGGCTCCTTTTCTTCGTTTGATCATCGTATCGGCGATCCTATTGAAAACGATATAAAACTGTTGAAAACCCATCGGATTGTGCTGGTTGAAGGAAATTATTTGCTTCTGGATGCTGATCCCTGGAGTCAATTACGAGATTTAGTATTTGATGAAGCATGGTATCTGAATGTCTCAGTGGATGAATGTAAGCGACGATTGATGAAACGTCATGTGGACGTTGGTTTAAGTGAAGAACAGGCTTTACAAAGGGTTATGACCAGTGATGGCATGAATGCAGAGCTTATAGCGGCGGAGTCACCGGCAAATGCGGATCGTTTTGTTCAGGTTGCTACTTTAATCACATAATCAAAAACATCACTCTGCATATTTAGTCGTACATTTGGAGTATGAAAAACGACAGAATCAACGGATACCTACTACGATAGTATCAGTATCTAAAATAAAACAATCTGTTTTAGGTGTAAAACGAATACGTTGTTACGAGAATCCAGTGAAATAAAATGTTTTCTAATCTTTCAAATACAGACTCTTTTGGGGTTCTGGCAATCTTCTTTGCCATATTTTTAGGCGGAGTCCTAAAAGGGGCAACGGGTGTGGGAATGCCTATTGTTGCCATACCGGTGATCACCGCGTTCTATGATATACGTCTTGCGGTAACTATTCTGGTTGTTCCGAACATTCTCAGCAATACGTTGCAGATTTATAAATATCGAAACTACAACCTGGAACCCAGATTCACGCGTAATTTCGCTATTGCCGGTTTATTAGGCGCAGCACTTGGGACGATGATGCTTGCCTACGTGCCCGTAGATCAACTGAATATTTTAATGGCGCTTATTGTGCTCGCCTATATCGTATTAAGGCTGACCAAGCCCGTGTTCCAACTGCCGCTTGAACGTGCAAAAAAATTAGCCTGGTATGCCGGTTTGAGTGGGGGAGTATTGCAAGGAGCGCTCGGTATTTCAGGTCCTGTATCTCTTACCTTTCTTAACGCTATTAAGTTAAACCGGTCGGTGTTTATTTTTACAATATCGGTGTTCTTTATCGCAATGTGCGTCGCTCAAATACCACTACTAATAGCCTACGGCTTGATGAATGTTCAAACATTTATTGTGGGTTTGTTTGCTTTTATCCCATTGCTTGCAGGTTTGCCTGTCGGTGAAATGATTGGTAGACGAATGAATGCAGTCGTGTTTGATCGGGTGATATTGGTATTGCTTTCTGTGTTGGCGCTTAAGCAGATTATTGGTGTTATGTTGTAGTGTTTATTCTTGCTAGTTGAGCGGCATTGATATTTAAAGGTTAGATAATAATTACTTCAAAAAAGTGCCTGTAAGTGGGGAGGTGGCTTTTTAGGATCATCAAGAACCAAGAAATGGCAAGCCAACGGACAGTTGTTTTAAATCCTTTATCGTTATATCTAAATCTTATCTAGATTGACTATGCGCATTGAAGTCTAGTTAAAACGCCTAATACTTAAGCTCTCTGAGATGATATTTTTGGAGGTGTTAATCAAGTAGTTAGAAAAGTGTATGCGTTCATTTCCTACATCCATGCAATACTAAAACAAACCCTCAGCAGAATCCATATATGGCAAATAAAAGTTATTCAGTGCTCATCCAGCTAGGCCGTTTTTTACTCAATTACAAAAGTACGCTAGTGGCGGCTGGGTGTGCCTTAATATTCACCGCCGGAGTTACCCTGGCAATGGGTCAGGGTATAAAAATACTCATCGATGATGGTTTTGTTGCGGGCTCTGTCGATAAACTCAATACTGCTTCGCTTTTTATTATTGCAATTGCAGCGCTGATGGCAATTGGGACTTATGCGCGTTTTTATCTGGTCTCGTGGTTGGGTGAAAGGGTATCTGCGGATATTCGACAGGCCGTATTTGATCACCTGATAACACTGCATCCCAGCTATTTTGAAGAGAACCGCAGCGGCGAAATCATGTCGCGGCTGACTACCGATACGACCTTGCTACAAACGGTCATTGGTTCGTCAGCAGCAATGGCATTGAGATCATTGCTTACCTTTAGTGGCGGGCTGATACTGCTTTTAATTACAAATTTAAAGCTGACCATGTTCGTACTTGTCGGTGTGCCCATTGTGTTAGTCCCGATCATTTTATTTGGCCGTCGAGTTCGAAAGTTATCACGCAAAAGCCAAGACACCATTGCCGATGTCGGCAGCCATGCAGGCGAGATCATCCAACAGATTAAAACAGTGCAAAGTTACACTCAAGAGGCTAATGAGCGTAAGGCGTTTGCAGGTCACGTCGAAGGTGCTTTTGAGATAGCGCGTAAACGTATTAAACAACGCGCCATGTTAATTGCTGTCGTTATCTCGTTAATCTTCAGCGCTATTGCGGCAATGTTGTGGGTCGGTGGCAATGATGTGATCAATGGTGTTATGACTGGCGGTGAACTAGGTGCGTTTGTGTTTTATGCGATTGTGGTCGCGGGTTCTGTTGCCACTATTTCTGAAGTGATTGGCGATGTTCAACGTGCCGCTGGCGCAGCTGAAAGGTTGTTTGAATTACTATCAATCAAGAGCGTTATCGATTTGCCAAGTAAGCCAAAAAGCGCAGGTAGTATTAATAAAAACGGCTCGCGAATGCAGTTTAAAAACGTCACTTTTCATTATCCATCAAGACCAGATGTAGCGGCCTTGGATAATTTGAATCTAGTCATTGAAGAAGGTAAGTCTCTGGCGCTAGTGGGCCCTTCTGGCGCGGGTAAATCAACGGTTTTCGAATTACTGCAACGTTTCTATGATCCAGATCAGGGCACTATAACTTTAGGTGAAACAGACATCCGAGAGCTTCTTCCTAGCGACCTACGTTCACAACTTGCAGTAGTCGCTCAGCAACCGACTTTATTCAGTAGCGACGTAATGTACAATATACGTTACGGCAAGCCCGATGCCACAAAAGAAGAAGTGATTGAAGCCGCCAAAGCGGCTAATGCTCATGAATTTATACGAAAACTCCCTGATGGTTATGAGAGCTTTTTAGGCGAGCAGGGTGTTCGCCTGTCAGGTGGACAACGTCAGCGAATTGCCATTGCTCGAGCTATTTTAAAAGACCCCAGGATTTTATTATTGGATGAAGCGACATCAGCGCTAGATGCTGAAAGCGAGCACCGCGTTCAACAAGCCTTAGAGTACTTAATGCAAGGTCGAACGACAGTGATTATCGCGCATCGTTTAGCGACTATTCGTAACGCTGATTCGATTGCAGTATTAAAAGAGGGGAAACTCGTTGCGCAGGGTAAGCATGATGAGTTACTGGAGAGTTCGCCTCTGTATAAGCGGTTGTCTGAGTTGCAGTTTCAGGAGCGTTCGGTGAGCTAGGCTGTTTCTGGAAAATAGGCTAAAAGTGGGGGGAGGTGTCATTTTATTAATATCTGTTTGAATTTGATAAGTTTTTTCGCTGCTCTTTTGACTGTTTCATTTCCTCGGGTATTTGTTCACAGCACCGAGTAACTTTGTTAACCACGGAATAACGTAAAACTTAGCCAGACATATATGCCGTAACCTATCAGTAACATTCCACCTTCAAGTCGGCTCAGGTGTCTTTGCGTGTACAAGAACAAAAGCAAGATTAAAGACGTCCCAAGCATGACCCATTGATCAAACTGCAGGATTCTTGCATGAACCGGAAGTGGCTGAAGAAGTGCTGACACACCCAGAATTCCGAGTAAGTTGAAGATATTACTTCCTAGTATGTTACCAATCGCTACATCAGCGTGTCGGCGAACTGCTGCAATTACCGATATAGACAATTCTGGAAGAGATGTACCTACCGCCACTAGCGTCAAACCAATCACGGCTTCTGGTACATTATAGTGTTCTGCAATGCCAATAGCCCCAATTAGTAGAACTTGTGAACCACCTATTAATAACAACAAACCAAGACCTATGGCAAATACAATCCAAAGCGTTGACTTCGAATCAACAGATATTTCTTTTGATTCTGCTCGATGTAGCTCCCCCGCAGGTGAAGCGTGGAAGCTTTCGCTCCAATAAGCCCAAATTAAGTAAGCAAATAAGGCAGCAAGCAAGATAGCAGCATCGGCACGACCGAGAGCACTTCCTCCTACCAGAATGAGGAACAATATGCTTGCTGCAACTACCGTCGCAGCGTCTCGTTTTAGCACCAATGGTTTGACCGTTAACGGTGTGATCAACGCGCAAATTCCTAGAATTAATAATATATTACTAATATTACTGCCAACAACGTTTCCAATAGCTATATCTGGCTTTCCCTCTATTGCAGCATTAACGGAAACTACCAACTCCGGAGCTGAAGTACCAAAACCAACAATAACAATGCCACTAAGCAAGGGCGAAACACCCAAACGTCTTGCCGCAGCTAGAGAGCCACGAATCAATGCTTCACCACCTATGGTAAGCAATGCTATACCAGTAAAGAGGAATAAAATGTTCAACAAACTTTTGACCATAAGGGCATAAATATTAACTCCTTAAAAAGTGCCGGGAGCCATTGTGGCGCAATATACAATCAGTTCGGGCTCTAATAATCTGTTCTTACGAATCTTTATTCTGTCTATCTATTAAGAAATACGTTATTCCTAGCGCCAAAGTTACAGCAGCTGTTGATAGAATATACATTGGCCCAATATCATTGAAATCCAGAACAATAACTTTTCTTGCAATTGCCACTAAGGCGGTTGAAATAACTAGTTTCAAAGGGATTATATTTGTTTTCAAATACAGAACTATATTTTGGTAAACCTCTACCCCTATTAAAACCATTAAAAAGGCTCCGAACAATTTTAATATATCAGATGCTTCAAGAATAAAAAGCGGAGGTGATAGTAGTTTCTCATAAAGCACAAATACAACATCTGCAACTCCCCAAAAAATAACTAGCACCATTAAAATGGCTAAAATGCTCATGGCAGCTCTAATTGCCTTGTTAAGCCATGCAATTAGTGGAATTTCATGGTCTACCGGTAATTCATCATGTTTATTCATCTTTCAATACCAATTGTGGGTAGTTTGGGGGACTAACAGACTATTAATAAGGCCGATGGTTTTTTAATTTATTATCGTGCCGTTGGCCTACTTTTTTTGAGATTATTTAGAGAACTTCAGTAATTCTTTACTTATATCACAATAAATTTATTGCTTTTGTTTACTTTTTTCATTAACTGAACAAATGGTAAGTATATTGATTTATTTTACTTAGATTTTTTATCGAGTAAGCACCAAAACCTACTAAAAGTAGGGGGGTGACTATAATTCACCTAAAGATAATCCAAAGCATCTTCCAGCCGCTGTGCTGTCATTATCTTCATATCAGGAATTGGTTTCTGTGGCATATTGCCTTTTGGAATGATGGCGCGTTTGTAGCCATGTTTAGCAGCTTCTTTGAGGCGATCTTCACCATTGGTTACTGGGCGAATTTCACCTGCTAAGCCAATCTCGCCAAAAACGGCTAGATCTGATGGGTGTGGTTTGTTTTTAAAGCTGGATAGGGCCGCGAGTATCATCGCTAAGTCGGCGCCGGTTTCGGTAATTTTTATTCCGCCGACTACATTGATGAAGACGTCTTGGTCAAACATCGATACACCACCGTGGCGATATAGAACCGCAAGTAACATATTGATACGGTTTTGTTCTAGGCCGATGACGACTCGTCTTGCTTGTTGCCCGTGGCTGTCATCAACGAGCGCCTGTACTTCAACTAACAGTGGGCGTGTGCCTTCTCGTGTAACCATGATCAGTTGTTGGAGAGTTCGCCTCTGTATAAGCGGTTGTCTGAGTTGCAATTTCAGGAGCGGTCTGTGAGCTAGATTGAAAAAATAGCCTAAAAGGTAGGGGGTGTCTTTTTTTACATATTACGTTTCATTTTGGCGCCTTCGTAAAGTACATCTGCAAAGGCATCATTAGCTTTGTCTCTGGCTAATCTGTTTTCTTCTGAATAGGTTTCACTAGGTCGAGGGACTTCTATAAAATCATTAGAGACTGGTGCTCCTTGAATATGCATCACATGATGCTCACCACGAGCTGGCTTAACATCATCGCCTAAATAAGATTGCAAGGCTAAGCCAATCCGCCGACTATCACTATTGTTCGGTAATGAACCATGGACTAACCAAGGTCCATGAAAGGACATTTGTCCTGGGCGCAGGATTAAGTTCACTGCGGTTGATTTGTCTATGTCTGCTACTTCTTGTCCACGCGTTAAAATATTATCCTCACCAAACGTATCGTTGTGCTTAACCATTCCTTGGTGATGGGTTTTAGGTATTACCGCAACACAACCGTTTTCGAGATTACTGTGGGTTAATGCTAGCCAGCCTGTAGTCAAATTATTAGAAGCTAAACCCATATAAGTAGCGTCTTGATGCCAGCTGACATAGGAAGAAGATTTAGGTTCTTTGGCAAATAAAACAGTGCCCAATAAACTCATATTCTCGCCCACCAAAGAAGCGGCTGCAGAAACTATCTTTTTATTGAAAGCAAGCTCAGCCATAAACGGGAATGAAATATGCGCGTTGTTACGATATCTGGCAGAAAACTGACCTGGGTAATCTAATTCAGCTTGCTCTAGTCGCGAAAGATAATAAGCTGCTTCGTCTTCACTCATGATATCTATAGGAGAAACCCAGCCAAATTCCCGGTAATGTTCTATTTGTTCTTTGCTCAGTGACATGGGTACTCCTTGTTACTTTTTAATTAAGTATAGGAATGATTAGATAAGATATTCAGAAAATGTTTTCACAAAATATTTTCACGAATTCATGACGGCTTTCGATTCTTTATTCTCGCTTAAAATCAGGTGAGAGTTATATCAATTAAGCATATTTTTTTGATAAAAGCAGGGAGGGTAATACCCGCTTACGGCAAAATTATATATTTGCCAATAATAACTTTAAATTCTTTGTAGTCTCGCCACTTTTCTTGGAAATTGTATTCATCGTATGAATGCATATTGATTGAATAGGTATCTCCATTTTTGCTTTGGTAAGTTGTAGGGTTAGTCTCCCAACCACAACAAACAAAACGTAGCCTTTTTAAGTTGAACTTTTTGTGTAAGAAGTCTTCGACGATTTTGGCTTGTACTCCTGAAACTGAGTAATAAGATTCAAAAAGAACGGCTGGAGCTTTTTCGACTTTTTTGCAGCTTTGGAACGTTAGCTCGGTAGGTTTTAAATTTAATTCTTGAAGGAAGTCTATGCAATCTTCTTTCTTGCTAGATGTTGCTAGAGAAGGGATAAATAAAAGACAAAGTAATAGAGTGGTGATTTTCATCTTCTGATTTACTGTTTAATTAGTAAGAGTTTTATTAGTTTAACATTCCAAATTATAGATGTGTTAATTTGAAAAAAGTGCCGAAAAGGTAGGGGGTGTCCTTTAAACTCTACTACAAGTAATCCAGAGCATCTTCCAATCGCTGTGCTGTCATTATCTTCATTCCAGGAATCGGTTTCTGCGGCATATTACCTTTTGGAATAATAGCGCGTTTATAGCCGTGTTTTGCGGCTTCTTTGAGGCGTTCTTCGCCATTGGGTACGGGGCGAATTTCACCTGCTAAGCCAATTTCGCCAAACACCACTAGATCTGATGGATGCGGTTTGTTTTTAAAACTGGATAGGGCCGCGAGTATCATCGCTAAGTCGGCGCCGGTTTCGGTAATTTTCATTCCGCCGACAACGTTAATGAATACATCTTGGTCAAACATCGATACACCGCCGTGGCGATGAAGTACTGCGAGTAGCATGGCAATTCTGTTTTGTTCTAAACCGATTACAACTCGTCGTGCCTGTTGTCCGTGACTATCATCAACGAGTGCTTGTACTTCTACTAGCAAAGGTCGTGTGCCTTCGCGTGTAACCATTATCACACTGCCGGCTACGGGTGTTTCATGTCGGGAAAGGAATATGGCTGACGGGTTATTTACGCCGATCAGACCTTTTTCGGTCATTGCGAATACGCCAAGTTCATTGACTGCGCCAAAACGATTTTTTACTGCGCGCAAGATTCTATAGCGTCCACCGGGATCACCTTCAAAATAGAGTACAGTATCGACCATATGTTCCAATACGCGTGGGCCAGCGAGTGTGCCTTCTTTGGTGACGTGGCCCGCAATAAATAGTGAGGTGTTGGTTTGTTTGGCGAAACGTGTGAGTCTTGCGGTGGCTTCACGTACTTGGCTAACACCACCGGGGGCTGAATTGAGTTCTTCGGTGTGGATGGTTTGTATCGAGTCGATCACCATCACATCGGGTTTTTCATGCATGGCATGTTCGATAATGCGTTCTACACAGGTTTCTGTGAGTAAGCGTAATGGTTCGGTGGGGAGTTCTAAACGCGTGGCGCGCATCGAGACTTGCTGCAATGATTCCTCGCCGGTGACATAGAGCGTGCGCAGATCAGACAGGCTGGCGAGTACTTGAATCAATATGGTTGATTTACCAATGCCGGGGTCACCGCCAATGAGTGTAACTGAGCCTTGGACTAATCCGCCACCTAAGGTGCGATCGAGTTCGGATAGTCCTGTCTTGGTGCGTGGTACGGCTTTAAGGTCGATGTCTTTAATCGATTTAATTTGCCCGACATCACCCGAATAACTTTGAAAACGGCTACCTTTTGCTGCCACTGTGCCCGCTGCTGAACTACTTTGTACGGCGTTTTCTTCAAGTGTGTTCCATTCCTTGCATTCACTGCATTGGCCTTCCCACTTGATGTGGACGGTGCCACAGGAGGTGCAATGATATTCAGTCTTAGGTTTTGCCATTTTTTAATCTTCTATGATGCGTCTGTGATCATTAATTCGTGGATAAAGAATCAGTGTTTTTATCACATTATTTTGTGTTTTTCTGATTTCCATCGGGTAGTCGTTTATCAGGATGCTGGTTCCCGGTGTAGGTATATGTCCGAGTTCTTCTGTAACGAGACCATTAATGGTTTTCGCGCCGTCGGTAGGTAGTTCCATATTCAATTGACGATTGATGTCACGAATATGCATGGCACCTTCGATCCAGATCGAACCGTCTTCGTTTACTTTTGCTTCGTAATCGAAGTTGGCTGGCGATGTTGAAAATTGCCCAACAATTTCTTCTAGAATATCTTCGAGTGTTACAAGTCCCTGGATATCGCCATATTCATCGACAACTAATGACATGCGGCGGCGTTCGTCCTGAAAGTTAATCAATTGCTGCGTTAGTGGGACACCTTCTGGGGTAAAGTGTGCGGGCGATATGAGGTTTTCAAAGCGCTCGCGATCCATTTTGTCTTCATGGAACAAAGGCATGATGCGGCGTAAATGCAAGAAGCCAACAATATTATTAATACTGCCTCGGTAAATCAGTAGGCGGGTAAAATTACTGCGCAGGATTTGTTCTTCAATATCATTCCAGTCATCCGTAAGGTCGATGCCGCTGATATCGGTTCGTGGAATCATAATATCTTCGACGGTGATTGATTCCATATCCAGAACACGCATAAGCATGTCTTGGTGGTTCTCGGGGATTAATCCGCTGGCTTCAATGACGACGGTTTTAAGTTCTTCGTGACTCAGTGATTGATCATCGGTGGCATGAGGGTCAACCCCCACCAGACGCACCACCATATTTGCAAAGAGATTTATTACCCAAACCAGAGGGTAAGCAAACTTCAGCATAACTACATATACATAAGATGCAGGCAGTGCAATCTGTTCTGAGCGCAACGCAGCAATGGTTTTTGGGGTGACTTCGGCAAACACTAACAGAGCTAAGGTTAACAGTCCTGTGGAGATGGCTACACCAGCGCTACCGCCCAGAAGAAAACCGAGATAGGTGGCTAATTGAGTGATGAGGATATTAACCAGATTGTTGCCAATCAGAATCACGCCGATTAGCCTGTCTGGTTTTTGCAGGAGTTGCATTGCGAGTTTCGCGCCTTTGTTCTTTTTCGAAAGGTGCTTAAGTTTGTAGCGATTTAACGACATTAATGCCGTTTCTGTTCCTGAGAAAAATGCTGACATGAAAAATAGAATCATGAGCACCAGGAATAATATTCCTACTGGAATTTCATTGATGTCCACGTGTATTAACTATTTCTTTCTAAAAGTAGGGGGGTGTCAATTTGAGCTATTGGTTTATCGACAATAAATTCCTGAATGAATTTTGAGCCAAAAAAAGCCAATGCCAATACAAAAAATCCTGCGAGGGTCCAGCGAACGGCTATTTTACCACGCCAGCCATATTTCCATCGTCCAATTAGTAGTGAAGTAAAAATCACCCAGGAGATAATGGAGAGAATGGTTTTGTGCGCGACATTCGAGCCAAATAGGTTTTCAAGATAATAGAAACCGGTAACGAGACTGATCGTTAATAAAATCACGCCAATGTTAATCAGCCTGAATAGGAAGTGTTCCATATCTTCAAGCGAAGGAAGTGTACGAATGAAGCCATTGTTTTGGCGGTTATGCAAGTGCTTGTTCTGGGTATGTAACAGCAGTGACTGGAATGATGCCAGCATTAATACGCTGTAAGCTAACAGTGAAATTAAAATATGAATGCCCAGACCGCTATGCATATGCACGACTCTTTCTGAGCCTGAGCCAATGGTGCTGCTAAGCAGGCTGATTACCGTAATAGGGAGTACAATAATGGCTAGTGACTCGATCCTTCTGGTGATGGTTGTTATAAACAGTAATAGACTGATAAACCACATGACATAAGAAGATAAGGTAAAGAAGCTAAATGATAACGGCTCTCCATTCATTAAAGGCGTATGAATACTTATAATGTGAATGGCTAGAGCAATAAACCAGACAATAAAAAAGTATTTTCTTTTGTCTTTACAGGTATCAGGATTTTCTATGCTGGCACGAACACAGGCAGTTATCATATACCAACTGATTAAATAGAATATAATCGCCGCAAAGTTCAATAAGTTAGCTGTCATGAGTTATCGTCTGTTTGATCTCTTTATAATATCTTTGATTTACTGGGATGAAATTTTGTTAGTCTCTAATTATAATGCGTGTCGACTAAGATATTCATTATAGAGTAATGAAAGCTAATGTTATACTAGACGATTACTTGTCGTTTAAAAAAATTAATTAAAGAATAACTTTTTATTTATAGAGTTGTTTTAAGGCTCATTTTAGAGCCTATTTTAAAGAAAAGAACAAAACATAAAAGAGTATTTATAGATGTTTGAGAATTTAAGTGATCGTCTTTCCCATACAGTCAAGAAACTAAAAGGTCAGGCGCGACTAACAGAAGACAATATTAAAGATGCTATGCGTGAAGTTCGCATGGCTTTATTGGAAGCGGATGTTGCGCTACCAGTTGTTAGAACCTTTGTTGATAAAGTCAAAGAACGCGCCATTGGTGTTGAAGTGCAGGGGAGTTTGTCTCCTGGTCAGGCGCTGGTTAAAGTTGTTAATGACGAACTTGTCAAAATCATGGGTGAGGCAAACGAGTCTCTTGATTTAAATGCTCAACCACCAGCTGTTGTGTTAATGGCGGGTTTGCAAGGTGCTGGTAAAACAACCACTGCAGGTAAATTAGCCAAACTTCTTCAAGAAAGAGAAAAGAAGACTGTCGCAATGGTGAGTTGTGACGTTTATCGTCCAGCGGCGATTAAGCAGTTAGAGACATTGGCAGGTCAGGTTGAAGCAACCTTCATCGAAAGTGATGTAGGGCAGTCACCTGTTGATATCGCAAAGGCTGCTTTAGAGTATGCCAAGCGAAATCATATCGATGTGCTGTTAGTGGATACAGCAGGTCGATTACATGTTGATACTGACATGATGGAAGAAATTCAATTAATCCATGCAGCGGTTAATCCAGTAGAGACTTTATTTGTCGTTGACGCTATGACAGGTCAAGATGCAGCGAATACCGCAAAAGCATTTGGTGATGCATTGCCACTAACCGGTGTTGTATTGACCAAAGCTGATGGTGATGCACGTGGTGGTGCAGCCCTATCTGTACGTGAAGTGACTGGCAAGCCAATCAAATTCATCGGTATGGGTGAAAAGATTGATGAGCTAGAGCCGTTCCATCCAGAGAGAATGGCTTCTCGTATCCTTGGAATGGGAGACGTACTTTCTTTAGTAGAGGAAGCGCAGCGTAAAGTTGACCATAAAGATGCCCAGCAATTAGCAAAGAAGCTGAATAGGGGTAAAGGTTTCGATTTGGAGGATTTGCGTAATCAAATGCTTCAAATGCAAAAGATGGGTGGCATGGGTGGCTTAATGGATAAGTTGCCAGGAATGGGTAAGATGACTCAGGCCGTTCAAGATGGTGCTGGCGATAAAGAAGTAAATCGCATGGTTGCTATCATTAATTCGATGACGCCAAAAGAAAGACGTTTTCCTGCGGTCATCAAAGGTTCACATAAAAAGCGTATCGCTGCAGGTTGCGGTCTGCAAATTCAAGACGTTAATCGTTTACTCAAGCAACATAAGCAAATGAGTAAAATGATGAAAAAATTTAAAGGTGGCGGCTTGAAGAAAATGATGCGTGGCATGAAAGGTCAAATGCCTCCCGGAATGGGTGGCGGTGGTGGTTTTCCCGGTATGTAGATTCTGGAATTTAGGGTACAATCTGATTTCTGGAAGCACTTTTTAAATGCAAAATGACCAGTAATAATTAAAACTGGCACTTTTCGTTTATTTCATTAGAAAATATACTTTCTTTTTCAAATAAAAAGCGTAGAATTGCGCGATTATTTTTCTGTTGCTTTAGGGCAAGATAGTTAGTTGCTCGTATTTTGTGATTCATTCATATCCTAGATATAAATGAAGAACGATTTGTTGAGTATTTAGCGTTAATTGAGATTTTAAGATTATGGTTACAATCCGTATGGCTCGTGGCGGTTCTAAGAAACGTCCTTTTTACAAAATTGTTGTTACTGATTCACGTAAGCCACGTGACAGTGGATATATTGAAAGACTAGGATTTTTTAATCCTCGTGCAACTGGTCAGGAAGTTCGTTTAGAGCTTAAGCAAGACCGTGTTGATCATTGGATCAAAGAAGGTGCGCAACTTTCTACACGTATCTCTACTTTATTAAAAGAGTCAGCTAAAACTGCTGTAGCTTCTTAATTAGATTGATTCGGCTGTATGAGCCAATCTAACGATTACATCATTCTGGGAGAAATCTCCGGAGTACATGGAATAAAAGGATGGGTTAAGGTTTTCTCTCATACTTCTCCTCGTGAACAAATCACTGAATACAAAGAGTGGTTTATCAAGAGAAGAGGGGATGATTGGAAGCCAATAAAGGTTGTCGATGGTAAAAAGCAGGGTAAGAATATTATCGCTTTGCTTGAAAATACTCACTATCGCGATCAGGCTGAAGCATTTGTAGGTTCTGAAATTGCTATCCATAAGGATCAGTTGAAAGAACTCGCTGAAGGTCAATACTACTGGAGGGACTTAATTGGTCTTTCTGTAGAGACAAAAGAAGGTGAAAAGCTAGGAATAATTGACTGGCTTTTCGATACTGGCAGTAACGATGTTTTAATTGTTAAAGATACTGACGGTACAGAGATCAAAGAGCGTATGCTGCCTTATATTATGGGTGATGTTATACAGTCGATTGATCTTGAAAAGTCCTTGATGATTGTTGATTGGGATCCAGAGTTTTAGGTTCTCATGCGTTTTGATGTGATTACATTGATGCCTGAAATGGTTGAAGCTGTTATAGAGTTTGGTGTAACAGGTAGGGCAAAAAAACGTGATTTGATTGAGTTGCACTGTTGGAACCCTCGGGATCAAACAGAAGATGTTCATCGAACGGTTGATGATCGTCCTTATGGCGGTGGACCAGGAATGGTCATGAAAGCGGATTGTTTATTGAAGACAATTCGTGAAGTTAAGAAACAAGCTCCTGAAAAGACAAAAGTAATTTACTTAAGTCCTCAGGGTAAGCCGTTAGAACAATCAATGTTGCTAGATACTTCGGTTAATGAGCAATCTCTGATTTTGTTATGTGGCCGATATGAAGGTGTTGATGAGCGCGTAATTGAATTAGAAGTCGACGAAGAATGGTCTATTGGTGATTATGTTTTAAGTGGTGGTGAGCTTGGAGCAATGGTAGTAATAGACGGTATTACTCGCTTACTACCATCAGTATTAGGTCATAATGAGTCAGCAGAGCAAGACTCATTTAGTGATGATTTGTTAGATCATGGTCATTACACTAGGCCAGAGGTTGTTGAAGATTTAGAAGTGCCGGCAGTTTTGAAGAGTGGTGATCATAAAGCGATTGCTAGTTGGCGAAGAAAACAGGCGTTAGGAAGAACATTTCAAAAACGTCCTGATTTATTAGAAAACAGATCATTAAGTGATGAAGATCAGAAATTACTTGATGAATATTTGAAATATTTTAAGAAATAACACATAGGTTTAGAGGTATAAACATGAGTACGATTATTCAGGCAATTGAAGCCGCGCAAATGAGCAAAGAAGTTCCTGATTTCAATCCTGGGGATACTGTTGTAGTTTCAGTTAAAGTTGTTGAAGGAGAGCGCGAACGTATTCAGGCTTTCGAAGGCGTTGTTATTGCAATTAGAAATCGTGGTTTAAACTCTGCGTTTACAGTTCGTAAGATTTCTTACGGTGAAGGCGTTGAGCGTGTTTTCCAGACTTACAGTCACACTATTGCTGGTATTGAAGTTAAGCGTAAAGGTGCTGTACGTCGTGCAAAGCTTTATTACTTACGTGGTCTTACTGGTAAAGCTGCAAGAATCAAAGAAAAAGTATAATTTTTACTTTTTACAGAAAGCCGCCTTTTTATCAGGCGGCTTTTTTATGTCTATTGATTTATTTTATAGAATTGAAGTAGATCAAACGATTCAGGGCTCAACTTAAGCTTAGATTCATTTAGGTTGTGTAAAAATATTAGCAATAATAATAAATTGAGATTACTAGTCTCTAATAAGACATATAATAATTCGTGCCTAATACTGAAATAAATATTCTTTCCATAGTGATAATCAGCTTGATGTTGATAATCATCGCTATGGGTCTTTATATGTTTTACTACTATAAGAAACATAAAACTCAATTCGAAGAATCATCGGAAAATTGTCAGGAAGATGCATATAAATTACTTCCTGAGCCCATCGTAATACTCAATCTTGATAACAAAATAATATATCTGAATCCAGAAGCCGAGAATATGCTTAGTTGCAAGCTCAGGCGTGTTATGGGGCGTGATTATAGTGAGATCTTTACCTTACTCAATGCTAATACTGGCAGAGTTTTACAAGGTGTATTAGGTGGTGATACCTCACTGTTAAGGGAACGCATGACGCGAGATTGTTTATTACAAACAACGATGAATCAGACAGTATCTATTGAATTAAATCTTATTCCATTGAGACGTTACGGTGATCAGGAGCAAGATCATATATTACTTGTTCTAGATAATATTACAGAACGAAAAGCGCTTGAGTCTAAACTATCAAACCTTGAAACATACGATGGTTTGACGCGAATGTTAAATCGTAAATCATTTGATGCTGAAGTTAAGCAACTTATAGATAACGCGCATAAGCACAGTTCGAAACATGTATTGGCCTATTTCTCAATTGATCAATTTCAAGTGATCAACGATACGATTGGTTATGCCAGTGGTGATAACCTTATTACCTGCATGGGTGAGCAAATCAAGAATCATTTGTATACTCAGTTAGATATCGTCGGAAGAGTAGGAGCTAATGAGTTTGCAGTGGTTTTCTGTGAGCGCAAGTTGGCTTCAGCGATTAAAACTATTCAAGAAATTTTAAGCGATGTCTCTGAATACAAATTCATGTCACGTGGTCAGCAATACTCAATTACTATGAGTTGTGGTTTTGTGGTTGTGGATCAAACAACGACTTCTTCAACCAGAGCGATTTCTGAAGCCAATACGGCGTGTAATCTAGCAAATAAGCGCGGTGGTAATCGTCTATCTGCTTATAAGCCAGAAGATTCAGAAATCCAGAAAATGGAAGGTAATCTTGAGTGGGTAATGATTCTCAAGAAAGCACTTCAGGAAAATCGTTTCCGCATGCACGCGCAACCTATTCATCCATTGAAGGAGAGCGAATTTAAGAAACCTTTCTATCATTATGAGTTATTGATTCGACTGTCTGATGAGAAAGGAAATCCAATAGCGCCTGATGAGTTTATATCTGCTGCTGAATATTATTCGATGATGCCTGAATTAGATAAATGGGTTATTAGAAATGTATTAAAGCAAATCAGTACATTGCCTGAGCAAAGCCCACTTCCTGTTTTTGCGATTAACTTATCTGGTCAGAGTCTAAATGATCCACATTTTCTTGATTTTGTTGCTAAGGAAATTAAAAGTTCTGGGGTAGATCCACAGATGTTGTGTTTCGAGATTACGGAACAGGTTGCTGTTGAGGATTTAACATTAATTAATTCATTAATGGCATCTTTGAAAGCATTGGGTTGTAAGTTCTCATTAGATGACTTTGGAACGGGTGTCAGTTCTTACGGTTACTTAAGATCTCTAGATGTTGATTATTTGAAAATTGATGGTAGTTTCGTTAAAAATATCGCTAATGATGAAGTTGCAAAAACGATGGTGCAGTCAATTAATCAGGTTGGTCATACGATGAATCTTAAAGTCATAGCTGAGTATGTAGAGAATGAGCAAATCATTCATCTGCTAAGAGAAATGGGCGTAGATTATGGTCAGGGATATGAAATTGCACGACCAGGGCCTTTGGAAATCGTCATTAGAAACCATATGTTAGATAGTCATGTGGACGAAAAAGTAGCGAATTAAAAGCTTAAGTTTCTAATATAATAATACATTAATACAAAATTTACATATAATCCCCTCAATATATAATTACGAATTCATTATCTAAATTTTTTATAATGAATTTTATCTCTTAAGGAAGAGAATAATGGGATTAAAAACTAACAAAATTACTCAAAACGTTTTTTTGAGTTTGACATTACTAATGTCTTTAACGGCATGTAGTCAAAATAAAACACAAGCTAATGGAGTAGAATCCTCAAGTGCAGGTGTAACTTCTGATGCGAATAATTCATCTAATATAGACTCTTTCGAAAAATTCAATCGCAGTATTTACTCATTCAATGTAGGTTTGGATAAACATTTCTTAAAACCAGTTGCAAAGGGTTATAAGGTTGTCACTCCAGACTTCGTAGATACTAGTGTCACAAATTTCTTTTCAAATTTGGGTGATGTAGGTAACGCAATTAATAATCTATTACAGTTCAAAGTCAGTGATGCCATTAATGATACTGAGCGGTTTGTATTTAATTCAACGTTTGGTTTTGCTGGTTTGCTAGATGTCGCTTCTGCGGCAGGTTTGGAGAAGCATAATGAGGATTTTGGGCAGACTCTTGCACGTTGGGGTGTAGGTTCTGGTCCTTATGTAATGTTACCATTCTTCGGTCCATCGACTATTCGTGATGCTGGTGCAAAATTTACTGTGGATAGAGTTACCGATTTAACCAATTACTCAGATGAAAGCTTGTATTATATGGCTCTTGAGTTAATTGATAAAAGAGCAGATCTACTCAATGAAGAAAGAGCATTTGAGAACATATCTAATGATCAATATATTGCCATCAGAGATGCCTGGTTGCAGCGCCGAGACTATCTAATTACAGATGGTAAATCGTCTAAAAATTCAGCCTCAGATCTCATTGATCGATTGGAAAGCTTAGATGATCTTTAAAGTATACAAGGCTTAAACGTAATATGAGTATTCATATTTTAGGTATATGCGGTACCTTCATGGGTGGTATTGCTTTATTGGCAAGAGAATCGGGTGTAACTGTCAGTGGCTCTGATGAAAATGTTTATCCGCCGATGAGTACGATGCTTGAGTCCCAGGGAATCAAGTTAGATCAAGGTTTTAAGCCTGAACATCTGGCTCAGATAGAAGCCGAGATAGAATCCAGTTTAGAAACTGGTGAGCAAAGCCAGATTGTCGTCGGAAATGTGATGAGTAGAGGAAAAGAAGTGGTTGAGTATGTGCTCAATCAAAACTTACCTTATACCTCAGGCCCGCAATGGCTTTATGAAAATATTCTTAAGGATCGTTGGGTTTTAGCAGTTTCTGGCACTCACGGTAAAACCACAACAGCGAGTATCCTAGCCTGGATATTGGAATATGCTGGCTTGAGCCCAGGATTTTTAATTGGCGGTGTGCCTGAGAATTTTGGTGTTTCAGCGAGATTAGGGGGAGATTCTCCATTTTTTGTTGTAGAGGCCGATGAGTACGATACTGCATTCTTTGATAAGCGTTCTAAATTTGTTCATTACCACCCTCGTACTTTAGTGATAAATAATCTGGAATATGATCATGCAGATATATTCCCTGATTTAAATGCAATCAAGACTCAATTTCATCATCTGATTAGAATGGTTCCACAGAACGGTTTGATCGTATTAAATGATGAAGAAGAAAACATCAGTGATGTTTTAGAGCAAGGCTGCTGGACACCACAAGAAATATTCTCAGCTTCTGCTGAAAGCTTAAGTGAAATGAATGATGGAGCAGTTAAAGGTTGGACAGCTGAGTACATAAATTCAGATGGTAGTGAATTTAAAGTGCTTTTTGATAGTAAGGAACAAGGCATTGTAAATTGGTCATTACTAGGTAAGCATAATGTGGCAAATGCTTTAGCCGCTATCGCCGCGTCAAGACATGCAGGAGTTCCGGCTAAATTTGCTATTGAGGCATTGTCCGAGTTTAAAGGCATAAAACGACGCATGGAGCTTCGTGGAGAAGTTAATGGTGTTCGGGTTTATGATGATTTTGCTCACCACCCGACTGCCATCGAAACTACCTTAAAGGGCTTAAGGCAGAATGTTTCTAACAAAAAAATCATCGCCATTCTTGAACCTCGATCTAATACTATGCAATTAGGTGTACATAAACTAACCTTAGCAAATTCCCTAGAGGAAGCTGATCAGGTGGTTTTATTTCAACCTGAAAATGTTGACTGGAATATGCATGACGTCATTGATGCTTTGGGTGATAAAGCGAGCTTGCACAGTGATATTGACCAGTTGATACAGTCAATAATGCCAAGCGTTCAAAGTGGAGATCATATTCTTGTAATGAGTAATGGCGGATTTGGTGGTATTCACGAAAAGCTTTTACTTGAGCTGGAAAATCTAAAAAAATAATGCCGACCCAATCCATTACATTGATTATGACTGGCGCCTCAGGTGCTCAGTATGGCTTACGTTTGCTAGAAGAGTTGGTAAAAGCAAAAAAAACCATAACATTGTTAATATCAAGGCCAGCTCAAATTGTTATTAATACTGAAACTGAGATAAAAATACCCTCAAGAGCTGCGGATATTGAAGTGTTTTTTAGCGAGCTATATGGAGCTGAACCAGAGCAATTAAAAGTGTATGAGCGCGAACAGTGGATGGCTCCAGTTGCTAGTGGTAGCGGTGTTACAGACGCTACGGTGGTCTGTCCATGTACCACGGGAACTTTGTCAGCTATAGCAATTGGAAGCAGTAATAATCTATTGGAGCGAGCGGTTGACGTTGCACTTAAAGAGCGCAGAAAACTTATATTGGTAGTACGTGAAACCCCATTCTCCGATATTCATTTAGAAAATATGCTAAAACTCTCAAGAATGGGGGTAGTGATCATGCCTGCAAACCCTGGTTTTTATCATAAACCTGAGTCTCTGGATGATATTATCAATTTTATGGTTGCCAGAATTCTTGAGCACCTTGAAATTCCTCACGAAATATTACCTGTCTGGGGATCATAATAATTTTTAAATTAAAATGTAGTGAAAGTTACGGCAACTTGCTATTCCTTGCGCTAAACCTTATATTCCCCAGCATATTAATTAATTACTTAAATAGGAGCGCATAGTGGCGACCATCGATATAACAGCTGAGACTTTTGAAGAAACTATAGAGAAGAACGATATAGTTATTGTCGACTTTTGGGCAGAGTGGTGTGGTCCTTGTAAATCTTTTTCTCCTATCTACGAAGAAGTATCAAATAAGCACGAAGGCATCGTATTCGGTAAGATTGATACTGAGTCTCAGCAAGAGTTAGCTGGGCATTTTCAGATCCGTTCGATCCCAACATTGATGATTTTCCGTGAGCAAGTAGTATTGTTCTCTCAGCCAGGCATGTTAAATGCAGAACAATTGGAAGATGTTATCGGTAAAGTGAAAGAAGTTGATATGAAAAAAGTCCACGAAGAAATCGCAAGCCAAGATCAAAAGTAATAGCAACATCTAGAAAGTATACATATGAACCCAGATTTTCTTGACTTCGAGCAGCCAATTGCTGAATTAGAAGCTAAAATAGACGAATTGCGCTACGTGAGTAGCTCTGATGTAAACCTAGGCGATGAAGTTGAACGTCTGGAAGAGAAGGCGAATACTCTCACCAAGTCTATTTTTTCAAAGCTTACCTCAAAGCAAATTGGCCAGTTAGCCAGACATCCTAAGCGTCCTTATACATTTGATATTATTGATCGCATATTCACCGACTTCCAGCAATTACATGGTGATAGGGCCTATGGTGATGATAAAGCGATTATAGGTGGAATGGCCCGTTTTGAAGGGAATCCGATTATGGTCATCGGTCATCAAAAGGGTCGCGATACTAAAGAAAATATCAAACGTAATTTTGGTATGCCTCGCCCAGAAGGCTACCGCAAAGCATTGCGTTTAATGAAAATGGCTGAAAAATTTCATTTGCCCGTTTTAACTTTCGTTGATACACCAGGTGCATACCCTGGGATAGGAGCGGAAGAGCGTGGCCAAAGTGAAGCTATTGCCAGAAATCTGTTTGAAATGTCTAAATTAAGAACACCGATTGTATCCACTATTATGGGTGAAGGTGGTTCTGGTGGGGCTTTGGCTATAGCTGTTGCTGATCGTGTCATGATGATGCAATACAGTACTTATTCGGTCATTTCTCCGGAAGGTTGTGCATCTATTTTGTGGAAAGATGCGGCAAAAGCACCAGAAGCTGCCGAAGCACTAGGTATAACGGCTGATAAATTGAGTAAGCTGAAGCTTATAGACCGAATTATTGCTGAGCCTTTAGGTGGTGCACATCGCGATTATGATGCGGTTGCAGTTAGTATCCGTGAAGCATTAGAAGCAAGTTTAAGAGAGTTGCGTGCATTAAGTACGGATCAGCTTCTTGAAAAACGCTATCAGAAGCTTATGAGCTTTGGTCAGTTTGATTCTTGAGTATCGCTGATATAACTGTTTATTAAGGATTCTTTCAATCACCTAATAGTTCTTAAACTAATTTTGAATCTATTTCGATATATTTAGATAGATTGAGGGGCTACACTTAGTATCCGCAATTAAGTAATGATAAATGTTAGTGAAGTCTATCAACATCTAAGAGTACATGCCCCAGATAACAAACTAGTTATTGCTTACAGTGGCGGTTTGGATTCTCACGTTTTACTTCATCTGTTCTCACAAATCCCACTTGCTCAAAATGTCGTCAGAGCGATTCATGTTAATCACGGTTTGCAGACAAGCTCATTGAGCTGGTCTCAACATTGTGAAGATACGTGTATAGCATTGGGTATCCCATTTGAAGTGATTTCACTGAATCTGGAAATACCCAAAGGTCAAAGCATTGAAGAAGTGGCGCGTACAGAGCGTTATAAAGCTCTTCATCAAACCTTAAAAGAAGACGAATCTCTACTTACCGCACATCACCAGAATGACCAGACAGAAACCTTTCTGCTGAATTTGTTTCGTGGCGCGGGTGTTGATGGTTTGGCTTCAATGCCTATCTCAAGACTGTTTGGACCCAAAGATTCAGAGCGTCAGCTATTGAGACCATTACTTTCATATAATAGAGAATCGTTAGAGAAATACGCCAAGCAACATCAGTTAAATGTTGTTGAAGATCCAAGTAATCTCGATCAGGCATTCGATCGTAATTACTTACGACAACGAATACTTCCAGAGCTTCGACTGCGCTGGCCAGGTATAGATAAATCTATTTCTCGTTCTGCTTCAATTCAATCAGAAACGAAAGAAATTTTAAATGAAGTCGCGGAGAATGCATTTAAGCAGGTTTATGACTATAGTAAAAATGCTCTATCCACAGCCAAATTAAAGCGATTAAGCAAAGCTAAACAGAAATTAGTATTACGTTTTTGGATTGCGGATAGTGGCTTTTCTTATCCTTCTGAGAAAAAGCTCCAACATTTATTTTCTAATGTTATTGAAGCGAATCAAGGTACTCAACCTTTGTTGGAATGGCAGGGTACCCAGCTAAGACGTTTTCAAGATGATCTCTATATTTCGGAGCCATTACTGGACCATGATTCAAATCTAAAATTTGACTGGGATGTCAGCTCGGCTTTAACAATCGACTCTTTAAATCTAGTTATTCATCCTGAAGAGCTATCTGAAGAACAACGTGAACAAGCATCTAAGGTAACAGTTAAATTTAGACAAGGTGGAGAGAAAATTAGAATAGCCAACAGAGGAAATTTAAGTTTAAAGAATATTTTTCAGGAAGAGGGTGTCCCACCCTGGATGCGTGATCGTATGCCGTTAGTCTATATCGATGATGAATTGGTCAAAGTAATAGGCTTAAATCTTAAGTAAATACATATAGCTAAACAATTAGCTAAACAACTAGTTAAATCATATAAACAAATAGAATAAGACACCCCCCTACTTATAGAGGGTTTTTTATAAGGATGTCTTAAATAAAGCACATGGTATTGCACTCATTATTGCTACGATAGTAGCTGTATTGTTTTCCGATTCGATTGGAAGACAGCGAATGTGATTTTGACGCTTACTATGGTTGTTTACATTGCTTATCTTCTAGCAACGCCTATATACGATGCAATACCTTGAAGTTTTACTCAAGCTCTCGGTGTAAGAGTCGTAATATTATCTTCGAATAAAGGTAATGTTTTTGTATCCTTTTCCATTCTTTGATTATTGTTCCAGTTTTCTAGTAATAAGTGGAAATCTGTGGCATTTACAGGTTTTGAAAAATAATAACCCTGTCCATAATCACAGCCAGCATCAGTAAGAATACTTTTTTGAGTTTCGGTTTCTATGCCTTCTGCAATCACTTTACAGCCAAGTTTATGTGCCATCATAATAATCGCTTGAACCAAGGCAATATCATCAGAGTCTTCAGTTAAATTCTGAATAAAAGACTTATCTATTTTTAAGTAATCAATGTCGAATTTCTTAAGGTAAGAAAGTGAGGAGTATCCCGTTCCAAAATCATCTATCGCAACTTCAATATTTAGATCTTTTAATTGATGAAGGTTCTTTCTGACCGATTCACTGGTCTCCATTAATATCCCTTCGGTAATTTCAAGTACCAGATTTCTGCCAGTTAAGCCGTAGGCATGTAATTGATTAAACCAACTGGAAATATTCATGCCATTTTTACGGTATTGAAGGGGAGAGGTATTAATACTCATTTGAAAATCACTGCCATGATTTTTTACAACTTCAACGGTTTCAATGGTAGCTTCCAAAAATACCCATTCGCCAATATCGTTGATTAATCCAATTTCTTCTGCAAGTGGGATAAATATTTCAGGTGAAACAAAACCACGCGACGGATGTTTCCAGCGGATTAAAGCCTCGGCTTTAGTAATGGTGTTATCGTCTAATTTTATGATCGGCTGATAATGAAGCTCAAATTGTTGTTTTGATAATGCTAATTGTAAGTCACTGATTAGGCTGTTTTTATTATGTAAGTCAGTCTGCATGGCCTTATTGAAATAGGAAAAGCGATTTCTACCTTTTTTCTTTGAGTGGTACATCGCTTGATCGCTATTAATCACTAATTGTTCAGCATTATCTGCGTCATCTGGATATCGTGTAATACCGAGACTTGTCGTAATATTGATTTGATTCTCCTGAATTGTAAAAGGTCTGTTCAGGCTTGTCTTGATGTTATTGGCTATGTTTTCAGTTTTATCACAATCAGTGATGTGTGGCAGAATGATCATAAACTCGTCTCCGCCTAATCTTGCAATCGTGTCGCTGTCTCTTATGCAGGTTTTTATTCGAGCTGCCACTTCAATAAGTAATTTATCTCCCACTGCGTGACCTAGCGAGTCATTCACTTCTTTAAATAAATCCAGATCCAGAAAGAATAGGGTGAAGTCGGTATTACTTTTAATCTGTGTATCGAGAATACTATAAAATTTTCTGCGGTTAGCTAATCCAGTTAAGTGATCGATTTCGGATTGGGTTTTAATCTGCTCCTGACTCTTTTTTAATCTGTATTGGGAGTGTCTTAAACTTACAAGCCAGCCTAGTAATAGTAATAAGATTCCTAAAAGTATCGAGCCAACAGAGATCGCTGTTTTAATCGTTACTTGTGGCACGATGTCGATACCAAGCCAGTATTCTTTGATAGCTGCACGGTCGTGTTTAGATATTGATGCGAGTGCTTTGTTAATAGCGCTTGCAAGAACGGGCTTATTTTTGTTAATGCCTACGCTGTGATTGCTTGAATATTCAGTTTCCCCAGAAAATGAAAGATCTTGAAGCCCTAACCTTTTAATCTCATAACTTGCTGTTACAGCATTGCCTACGTAAGCATCGGCACTGCCTATACTCACTAGGCTGAGTGCCATACTCGTGTTTTTTACCTCCATCAGCTTAATATTCGGGTATTTTTTACTAATTTCCCCAGCCGCATAAGACCCTTTTTCAATGGCAACTGTTTTGCCGTTCAGTTTATCCAGTGAGCCGATATAGCCGTTTTTGATACCGTTATTGATAATGATGGTTGGATTGTGGGCAAAAACTGGCGTGAAGGTTAAAAATTTCGAGCGTTCTTTTGTTTTTACCAAAGCAGAAACAACATCAAGCTGTTCTGTTTTTGCCATTTGCATCGTTTCTCCCCAAGGAGAATCTTTGAAAATATCAAATTTTATGTTTAAACGATGTTCCAGAATTCTCATGTAGTCTGCAGAGAAGCCAACATAATTACCTTCGGCTGTGATGGATCCAAAGGGAGGGAATGCTCTATCTATACCTAACTTGATGGTCGGATTATCTTTTAAGTATTTTTGTTCTTGATCGTTTAAATTCAGGGAATAATCATCATTATAAATAACAGAATTTATATGAGTATTTACAGTCTCAGAGGTGGTCGCATTTGGCAGTAAAGGGGTGCCAAAAAAAACCAATATTAGTGTTAGAATCAACACTATAAGGGTAAATATATAAGAAATGATTGTTTTTTTTGCCATGCAATAATGGGTATGTAGTCTTATTTTTAGTTATTTATTAAGTAGAAATGACGTAATTACACCATTTTTGACTTTGTATTGTACCCAAAGAAAACCTAACGCTAACTTAACAAAACCAAAATAAACCGATATTTCAAACCTATGTACAAAGGACAGCATCTATATATCAAAAAAGCATCCGGATCATACACGCATCATGGTTTAGGCATTGGTGACGATAAAGTCATCCATTATTCCGGTTTGGCAAATGACTTATCTACACCCGGTATTATCGAAGAATTATCACTGGAAGAATTTGCGCAAAATAAAAAGATTCATATCAAGCCACATCTAGATAGAAAGTATCAAATAGACGAGTCGATTGTCCGGGCATCTTTAAGATTAGGGGAGGCCCAATATCATATTTTACATAATAATTGTGAGCACTTTGTTGAGTGGTGTATATCGGGAAGACATAAAAGTAAGCAGTCACAACGTGGAAAATTAATTTATTCAGCGGGTATAGGAGCAAGAGCACTCATCGGCGTGAAGAACCCGATTGGTTTTGTTGCAGGAGCTGCAGCAGGTTATGTTTATATTCACAGACAAGGCATGAATAAATTACCTGACTTCGAGAACTTGGAGAAAGAATTTCTCCGGCTCAATAATACTAAAAATAGTGTCATTGCTTTACCTTACGAAGACTAGTTCATCTGGAATAGCATTTATTAAATGCATATATAGATTATACAAAAAAATACACCCCCCTACTTATAGGTATAAAAACAGGCTAAAAGTAGGGGGGTGTATTTAAAAAATTAAACTGATGTATTAGCGCTTAGCCGTGATCGTGACCACATCCACCTGGCGCATGTGGATGACCATGTGCAATTTCTTCTTCAGTTGCATCGCGAATGTCTAAAACAGCAACATCAAAGTGTAAAGTTTCGCCTGCCAAAGGGTGATTCGCATCAATTTTTACCATATCGCCTTCTACATCAGCGATGGTAATGATTTGTGTTCCTTGAGCGGTCTGTGCATGAAATTGTGCGCCAGCAACCAGATTTTCGTCTTCGATACCTTCAAACATTGTGCGTGGAACAGCTTCAGTCAAGTTAGGGTCGCGTTCACCGTAAGCATCTTCAGGTGCAACAATTAAATTAAAGGTGTCGTTTACTTCTTTGTTTTCTAATGCTTTTTCTAGGCCTTTAATAATTCCGCCAGTGCCGTGCATGTACAAAAAAGGTGATTCGTTGTCAGCTTTATCTAATACTGCTCCATCATCATTTTTAAGTGTGTAAGTAAGTGAAGCAATTTTATTGTCGCTAATTTTCATGGTCGTTCCGCAGAAATTTTAAAAGGGACGGAGTCTGCCATAAATCCGTCATAATTTATAGTGTTACGTGGTATCCTTTTATTTTTTGTGAAGCACAGCTTGGGGATTTGTTTGAATGTCGTTTAGGCGCGCGCTTTATTCTGTCTTTTTATATCTAATTCTTCCGATTGTTATACTTAGATTATTATGGCGGAGTAGGTCAAATCCGGCCTATAGAAAAAGAATTTCTGAACGCCTAGGGTTTGTCTCTAACGAATCAAATTCGCCGGTAATCTGGTTACATGCGGTGTCGGTAGGGGAGTCTATTGCAGCAAAACCGTTGGTTGAATCACTGCTAGAAAAATATCCCACTTATGATGTGTTAGTGACTACAACCACCCCTACAGGTTCTGATCGAGTGCTTTCGATGTTTGGTGATCGAGTGTCTCACTTTTACTTTCCTTACGATTTACCCGATGCTGTTTCACGCTTTATTTGTACGATTAATCCTAGCTTGTTGATTGTGATGGAGACAGAAATCTGGCCAAATTTGTATGCCAAATGTCAGCAACGTTCTATTCCCATTGTTATAGCAAATGCAAGATTGTCTGAGAGGTCTACTCGATCATATTTAAAAATAAAAGGTTTAGTAAAAGAAACGCTATCTCGAGTGAACACTATCGCGGTTAGATCAAAAGCCGACTCAGAAAGATTTATAGCAATAGGTGCAAAACCAGAACAGGTTGAAATTGTAGGAAATATAAAATTCGATGTACAACTTAATCAGCAGCAAATAGAAAAGGGTAAACAACGTCAACTAGAGTGGGGCAAGGATAAGCCAGTTTGGGTTGCTGCAAGCACACACAAAGGTGAAGATGAAATAATTCTAAAGCTTCATCATGAGTTATTGGAGCTTATTCCGGATTTGCTGTTAATTATCGTGCCGAGACATCCAGAGCGTTTTGACGATGTGCACTCGCTTTGTGCCAACTTTGATACGAATAATAAAAGCTACTTGCGCCATAGCCTCCAAACGGATTATAAAAATAAAAAAGTGAGTGTCATTCTTGGTGATTCCATGGGGGAATTACAATCATGGTACACGGTAGCTAATGTTGTTTTTATCGGTGGAAGTTTAGTAAAAACAGGTGGTCATAATCCGTTAGAGGCAACTGCTTTGAATGTTCCCGTAGTGAGCGGACAATACATGTTTAACTTTGATGATATTTCAACACAGCTTATTAAAGAAGAGTTGATGATTGTCTGTGAGAATGAAAAAGAATTGAAAGATTCAGTTTATGCCTGGTTGGCAGATGACTCGTTTTTACAGCAAAAGATGGAATTTATCAGTAAGTCGGAAAAATTCATGCAGCAACACCGAGGTGTTACTGCACGTTTGGATGATATAATTTCAAAACTAGTCTGAGTCTCGAGTTAGAATTTCTAAATATCAGTTCTAGTTAGAATTGCTACTTAGAATTTCTTCCATCTTTTTCAATTCTGCTGCGTTTTTGGCATCTTCTTGCATACGTCTCGCTATTTTTTCTTCCATCAGTTCTTGCGGTGTTTTTAGTATTTTATTTTCTTCATCTAACTTAGTTTTTCCATCATCCATTTCTTCTAAGGCTAGATCACCGAAAGCTAGATCAATCGCTTCCTGTTCTTCTTCAGTGGTATCTTCATCACTCGTCATATTCGAGTAAGTGCTATCTTCTAAGTTAAGCTTAACCTGTAAGTTACTCGGCGAATCAGCATTTTTAAGTGCTTCTTCAATTGAAATAATGCCTTGTTTGTGAAGTTTGTAGATGTGGCTATCGAAGGTCTGCATGCCTAATTCTTCAGATTTTTCCATGATCTCTTTAATAGCAGATACATCACCTTTCATGATTAAGTCACGAATAGTTTGTGTGCCGATCAAAATTTCAATAGCAGCCACACGTTTTCCATCCACCGTAGGTATCAATCGTTGTGAGATAAAAGCCTGAATATTAAGACCAATATCCATTAATAACTGATTATGGCGTTCTTCAGGGAAGAAATTGATGATTCTATCAAGCGCCTGGTTCGCGTTATTTGCATGTAATGTCGAAAGACATAAGTGACCCGTTTCGGCAAATGCTAAAGCATGCTCCATGGTCTCTTCAGTACGAATCTCTCCGATTAGAATAACGTCAGGAGCTTGACGTAATGTGTTCTCTAGCGCATCTTCGTAAGTATCTGTATCAACGCCTACTTCTCTTTGGCTAACTAACGATTTTTTATGAGGATGAACGTATTCAATAGGGTCTTCTATAGTAACAATATGTCCAGCTGAATTTGAATTTCTGTGGTCTATAAGGGCTGCAAGTGACGTTGATTTACCCGAGCCTGTTCCACCAACAAAAAGAATTAAACCTCTCTTTTTCATGATTTGTTCTTTGAGAACGTCAGGAAGTCCTAAATCGTCAGCATTTGGTATATCAACTTTAATGTTACGAATAACCATTGCAAGATTTGTACGTTGCTTGAATATATTAATTCGGAATCTACCGATATCAGGCTCATCTAGCGCAAGATTCATTTCAGGCTTGTGCTCAAACTGTTCGAGTTGCTCATCATTCATGAGAAATTTAGCAATCTCATGGAGCTGCTCAGAAGTCATTCTATCTCGACTTAATGCTTTTAGTTCTCCATTAAATTTTGCAGAAGGAGGAGCATTGAACGTTAAGTAAAGATCTGAACCATCATTTTTGACAAGTATGCGAAGGTATTTTTTGAAGTCCATTTGCGGTACCCATTTATTATTAGAATTATTTTATTGATTGCTCTCGATTTTAAAAGATTAGCTTAATACAGGTAAAGTGGATTCCGACTAGCTGTTAATTAAAAATATTTTGTGAGTCACCTAACTTAGAAAAAAAGTGGCAATAATAAATTACCAAAAAGATTAGATATTATAAAAAAACCGCCTAAAAGTAGGGGGGTGTCAATTTAGTGTTATTTAATACTGAAACCAAGCTAATTCTGGATAATTGTTAGCTCATTAGATGCTTGTTACTTAATAGCACGTGAAATTTTATTTATAATCTATTTACAGATCTAGTTGAGATCAGTTAGCTTGTTAGAGTTAAATTAATTGCCTGATATCGTAACCACTAACGTTCTGGAGCCACCATGATTGCGATGCTCACATAGGTAAATACCTTGCCATACTCCAATGTTTAGATGTCCATTTGTTACAGGTATGTTTAGGCTAGAGCCTAGGATGCTTGCTTTTAAATGTGCGGGTAAATCGTCTGAGCCTTCAAGTGTGTGTTTATAATAAGGTTCATTTTCTGGAACTGCTTTGTTGTAGTAGGACTCAAAATCCTGACGCACAGTTGGGTCGGCATTTTCATTGATGGTTAATGATGCAGAAGTGTGTTTGATAAAAATATTCATCAAACCAATATCAATGTCTTTCAGTTCAAAAAGCTGCTTAAGTATTTCATCGGTAATAATATGAAATCCACGTGATCTTGGTTTTAACTGTATTTCTTTTTGTATCCACATATTTATTATAAATTCACTGTATTGGACTTACATTACAACATCGATTCGATTATTGATCTAGTTTTTCACTTAGCCTTAGCACGTCGTTTTAATTGGAGATTATTAGGTTAATTACAAAAATTGTTCATCTATCTTCATATTTCTTTCACATTATTTGTTTAGTGTAATGAAATTGAGTATCACTTTGCTTGAGCCTTACAAAATCTTCTGGTGTTTGAACTTAGAAAGATCATTGTAGTCTTTTAGTCAGGTTTTTTTGTTTTCTTGTAGAAAATCGATAGATCAAATGTCTCTGGTTATGACTCAAACACTTAGCGTATAAAGTTGATAAGTGATAGAATCGCGCGGATAAATGGTTGATTTGTATCTTGGTAGTATATTAGTCAACGAATAAAGTTAATTTATTTATAATAAAGTATTAGATTATGGGGTTTTTTGGGAGTGCGATCATTGTTTGCTAAGTTAAATACGGGGTCTTGGGGATTACTAGGTTGCAAGAAAATTGCCAGTTCAATGGTCATGGTTGCAACAGTTTCTATAGCATTATCGTCGAATGTTTATGCCGAAGAAGAATCAGCTCAGATCAATTTGCGTGATGTTGAAATTCCAACATTAATTGAAACTGTATCTAGAATTACAGGCAAAAGCTTTATTATTGATCCAAGGGTCAAGGGTAAAGTTACAGTAATAACCAGCAGTGATATCGATAAAAATGAATTGTATGAAACATTTCTATCGATTCTTCAAGTGCATGGTTTTTCTGCAGTACCAGCAGGAGAAGGTAGTAATTTAGTGAAAGTTGTTCCTTCTAATCAGGCAAAGCAACAGCCTGTGCCAGTGATTGGTGAAAAAGAAGAGCAGAGCAAAAAGAAAAGTACACGCGACGCAGATGAATTAATCACTCGCGTAATTCGTGTTGAGCATGTGCCCGCTGCGATGTTGGTGCCAATCTTACGTCCTTTGGTCCCTAGTACAGGTCAACTTCAAGCGTACGGACCAAGTAACACGATCTTGATTTCTGATAGAGCCGCAAATATTGAGCGTTTGATCAAAGTTATCAAACGTATGGATAGAGCAGATGATGAAGAGTTAGAGGTTATACCGCTAAGGTTTGCATCCGCTAAAGATCTAGCAGCTACTATTCAAAAGCTTCAGCAATCCTCTGTTAAGGGGGCCCCTACTAAAAATAAAATTTCAGCAGATGACAGAACAAACAGTCTATTAATCAGTGGCGATAAATCCTCTCGTCAGCAGGTTAGAAAAATCATTGCAAAGTTAGATACAAGTCAACCTCTGCAAGAAAAAACTAAAGTTATTTATTTGAAATACGCAAAAGCCGTGGATTTAGCTAAAGTCTTGACAGGTTTTTCTGCTATTCAGAAAACAACCAAAGCGACCACAAAAGGTGCGGCAGGTACCCAAAAAGCAGATATTGATATACAGGCTGATGAAGCATCAAATTCTTTAATAATTACCGCTGAACCTGATGTTCAAAGAAATCTGGCAAAAGTTATCAGTCGTTTAGATGTTCGTCGTGCACAAGTTATGGTTGAAGCAGTGATAGCCGAGGTATCTGCTAGTTTATCTAAGACCTTAGGCGCTAATTTAGGTTTATCTAGTACAGAAGGTATTGTTGGAGCTGCAGGAACAGTTACTGGTGTGAGTGCACTATTGAATATCTTTACTGCTGATGCTGATAATGTGGCTTCAGGTTTGGCGGGTAATGGAGGAAGGCTGGGCTTAGTAGACAATGTCGGTAGTAATAAATTCGGCTTGTTAATAGATGCTTTGTCTGGAGATGGTGCAACCAATGTACTTTCTACACCTACTGTGCTGGCATTAGATAATGAAGAAGCCAGTATTGTTATTGGTGAGGAAGTACCATTTGTTACTGGAAGCTATACGTCAACAGGGGATACCACTAATCCATCCAACCCTTTCCAGACCATAGAAAGAAAAGACATAGGTATAACCCTGAAAATCAAGCCGCAAATTAATGATGGTAGTAGTGTTCGACTGGATATAGAACAAGAAGTATCAAGTATATCAGCATCGTCTACGGGCGCTGATGATAGAATTACCAACAAACGTTCAATCGCGACAAGTGTCATGGTCGAGGATGATCAAGTGCTAGTTTTAGGTGGTTTAATGAGAGACCGCTTTACTGATTCGGTTTCAAAAGTCCCCTTCCTAGGAGATGTTCCTGTTTTAGGGAAACTATTTCGGAATACAACGACAGAAAAAACTAAAACAAATTTGATGGTATTTATTCATCCAATGATAATGCGTGATGTTTTAAGTGGCGATCACTATACCCATCAAAAGTATAACAAGCTTAAGAAAGCGCAATCATTATCAAATGTTACTAGACGAGGTATCCTTAAAGATAAGGCTACTGAATTCCCGGCTGACCTGCGTCATAACCTTGCACAAAAATTAACACCAGCTCAGAAACGGCAGATTATTATACGTGAGCAACAGCAGCGTGAACTTGAATATAAAAACAGAATTCAACAGGCTAAAATGGCTCAACAAAGGCAAGCTGCTGCCCTACAAGCTAAAAGGAGCCGGGTGCCAGCTGTAAGTCGTTCACAACCACAACCTGTAGCTCAAATGCAGATACCAGCTCGTCTCAAACAAGTAATGCCAGTGAAGAGACGCTATCAGGAAGAAGAACGTCCTAATCAATAGGCGTCAAATACTATGAATAAACTTGTCGAACTTGATAGTCTAGAGCCTGAAGTAGAAAACGAAACAAAAAAGGTCTTGGATTTTCCTTATAGCTTTGCTAAAAGAAATGGAGTCGTGCTTCAGCGTGACGTACAAGATGGAAATGGTAAACTGACTGTTTATTATAAACAGGGTTTAACTCCAGTAATTGCAAGTGAAGTTAATCGTTTTTTAAATCAAAAAGTTACCTTTAAAGAAATAGATAACGATGCTTTTGAGCATATGTTAGCGCGCCAATACGATAATAGTGGTGCTGATGGTGCAAGCGCCATGATGGAAGACTTCGGTGAAGGATTTGATTTACATGATGTCGCTGATTCTTTGCCAGAGCCAGAAGATTTATTAGAGTCTGAAGACGATGCTCCTATCATTCGTTTGATAAATGCGATCTTGACGCAAGCCGTTAAAGAAAATGCATCTGATATTCATATAGAAACCTTTGAAAATCGTATGATTGTTCGTATGCGTGTCGATGGTGTGCTTCGAGAGATTTTAGAACCACCAAGAACATTGGCAGCATTGGTCATTTCTCGAATTAAGGTAATGGCTAAACTTGATATTGCTGAAAAGCGTATCCCGCAAGATGGTCGTATCTCATTACGTGTAGCCGGTCGTGGCGTTGATGTTCGTGTTTCTACCTTACCTTCAGGGCATAATGAACGCATCGTAATGCGTTTGCTGGATAAATCAGCAGGTAGATTAAATCTAGAACATCTAGGCATGGACCCGGTAACACATGAACGATTGAAAGAACTAATCAAAAAACCTCACGGGATCATTCTGGTAACAGGTCCAACAGGTTCAGGTAAGACAACTACATTATATGCCGCTCTAACAAACCTTAATGAAACGAGCCGCAATATTTTAACGGTAGAAGACCCGATCGAGTATTACATTGATGGGATAGGGCAGACTCAAGTTAATAATAAAGTTGATATGAGTTTTGCCAGGGGACTTAGAGCAATTCTGCGTCAAGACCCTGATGTCGTCATGATTGGTGAAATTCGAGATTTAGAGACAGCAGAGATTGCAGTGCAGGCTTCATTAACAGGGCACTTGGTCTTTTCAACATTACACACGAATACAGCAGTGGGTGCCGTGACCCGTTTGCGCGATATGGGTGTGGAGCCATTTTTACTTTCCTCTAGTTTAATCGGTGTAATCGCTCAACGATTGGTTAGATTGCTCTGCGAAGAATGTCGTGAACCCTATATAGCTGATGCGGCGCAATGTGATTTGCTGCATCTCGATAGTACAAATCCACCGACACTTTTTCATCACAAAGGTTGTGCCGCGTGTAATCACTCGGGATATGTCGGCAGAAATGGTATTTATGAATTTATCGAAATTGATAATACAACCCGAAACTTGATTCATGATGGAGCAAGTGAGCAGGTTGTTGAAGAGTATGTTCACCAATATGTCCCTACAATAAGACAGGATGGTGTGAGACTAGTATTGGCTGGTAGAACTTCACTAGAAGAAGTTTTGCGCGTTACACGTGAAGATCAACCTAAAAAAAGCAATCAGGTTTAAAGTTTATAGAGTATGCCAGCATTTGAATACATCGCCCTTGATGCAAAAGGTCAAGAAGAAAAAGGGATGCTCGAGGCAGACAATGCCAAGCAAATTCGACAAATTCTACGGGATGGTAATCTCACACCCTTAGAAGTTAATCAGGTAGAGAAATCTGAGAATAATAATAAAGTTAAAACCAAAAGAGCCGGTAAAGTTAAAGCATCTGAGCTTGCATTGCTAACTAGGCAGTTAGCAACTTTAGTACAATCAGGCTCTCCACTCGAAGAAGCCTTGGCGACTACTGCCAAGCAAAGTGAAAAACGAAATATAAAGCATATTCTATCAGCGGTTCGCTCAAAAGTTGTGGAAGGGTTTTCTTTTGCGGAAGGATTGAAAACTTACCCATCTGTATTTCCAGATATGTATCGGGCAACGGTTGCCGCAGGTGAGCAATCGGGACATTTAGATGCGGTGTTAGAGCGTATGGCCGATTACACAGAATCACGTCAAGAAACACAACAACGAATATCTACAGCGATGTTTTATCCTGTTATTTTAACTATTTTGTCGATAGCAATTGTTGCAGGGCTTCTTGCGTTTATTGTTCCTAAAATAGTTGATGTTTTTGATAATGTTGGGCAATCACTGCCACCCATGACCTTAGTGTTAATTGCTGTTAGTGATTTTGTAAGGGCCTATGGCATTTATATTGCAGTCTTATTAGTTATTCTGTACATCATATTCAAGCAAATGATAAAAATTCCAAAGTGGAAATATCGTTATCATTCATTTTTATTGAAAGTCCCTGTGATTAAAAAGATGGTAAGAGGCTTGAATACAGCTAGATTTGCCAGAACCTTGAGTATTTTAGCGTCTAGTGGTGTTCCTATTCTTGATGCCATGTCTATTTCTGCTCAGGTAGTTCAAAACATGCCAATGCGACAAGCGGTGACGGATGCAGCAATTAAAGTTAGAGAAGGTATGACAATAAATAAGGCGCTTGAGCAATCTGGTTATTTTCCACCAATGACCGTCTATCTTATAGCAAGTGGTGAGAGTAGTGGACGTCTTGACGATATGCTGGAACGCGCAGCGAAGCAGCAAGAAAGGGAAACTGATGCGATGCTAACCAATATGCTGGGAATATTTGAGCCTGTTCTTATCCTTGTTATGGGGGCTGTGGTGCTGCTGATTGTTTTATCTATACTGTTACCAATACTGAATTTGAACCAATTAGTATTGTAAATGCCCTAAGAGATAAATAATTTTTCAATTGAGGATAAAAAAATGGGTTTAAATTTTAGTTCTACTCTTCGTAAAGTATTAATGAGTGTTATGTTTTCTATGATGCTAATTCCTGCTTTAGTTTCAGCATCGACTGAGTTCAAGGGTACAGAAACAGTTAATATTAATAAAGCTAACGCATCAACACTAGCTGCTTATTTGAAAGGTGTGGGACCAAGTAAAGCAGAAGCAATTGTTAAATACCGTAAATCAAACGGTAGTTTCAAGAAAATTGACGATTTAAAGAATGTTCCTGGAATTGGTGAAGAAACCTATAAAGATATGAAGAAGAACGTATCTACCTCAAGAGGTAAAAGCGTTGCTCCTGATGGATATAAAATGGGTAAAGCAACTAGCTCTTCGTCAAAAAAGAAAACATTGAAGAAATCATCGAGTTCTTCTAGCTCAAAAACATCATCTACCTCTTCTAAAAACAAGTCTTCAAAAATAGTAGAAACGGATAAGAAAGCTTCTACAAAGAAAACGTCTTCAAAGAAATCAACAACAAGTAAAAAGACTGATTCTAAAAAGACAACTCCAAAGAAGATAGCTACCAGTAAGAAAACGTCTACTAAGACAAAAACCACTAAAAAGAAGCCAACTAAGAAGAAAACTACAAAAAAGAAAACAACTAAAGATAAAAAGTAGTAATTACTTTAGACGAGCTCATCAAGGTTTAATATTTTGACCTTGCAGACCGTCGGTTAATAAGTACGGAATAGCCAGTTTCTTTCGAGAATACTGGCTATTTTTTATACAGAAAGGTAATCTTCTTTTAAATTCATACAAACAGATTAAAAATAATTAGATGAATATATTAGTTACCGGTGGCGCCGGATATATAGGTTCACATACATGTATAGAACTGCTCGCAGCAGGATATACCCCCATAGTTTTTGATAATTTATGCAATAGTTCAACGGTTTCACTTGATAGAGTTAAACAAATTACCGGACAAGCCATAACCTTTATAGAAGGTGATATCAGAGATTCTGAACTTTTAGATCAAGTTTTTCAGAAGCACGATATATATGGTGTGATTCATTTTGCAGGTTTGAAAGCTGTGGGTGAATCCGTAGAAAAGCCATTTATGTATTACGATAACAATATTGCTGGAAGCATTAGCCTTTTTAGTGCGATGAATCGTAATAATGTGAAGCGTGTTATTTTTAGCTCATCTGCTACTGTTTATGGTGACCCTGAAACAGTTCCGATACTCGAGAGCTTTCCAGTAAGTGCTACCAATCCTTATGGTCGTTCCAAGCTTCATATAGAAGAGATATTGCGAGATATTCATGTCTCCGATAAAAGCTGGAATATCGCTTTGCTTCGTTATTTTAATCCTGTTGGTGCGCACCCTAGTGGATTGATAGGGGAAGATCCTAATGATATACCAAATAATCTGATGCCCTATGTTTCCGGGGTTGCAGTTGGACGTTATGAGCAGCTTTCAGTTTTCGGTGGAGACTATCCTACGCCAGATGGCACCGGTGTTAGAGATTATATTCATGTGGTTGATCTGGCGAAAGGCCACGTAAAGGCATTGCAGGCATTTGAAAATAGCGATGTAGATAATCTTTATACAGTCAATCTTGGGACTGGTAAGGGTTATTCAGTATTAGAAATGGTAGAAGCTTTTTCGAATGCTTCTGGTAAAAAAGTGGCATATAAAATTGTTGAAAGAAGACCGGGTGATATTGCATGTTGTTACGCAGATCCAACCCTTGCCAAGCAATTGCTAGATTGGGAGGCAACCTGTGGTATTCAAGAAATGTGTGATGATACCTGGCGTTGGCAAAGTAATAACCCAATGGGCTACAAAACAAATAACAAAACTGAAGAAGCAATCGCTTAATGGCAATTGGTTTAAAGAGGATATCCAGTGAAAAACAAAACATTATCAGCATTACTACCTTTATTAGTGCTCACAGCGTGTACTAGTTCTAGTCCTTATGTGCCTACACCTGCAGAAACGACCGCAGCAGCAAATTCTGTTGATGCGTTAAATGCGCAATCTGGGGCTTATGCTGCTAGAGCGCCTGCAGCAAGTAATTATAATAATAAACGTACTCCTAGCTATCAACGCGCTCCTACGGCATCAGATAGAATCTCAACCGAAGACAAACTTGATGTAAATGTATTTAAAGTGCCTGATTTATCGGCAAAAGATTTAACTGTAGAAGCGGGTGGAGCCATTTCGTTGCCATTAGTAGGCACAGTTCAAGTGGCCGGATTGACGATAGCTCAGGCAGAGCAAAAAATTACAAAACGACTTACAGAGTTTATGCAAGATCCTCAGGTAAGCATTAGTAGAACCAATAAAGCGATTGAAAATCGTGTCACTGTGGAAGGGGCGGTAAAGTCCCCGGGTGTATTTCCTATCAAAGGTAATATGAGTTTCTTGCAAGCGATAGCGCTAGCTCAGGGGCTAACTGAAGTTGGTAATTCTCGTGGTGTTTTCTTTTATAGAGATGGAACACGTCATCTGGTAAATCTTGATTTAGTCAGAAATGGCACAATCGCTGATCCCGGTCTTCGCGGAGATGATCGAATAGTGGTTATGCAAGACAGCGCAAAAGTAAGAGAAAAGAAAGTTCTGGAATACTTACCTGCTGTGACAGCGCCATTTTCTATCTTAGGCCTGTAATCTAGACCTGTATGTAAGCCTGTAAGAATTTGTTTTAATCTATTGGTGTAATAACCAATAGATTATTATCTAAAAAAAGCCCCTAAAAGTAGGGGGGTGACTTACAAAGTATTTCTCCAAATATTAAACGATTAATCTAAATTTAAGACTAACAATTGTGCCTGTTGTACCGTTTTCTAAATGTGTTGGTGTTTTTTATTTTCTTTGGTTGTAAATGAATCAGACGGCATAAAAATATAACTAAATAAAAACTATGCAGACAGGAACTAAAACAGTCTGTAGAATGTCATAATTACAGGGATGCTAAAAGTCATCCTATCATCATAGAGAATTTATTCTCACCTTTGGGGGCGATTCTGGCTTCGACGTGGATCACGAAACCTAAGGAGCATGTAGTGCGTTTAGTGAGCACTTAAACACTATCTAAAAAACTTTAGTTGCCAATGATGACAACTACGCTCTAGCTGCTTAATAAGCATCACTAGACTCCTGACCTTTCCTCGCCTGTAGGGCAAGTGTTCGGGATCATTCATACGGGATCGCGGTGAAGTACGTTTGGGACGGAGCCGTTAAAACTTTTACCAGAATCGCTTTTTTCAATCCTGTCTAGTGGTTAGAAAAGAGTTAAATTAATAGCTAGACTAAACATGTAGCGCCTTCAGGCAGAGTATTTGCGGACGCGGGTTCGATCCCCGCCGCCTCCACCAATTCAAAAGCCTCATCTTCGGATGAGGCTTTTTTTTGCCTGGAAAAAATGCCTTAAAAGTAGGGGGTGACTTTTATATATGTTTAGCAACAAAGCAAACAGTTAACTATCAGATAAGCTGTATAGCTCATTTAGCTTAGGTTCAGCTTTCTGGTGGGATAATCGGGGTCACCCTTTTGAAAAATAATAACAATAATTATGAAGAAAATAATAGGTTTATTAAGTTTAATTGCTTTCAGTAATCTTTACTCTGATCCCATAGTTCCAGAATTTTGGCAAGATGTCTCTAACGATATTCAACCGTTAGAAATTTCGGGTAAGTTACATAAAAGCAGTCAACAATTTGTAAAACGAAGTTTAAGGTTAGATGAAGCCAGTTTAAGAGATTACTTAACTGCTAGCTCTACACAAACTCTTACAGATTCAATGGCAGCTAAACCTTCTCAAAAGTTTCTTGATCTTCCTTTGCCAGATAATGATTCTATTCGCGTTAAAGTAGTTGATGAAGCTTTGCTGTCAAATGAACTGCAACAGCGTTATCCAGACACACATGCCTGGCGAGTAGTCGGAGTCGATGATCCAGCTGTAAGCGGAAGAATCGATATTACATCCAATGGTTTTCATGGAATGCTGATACTGGAAAATGGAGACACTGTTTATATAGATCCAGATAAAAATAACTCAGGTTTATATAGTAGTTTCAGCAAAGAGATAAATGTTGATCACTTTAAAACAGAATTTAATTGTCAAGTTCATGATCATGAATCAAAGTTAGACATTGGCAATAATTTGACTACTGCGGCTAAAACATTAGCAGCGTCACCCAGTCAAAATTTAATTACATACCGATTGGCCCTAGCAGGCACAGGCGAGTATACGCAGAGTCAAGGTGGCACAAGTTCTTCTGCTTATGCATCAATGATAACGACAATAAATCGCGTAAACGAAATCTACCAAAGAGATTTAGGCGTCAAATTGCAGTTGGTAACCGATGAGTCAATTGTATATACCGATTCTAGTGCTGATCCTTACACAAACAATAGTGCAATGTCATTAGTCTCAGAAAATATTGAAAACCTTAATAAGGTTATCGGATCAGAAAATTATGATATAGGTCATGTATTTGCGCAAGGTTCTTTAGGTGGTTTAGCATTTGCAGCTTCCGCCTGTCAGGAAAGTTATAAAGCGGGCGGTGCCACTGGTACACCCACTCCAAATGGTGAAACATTTAGTGTTGAATATGTCGCACATGAATTAGGTCATCAGCTAGGAGCAACACATACGTTTAATAGTGAACAACGTTCTTGTAGTGGCAATAATAGAGTGCAGATAACAGCGGTAGAACCGGGTAGCGGAAGCACAATCATGTCATATAGTGGGCTTTGCGGTACAGACAACATACAAACAGTCTCAGATGCCGTATTCCATTGGGCAAGCATTGATCAGATCACAGAATATACAAACAACGCCACAGGAAATACCTGTGGGACAAGAACATCAACAGTGCACGAAGACTTAAGCGTTGATGCAAAAGAAGATCTGAATATACCCGCAAACACACCTTTCATGCTAAAAGGTGCTACAAGTGGGGGGGTGACTTATTCCTGGGATCAATTAGATACAGGTGCGGCATCATCAGTAGCTGAAGATTTAGGTGAAAATGCGATAATACGTTCACTCTTACCTAACAGTGAGTCAACGCGATACATTCCATCATTAACAAATCTCTTTGAAGAAACAACGCTAATAGGTGAAACCCTCCCCAAAATGAACAGAGAATTAAATTTCGCTTTCTTAGCACGTGGGCAAAAAGGTGGTATTGCAACGGACTTTAAGAAGTTGTTAGTGACTGATTCAGGCTCTGTATTTAAAGTATTATCACATACTAATCCTGAGATATTACAGCAGGGGCAAGAAACACTTATCGAATGGGATGTAGCTGGTACAAATTCATCACCAATAAATTGTAAAGAAGTGGATATTCAACTTATTAGATTAAATGGTGTGAAAAACGTATTGCTTGAAGGTACTGCAAATGATGGTAATGAGAATGTTACCATTCCATTAACAACCCCTGACATGCAAGAAGCTCGCATTATGGTTGCTTGCAATAATGATTCTTTTTTCAATATTTCATCTGCAAAGCTTGAAATTGGGGAATCAAATGGTAGTAAACAAACAGGAGCAAGTGGCGGTGGATCTTTTAATGTATTTGTCCTGTTTTTAATGTTATTAAATGTTTTCAAGATTGCTTCACTGAACATAAATCTCTTTAGGAAAAGACAGCTGTAACTTATTCAAATACAGCGAAATTTTATCGAATAGTCTGTAAGCTCCATATATTTAACTGATCATAATCAGTCAAAAGTCATTAATATTAAGTTTCTCACCATGAAATTATTTTATGCGTGTTGTGAAAAAACAACAATCACTAGAAGTTAAATCATTTTGTTATACTGAGAAATGTGATTAAAAAATAAACAAAGAAATTAAACTATCTTGTTGAAATTCAATAGAAAATATGAATTTTTTGTGTTTTAAAAAAACATTATATTAGCATTGTCTGTTAATCTATACCCATAAATTATTCTTATCGTAATATGTCTGCATGTTCAGCTTGCGTTCAGTTAGTGACATATTTCACACTTTATTCTGCTATATTTATTTATAGTCAACAGCTAGAAGTTACTTTAGCTACTTCTAGTAGTATACGAATAACTAGTTATAAAGTTATAAAGAGGAAAAAGCTCAGGGAGAGAGCTTTTTAACTAAAAAAAGGATTTTGAAGTGGGTTCTTTAAATACAATAACAGGGATAATTGCCTCTGCTCTTTTTAGAGTACTCAGAGTAGCTGGGCGAGAATTATCCCAAATAACAAAGAATTACTTAATAGCTAAGTTAAATTGCTGCTTTCACCAAGTGTCATTCACAGGTCTAACAACTCGATTCGCTAAAATAAAATACCCCAATATATCCCAAAAAAATAAAATAATTGAACCGTATACAAGATTAAAAGCCAATGTCCAAAGTGCTTTTAACTTAGTAAAACTATCAACCTATATCAAATTATTAGAAACAGAGTTAATCATTCGTTTTAACTCCGTTTATCAATCTAACCCCCCGTTTCTTCCTTTTTCAAATGTACTTTGTAAAAGGGAGTTGTATTACTTGACAAATAAAACCCCCGATCCGAAATGGATATCGCTCAAGATATAGGCAGCATGAAATGAAAAATATAGAAAATGGATTTTCTAACAAAAATATAAATACTGAAAATAGAATGCTATTTGGTTTTATTCATCGAGTGTTTAAGACTCTATTTTTGATGTGTATGTTGATGATTGTGTTGGTTAATACTGGGTATGCAGCCGACCCATTGCCTCCTATTTCTGCTTGTCCTACTAATTTGAATTCATGTTCGGCTGGTGAACTCACTACATCTGTAAAATCAGTCATGGCCGCTACTAGTGACCCTACATGTAGTGGTCCAAATGACACCATAGATCTTGTGATGACCCTGACATATGCTGCAACAGCAGGCACAAGATATGATCTGGGGACATTTATTGCATTAGATGGTGGAAGTTTAAGTGATAGTGGCTCTACCGCTACTTCTTGTGGAGGCGCAGCTTCACAAGTAGGTGGAGGTATCCTGAATGCTTACCCCGCCGACAGTGATACTGACCTATTTTTAAATGAAGATAGTGATTCATGTGGAGATGTAAATAAAACGGCAGGACCTGTAGACTGGTCTGTATCCGCAACAGTTTCTTGTAAAAACATTCAAGACGGATTTTTGAATATTGCATCTTGTAGAATTTGGCAACAGAATGCTCAAACTGCTTGTTCGACACTCTCTCAAGCTGGAACTGGTTCAAAGTGTGATTGTACTCCTTTGGTTCTAGAGGGTCTCGGCGGGTTTGGCAAAATAAAGGTCGTGAAAGATTTGAGCCCAAGTACCGATTTAGGCAAGTTCAATCTAGAGATAGATGAAGTGATTAATGCTGAAAATGTAGGAGATGGGGGTACCACGGACTTTATTGATGTCAATGAAGGTATTCATAGCGTTGGAGAAAGCGCTGGAACCGGTACTGTTCTTGATGATTACACATCAACCATCTCATGTTCTACAGCTGGATCAGTTGTTAATATTTGTACAAACACTAACACAAATGGTACTTCGTGTGATGTTGACGTTAACTCTGATGATGAAATTACCTGTACGATTACCAATACCAAAACAGCTATACCAATAACATTAACTAAAGACTGGGATGGTAGCCCCATTGGAGATTCGGTTACGTTAGATATAACTGGAGGAACAGATTCTGTTCAAGGTATGAATAGTAACGATGGTACTGCTAATAATGATTCAGTAGCGACAGCTAATGTGTCTCCTGGTAATGAAATAACTCTTAGTGAAACTTTTATAACAACGGCAAACTCGGTAAATTATGATACAACATTAGTTTGTGATGATGGTAATGGCGGTGCAATCAATTCTGTATTGAATGGTAATATACTGACAGTTGATTCCGATGATACTGTAATTGAATGTACCTTAACGAACACACGTAAAGGGAATAATGTCACGATCGTTAAGGCCTGGGCAGGAGATGCCACGGATGGTT
>NZ_CANLZW010000008.1 GCF_947495625.1 uncultured Cocleimonas sp.
GGTGGTACAAACATTATAACAATTGAAGTTCAGGCTTTCTTTAGTTTGAATAACTATGGGACAGCAGTGGGGGTGACTTAACTTTTTTTTACTGAACTTTGACCCTAAATAACATCTTAAATGAAGGGTTACCTGCCCCACTATTTCCTAGAAATGGTCCTGTTGTTGCTATCCGAATATGCGTTACATTAGTATCTACCCCATCAGCATCTGCTGTAGGATTATAAATGTAACTACTACCCCCATTATCTGAAAAGCTAAGGTTATCAATTGAGCTTGATAGATTAATAAAGTTATAAGCAAGTCCACTCGGTGTTGCACCATCTTCAAAACGGATAGGACCAGTTCCAGCCCCTGATATATCATTAACATATAAAGCGGTGTGTGCAGGAATAGCATCAGTAATAATGATTGAATTAGAATCGGCAGCGCCTGCTCCCGAGTTTGTGGCACTGATGGTGTATTCTTCCAATGCACCTGGAATAGCTTTTGGATTAGTTCCACCATTTACCGGATCATAAATAGTCTCTAACGTTTTTTGTAAGCTAATACTAGGATTGGATAAGGAAGTACAATTAGCGGGGTCGGCTAAATTATTGTAATTAAAACTTCCCGTCTGTATATGAACACGAAAAGCTTCATTTAATGCATTATTTGTCGAACCGGGTGTATCTGTTATGGCTGATGACTTTGCAAAATTAGACCCATCGAACCAACTTCCGCATGAGAATAAAAAAGTACTAGCTGAACCACTACTACTGCTGCCACCAACTTTAAAAGAACCTGCAGGATAGGGTGTTGAAATACTTCCAAAAGCAAAGCCATGGAATAAATTCCCACTAGCATCACGTGATTGGGCGACATCACCTCCATTACGCATCGTGATGGGATTATAAGAAGGGGTATCGGCTGTAGCACAACTTGAATAACCCGCATCTGAAGATGACGGTGGCCCAGCACAAGTTTTTACGCAGCTTCCTTTTGCTGGCAATACATAGACACCATCGCCATTAGAATCACTAGTATCATCAGCGGGTAAATTATCATTGGGTTCATCATCATTGTATACAACAATGATAGAACCAGGAGGAACAGAACTTAGTGCAGAGCAATTTGTTGGATCAGTCTGTGAATCTAATCGGGCATAACCGGATGATATGCCAATACCTGAAATACTAGCCTGCCAGTCACCATTGTTGTCATCTAGAATCCACTGGTCTAGATTTACAGGAGAAGTTGGATCGGTAGCATCACCTACTACCATAAATTCATAAAACTCCTTTAAGCCAGAGGTACCATTTGAAGCCTCATTTACAATAAGACCAGCCGCCATAATTTGAGTAGAGAAAATACTCGTTATTATGCAGAACAGCGTTAGTATGGTTTTTATTAGAGTCTTATTCTTTGTCATTTATATATGGAATTACATAAAAGGAGTTTTAAATTTATTTTATGTTTGGTCGATTGCTTATAGTTGCTATGTAAAAATATTTGCATGCAATAATAATACATTATCTAGTTGTTTACTTTATGTGAAATCAGATATTTGGTGTATTAATTTTTATTTTTTATGCTTACAAAATACATTCGAAAAGTAGGGAGGGATATAATTTATTTTACTGGACTTTGACATGGAAAAAATCTAAAACCAAGGATCATCAGATGCGCTAGTAGTGCTGAAATGCCCTGATGTTGTAATTCTAAAGCTAGCAACAGTACTAGCTACCCCTCAGCATCAGGTGAGGGGTGATTTATCAGATATTTGGTATAACTTTTTTTAACTTTTAAAGTATGAATCTTTTTAGTTAATGCTTACAAAAAACATACGAAAAGTAGAGGGGTGACTTAATTTGTTTTACTGGACTTTGACACGGAACAAAATCTCAAACCAAGGGTCACCAGATGCACTAGTAGCGTTGAATTGCCCTGATGTTGTAACTCTGAAGCTAGCAACATTAGTATCAACCCCGTCAGCATCTGGTGAAGGGGTTATAGATACGTTACTAGAATTAAAATAACTTACGCTACCCAAAGTTAATCCACTGGATGGAGAGCCGTCCATAAAACGCACTGGCGCAATTCCAGGCCATATCTGTTCAACATAAAGTGCGGTGTTTGCTGGGATAGTGTCTGTAATAACAATTGAATTATTATCAGCCACTCCAGCACCGGAATTTGTGGCCATAATTGCATATTCAGCTATAGCCCCAGGTATTGCCTTCGGATTTACATTTCCATTTATTGGATCAGATATTGTTGATGACGTCTTTTTCAAGTTGATAGTAGGTAATTCATTAGCAGCAATTAAGCATATATCGTCGATATGCCAATGGTCACTAGGAGGACTATCATATCTGTCATTACCCGTATTGCGTATACGTACTCTAAAGTTGGGGTGTTTTGCTGCTGTTGGCATAGTATAACTGAGGTTATATATTTGACCTGCTGTTCCACCACCATCAAAAGTACCAAGAGTTACCCAATTATTTGATGAGTTCAGATATTGAATTAAAATATCGTCATCACCGTTAGGGTTTTCGCTGAATGAATCAGCGCCTCGACGAAGCCATAAGCTAAGTTCATCAAAGTTACTGCTAGTGTTTACAGCAATTGATGTTACATCAGAAGCACCATTAAACATATCTAGTGAGTGTGTTGGTGAAAGCGAAGTAAGGTTAGTAATTGCTGCTCTTGCAGGATTACTCAATATCCAATTGCTAAGACCATTTTCAAAATATTCACATTGCCCAACAGTAAATGCTGGCGTCGTACCACCCGATACCGTAGTTGTAGCGGTGCTGTCATTATTTTCTGTGACATTATCAAAGTTTGTACCAGAGACTGATGCGGTATTACTGATAGAAGGAGAGGCCGAGTTGCCGACTGCAACTGTAAGTGTGATTACTGATGTGCTACTGCCTACTGCTAGATTACCTGTTCTGGTGCAGGTGACATTTTGACCAGAAGCACTACAATTCCAACCTGAACCAGTTGCAGATACATAGCTTAAACCTGTTGGTAAAGTGTCAGTAACAACAATATTACCTGGTTCTATATTTGGACCTATATTGTTTACGGCAATATTATAAGTTGCATTAGACCCTACGCTAAAACTGCTGGTTGCTGTTTTGGTAATATTAAGATCTGATACAGGTGTATTGGTGACACTGATAATTTCAGAAGAAAGCAATACTAAGTCAGTGCCACTACTGTAGGTTGATGTTGCTGAGGTCTCACCCCCTGAAAGATAAGAGCTAATGTCAAAAACATCAAAATCCACTCCATATGAATTATTGTTCACTGAACCTGTGGAAGGTGATGCAGCACGTATATTACTGATTGAATTAAATTGAGCATGCAATGGATTTGAGCTATCCACTAAAGCATTACCATTAAATACTAAATTCTCATTATCGTTATTAAGTGAATTATCTCCCTCCCATGTAAGAGTGGCATGTTTGCCATTTATTCCTGAGTTAGGAGTTCTAAAATTATCTGGTGTAAGAGTAATGCTACTATCTCTGAAAGCCTGGAAGCCTTCGTAAAGGTTAACTACTCTAAAATCTTCACCAGGGGCTTCATAAATTATAACCAGTGACCAGCCAGCTAAAACGCCTTCTGCACTACAGTATGGGTTTACAGTGCTGACTGTTAAGCCGCTAAAATTATAAGTGCCATTACGCTTCGTGTTTACTTGTGAGGTGACATCGGCTACGCCACTAAAAAAATAATAGGTTGACGCATAGTCTGCAGTATATTGTCTATTTGTGGGGGCTGTAACGGTGCTTCCTTCAAAAGTGACAGTATAATCTGGTGTAGGACCAGATCCCGCCCAATATAAATGAGCTGCACGAATAGTAGCGCCAGCCGGTATCCCTGATACAGTAGCGCTATTATTTGTATTTTCACCTAGAACAGCACATGCGTTACCGTTATTAGATTGAGTTCGTCGAGTTGCTTCGACTCCAACAAAATTAACATTTCCAGCATAGCTTTGAAATAAGTCTACAGTTGTGTCAGCAAAAACTGGGAGTGTTGAAATAAATATTACATGACAAACTATAAGTAGTTTAATTAATTTGTGTGACATCATTCTGCTTCACTATTTTATTATTATTTTTCGTATCATTTTCGTCTTTAGTTTTAGCTGTTCTACGATAAGGTAAATCACCTTTAAGCGTATCTTGATTAAATTTATAACGAAAATCTGCATAAACACCTTCACTGGTGTAGTTATTATTATCGAAATCTTCATCAGTGAATCCTTCGACGTTATAACCTAATTCAACCCAGATATTTTCTTTTGGATTAAAACCTACAGAAACTCCAGCTACATATTCGATAGCTTTATCTGTCCAATCTCGTAAATATCCACCATGTAGACCCACATCCCAACGTTTATTTATATCACGACGTAATTCAACGGTTGCTGTATCAATAGTTGATGTGCTTTTTACACCATCATTTTCATCTTTAACGTATTTGATACCATGATGAATTCCTATTTTTGTTTTTTCATTGATTTTGCGGTTGTAATGTAGATTGTGAACGATTTTTTGTGCATCGTTGTTATTAATATTGGCAAAGGCATTTTCACTATCGTTGGTCGTACTTGAAGATTTTTCACTGATTAAATCAAGACGTGAGAAGAAGACAAAATCCTTTTCTTTAGGGTGCCACGCACTACCAAAACTTAACTTTATATCCTTATCAAAGTCACCATCTATATGCTCTGAATTGTAATAGCTTAATTGTGCGCTAAGATTTTTACCATTTTCATAATTTCGAATAATACTCGCTAAGAAATTAATTTTGTCATTGAGCTCACCGTTTCTATATTCCGCACGTGAAGTCCAACTCCAGTCCTTCGTGTTTGAACCTAAGCCCACAGTAAAAGCAGTGTAGTCATCACTCTCTGAACCTTGAATAACTGGTTCATCTTCATTGAAACTTTTCTGGTTGGCACTGTCACCGATAGTTTTAGCTTGATCAACGCTGAAGTCAGCACTAATATTATCGGTTAATTTAACAGTTTGGCTTAAACCTAATGTTGCATAATTACGTTGACCTTCGTCAGTTCTTTCCTGGGTATAAGTAGTTTTAGTTTTTGCGCCTTTCCACAAATCCTTGCTGATGCCTACACGGTTGTTATGTGTTTTTAGTTCACCATTATCGGTTGTTTCATGTTCTGCAAAAACACTGAAACCTTGTGCCAGTTTTACATCTACACCGACTATCATTCTATCTGGGCTAATTTCACTGCCATTTTTAGCAGAGATGTTTTTTTCTAGATCAGTACGTAAAGTAACTTTATTATTTTTAGTAGTATATTGGCCACCTAGTAGTAACGTATCACTTTTTAATATTTCTTTAGAGTTGTCTTCTCCTTCCAAATCCTCTTGTGTATGCCTGTAACCTAGATCCACTTGGTACTGTTTAATTTGATGTGATACACCAAATTTAGCAAGTCGACGCTTATTATCGTTTTCTAAATTCTTTTGAAGTGAGACTTCTGAATTTAACGTCGTTTTTTCATTCACTCTAAAATCGAGTTCGGCACCAATCTTTTCACTGCCATTTTCACTGTTTTGTGAGTCTATTCCAAATCCAGATTCTTGCTTCTTATAGAAAACTCGTGTTTCCATATTCTCGATTTCTTTCTCGAGCTCAATTATGTAAGCCTGACGTTTTTGAAAGTCACTAGCTTCAGTTTTAGATTGTGCTACTTCAATATGGACTTCTGTGTCTGGGGTTATTTTGTATGTGCTATCAGCAGCAATAAGTTGATTGTCACGGCTATTATTTTTACCTTCATGGATAAAACTTATGCCGGTCTCTAGCTTGTCATTTTTAGTCTTTACCGCTATACGTCCACCTGCTGTGATTGATTTATTAGTATTCTCTTCAGAATCATAATCCACAACAATAATGTTAGGGTTAAAGTCTCTATCACGACTGCTTATTGGAAATTTGAAGAAGAGGGTGCCTTCTTCATAATCAATATTGTAATCTTGGTAGCGACTGAGTTGACGAGTTTCTATTATCTTGTCTGAACGGAAGCGATCTCGTGTCTCAATAGAGATGGTTTCACTGTTCGGAATTATTTTATCTTTTAAATAATAAAGTCCAGAAGTCCCGTCACCAGGAATTTCTTCATGATGGTGGTTATTACTGGTTTCACTAATAAAACCTTTGAAGCTGAAACGTTCACCCTGGTATTCAGTATTAATACCATTCAGAGTACGTTGATAGTTAGCCAGTTCCGTAATGGTCATATCTGTTTGATAATCACCATAAAGCGCATAAAAGCTGTCTTTTTCAATTTTTAAGTATAGTTTTTCAGAACTCGGTGCATCATATTGACTATTACTATTGTCTGCGTAGATCGTGTAAAACGCATCTGGGTCTATATTACCGTTTAATTGACTGCCCACTTCCCGGTCTTGTTTGTGCGTGTCATAAGCAGCAGTTAAAAGATATTTACCTTTAACCTGACCCTTAGCGAAGAAAGCCACTCTGCCTCGTTTACTAAACTTATCCGACTTGTCTAAATCTTTCAATGCTTGCATATTGCCAGACAAACGTTTGTGCGCGAGTGTGCCTTCAGCGATACCCACCATGATCCATTCTCTTAGTGCTGGCTTTAACCAGGCAGATATTTTGGTACTTTTATTGTTAGTACCGGAATAATTTTTGCCTGAGCTTGAAAATTCAAGGTTAAGTTTTATTTCTCCAGATTGAGTAGTGGGGTTAAGTTCAATTCTGGCAATGCCACCCTCTTCAATTTGGTATTTGTAGCGGCCTGTATTTGTTTCATTTAGATCGTTGATGGTCTCTTCATTAGTATTTTGTGTTTTTATGCGGTATTTGCTGTTCTCTAGAGTAAAATAACCATTGGTGTTTGCACGTAATGGAAATCCTTCTTCATCTTTTATCAAAAGCGCAATAACAGGTGTAGTTTTACCATCAGCAATTAAAACTGATTTATCTTTAAGTAACTGAGCAGATACAGGATTAGTAGAAAAATGAATATTATGTGTTTTACGTGATATTTCTTTGCCTGACTTATCTTTTAAAATAACAAGTAAAGTGTTGTTTTTTCTCTTTACGTCAATATCCACACCTTTCCAACGTCTAACAGCTACTGTACGTTTTTTGTTAGTGTTGCTACCATCGTAGTTTAATGGTGATACTTTTTTACCGTTAAGAATTACTTCGACTTTATGTTGTGGTGAATTCTTAATGAAAATATTTATAGATCCTATTGCTGGGACATAATTATTTTTAGGCCATAAGATTTCAAAACCCTCAGGTGCGGTTTTTAAATATTCTTTACCGTACAATCTAAATGGATCTTTCGTCCCAGTTTTTTTATCTAGAGTTTCGGTACTTTTTACATAACCATCGATTTGTTTCACATGGAAATCAACGTTCCATAGATTACCCGGCTGCAGATCAACAAAGTGTGACTTAGCATCTTTCGCACGACGAGTATTATCATCACATAACAACGGTTCATATCCAGGGATACTTTCTGTATCTAATTGAACAACATGTGCACCGGGATAAACGCCTTCCATATGCCAGAAACCTTCTTTATCCGTTAGTGCACTTCTTCCAGTTTCAAGATATATTCGAGCTTCACCAAGTACTTCTGGTGGTACTTCATTTTTATCTGATTTAGTTTTGCAACCAATATAAACGCGACCAGTCAATATGTTTTGGCTACGCATTAAGTCGTCTTTAATGGTAACGGTTGCCTGTGCTTTGTTTGAACGTAAAGAGCCACTGGTTAGGTATACTGTATTTATTGCTTCACCAATTTGTACGCCTGCTGACACCTTTGTCACATAGCTGATAGTCCAGGTGCTTGCGACTGGCATATTGATTAAATCGAATGTAAGTGAACGACCATTAAATGTAACTTTGTCATTTAAGCGGCTACCATTTAATTCTGCACTGTCTGGTATATAGCGGAACCCAATTGGTAACAAGTCATGAACTTTTAGGTTATTGAGGTTAAAACCGGTTGTGTTACTAAATTCAAGTGAATATCTAACTAATTCTCCAATCGCAGAATAGTCTTTATCAGCTTGCTTACGAATCTGCAAACTGGTATCAGGTATAATCAGCGCAGCACTAGCACTAGTATCAGTACTATCTTCTTCATCTCGATAGTTCACATTAATCGTATCGCCTTCTGCAATACTTAATATGCCATCTTGTACATTAGTATTATCAGTAGAGGACATGATTACCCCTCTAAATATTCCTGAATTAATAGACGTTTCCGTCAATAACAAAATTTCGGTGTCGTTGGTTCCAGGGATACTTACAGTCACAATTATTGTTTCAAGTCTTTCTGAGTCAATATTTTGATCAAGATCTATCACTTCAATAACAATGGGCTCGCCAAGTGTATATTGATCTGCTTCGACAATAGGTTGTTCTATTGGCAATTTAACAATAGATCCATTAGGCAGTGATATATTTTCAATATCTTCAAAAAATTTACCACCATCTTTATTCGAGTTAAAAGATGTCGATTGAATTATCGAGCTCACACCCGTTTCATTTATTTTTAAGAAATTAATAGTTGAGGGTGTTCTTACTTTAACCATAGCTGTTGCTATAGGTGATTCTGCAAAATCACTGTTTGCCACTACTTTGTTTATCGCTTCTCCGGGGGTTGCCTCTTCATTTACTTTCACTTTATAGGTTAAAACAATTGATGTTGAAGCTTCTAGTGAACCTATTTTAACGTTTAAGTCGTTTCCAGTTACTTCAACAGCATCTGTTGTGAGTAAATTTTCATTAACTTTCAGACTATCAGATTGATAAACAAAACCACTTGGTAAACTATCTTTAAAAGTAAGATTACTCAGATTACGGTTTAAAGGATTAGTCAAAGTCACTGTATATTCGACGATATCACCGTTAGTAACACTAGTACTGCTTGTAGTTTTTGTTAATTTCAATGTGTCGTTTACGATATTTACCGTAGCAGACGAAGTGTTTGAGTTTGCTTTAGGATCATCAGCAATAACATTCGCACTATTTATAAGTGTTCGTGTATTGTCAACAATACTAGTTACAGTCGCTTCATAGGTTAATAGTGCCGTTGAACCTGCATTTATATCTCCCACAATAAAAGATAAACCATTAGTCTCGTCGACAGAAATTGTATTGTTATTAACTCGGGCAGAGCCTGCTAGATAGTCCAACCCAGCAGGTAATAAATCTTTCACTATAGTGCCAGAGACTGAACGACTATTATTATTTTTGATGGTAAGTGTATAGCTAATATTCTCACCAATTTTTACTTCTTTATTACTAGCGTCTTTACTTAATACTAGTGGTATCAAAGGAGTAACAGGAACAATAACAATGGGTTGATTAATTGTTACATTAGATTGTGCCTGTGATGAGGTGACGGTATCAGAAATGGCAATTGCTTTATTGGTAGCATTACCGGTAGGTGTTGCAGTGCTAACATTCGTTTTGTAGCTAACACTCCAATTCGTGTTCGCAGGTATATCGCCCAGGTTTATTACAAGAGAACCTGTATTGCTGCTGATTTGACTAGCATTAACAGCAACATTATTTAATCTTGCAGAATTAGCGATATAAATCAAACCGGTTGGTAAGTTATCCTGAATAATCACATTAGTTAAGATTCTAGGGTTTGGATTCTGTACTGTTAGAGTATAAGTAAGAGTACTGCCAATCACTGCTGAACTGGTATTAACAGTTTTAGAAAGATTAATATTGTCTGTCGGTGTTACAACAGTATCTTTGGTAAATTGAACACTGTCGCTTAAATTTAAGTTATTACCATTAACGGTGTAGTTTGCTGTAGCCGTATTGGTAATTATTGGCATAGCTTCTAAGCTAACTGATGGTGCTGTAAAGCTTAGTATTAATATAAATGTAAATAAAATACGCGCAATCAACCCTTGAAAAACACAGTGGTTTTTCCAGTACTTGGGTAATTTAATATTACCAGTAATAAGAGATGTAAGATCGTTTGGAATCATTATATTTATATTTATTAGTAGTTTGTATGATTTTATTTTTAATTATTATTAAAGAGCATAGATATTAAAAAGTGATATGGTGGAATCAATTGTTTCTGATTCCACCATTACTTGCTAAATAGCAATATTCAAATTATTGAATTTCTACAAAAAACGTCATCGTTGCAGTTCCTGTAGTTGCTGGAACTGTGAAAGGATCACTTGTAACTGTCCCGGTCGTTGATTCACTACAATTAAAAGAAACTCCAGCAGTGCTTGAACATGCTGCAGCAGGAGCTTGAGCTGTTTCATATAGAACAGCACCATCTATCGTATCTGTTATCACAACATCAGTAGCATCTGCAGGGCCTGTATTAGCGACTGTGATGTCATATCTAATAACTGCACCTGGTATACGCTTAGGGTTCGTAGTGCCATTTATAGGGTCATAAACCACTGCAGAAGTCTTTGTAACATTAAGTGCTGCAGTTGAGATTACATATCCGCTCGTATCAGAATGAGAGGCATTTCTTGCTCCTGAATCAGCAGCACCACCAGTACCATCGGCTAAAACGATATCAACACCCGCGGCAGTTTCTGTAGTTCCTGAGTCAACATATGCAGTTGTACCTGTTGCACCTGTAGAAATAGCAGTTGCTAATAATTCCACTTCAGATTGAGCTCCACTAACCACTGTAGCGCTAGCAGCTGGAATAGCACACTGTACTGTGACATTTATGGTTTCATCAGCATCAATAGGATAGTTGGTTCCAGAAGCTAAAACAGGTGCAGTAACTGTACAAGCACTTGTATCAAAAACATCATCAGGACTTGAGGTCGCTACCTGTGTTGGAGTTAAACTGAAATATTCATCACTATTACCAGTATTTGCAACTGTATAGGTAATAGAAGTGCCTGCTCCTGAAGCTTGACCTGGACCAACTGTTACATTTGTGGCTACACCTGTAACGGTTAAGTCTATTTTCTTATCCACTTCAAATGTGGTTGCACAGGTGGCTGCAGCTGGAGGTGTAGATCCATCAACTGGCAAAGCTGCAGTACACGCTGAAGGGTCTGAGTTACCGGTAGGTGAACTATTTATATCAGGTTGATCTGCACCCGAAACTTTATATGAGATTGTTGCTCTGTTGTTTATACTCGTATCTGCTGCTGTACCCGCAGCCCATGCGCTATTACTAGCAAAAGCGAGTATCGCTACACTCGTTAGTGTTTTCATTATTTTAATTTTATTCATTGTTATCTTCTTTTAGGTTTGTGTTAAAAATTAAGATACTTAATCTATTTGTAGTTCTTGTTATTAAGATTTTGTATCAGGGGTTATAGCAGGCGTACTCTGAATCCTACTGCCTGTTTGGTTTGAGGCGCCAAGTTTCCAAGGTATTGCCATTGAATATGGGTATAGTCAGAAGGCTTGGCGGGATATATTTTGCCGTCATTTCCTCTAACCTTAAGCGTACCTGCTTTCCCATAGTGTTTACCGCCGTCAACAGAAAACACGATTTGTGTGTTTTTGCCGTGGGCAGTATTAGGTAAATAAACCGTGTGCTCCGGTATTGGATTGACAATATTGATATTGTCAGCTGGTTTATTACTGATGTTTTCAAAAAAGGTGTTGTATTGAACTGTTTCACCCGGTAAAACTTTTGCTGCTGGAATAAAGTTATACGATTTCTTTCCATCTTTATTCACCACAACCATTTTTTGCACATTTGATGTAACTTTAAGGTGCCCTTGTTGTGCAGCTGATGCTTGCGATGTTAATAAAACGAATGTCGCAATTGCACTAATTAAAATTGTGTTCGCCGTTTTTGATTTATATTTAATCTTTTTATTTATCATGTTGTTATACCCCTTAATTAATAATATATGTCAATAGGATTTCATATTGGCTTCCAGCCGCAAAGCTTCCCAGGTTTATTGTTGCCGTATCGGCGTTTGTAATTCCATAATCAGTGTTGTCACTGTCACTTAGATCAGTTTGGTTCACATTGTTTAATCTTATACTTCCGAGCTTGTAGGTCATATTCATGGGTGTTGGATCGGTAATCACTAAGTTTTCAATATTACCAACGCCTGCGGTATTAACTTGAATTTTGTAAGTAACCTCTGAACCTGTAACTGCAGTATTTCCACTGCTTGGGTCAACAACCGATTCAATGGTTTTATTCATAATCAATGTGGGATCGGCTGTAGCACTGGATGATATATAGGTTCTTCTGGCTGAATGCATGCCATCTCCCATAGCGTCATCTTCACCAGCATCATCAGCAAATACTGTTTCGATGTTGCTTGCGGTGTCAGATCCGGTTGTAACTGTGGTATCTGTTCCATCTTCGTTTTTAACTACTTCAGCGATTAATCCGATTAATGCAGTTTCGCCAGCTAAGATAGGAGATCCGACATTATCCAAAGGAATATCGCATTGCACGCTAATACTCGCTAGCTGATCGGGTGACAGTTTAATATTTCCTGAGGTTGGTAGAACTACACCTGAGACGGGAGTACCACTGACACCCGTTACTTCAATGTTACAGTTGTTACTATCGAAATCATCGGAAGTTAGCAGGTTGTCTACGATTAAATCGAATTCTTGAATCGCATTACCCTGATTTTGCAAAGTGAATGTTACTTCGGCTTGATAATCACCTGGTGTAACATTTGCATTCGTATTACCTGTTACTAATAAGTCAACTTTTCTATCAACTAAAAAGTCGGTGCTTACTCCTTTACCTAGACCAGCAGAAGAGTTACCTGTAGGAGAACTTTCAATAGTTGATTGCTCAGTATTATTAATCTGATAATTAACTAGGGCGATATTACTAATATTGGTACCTGCAGCCACACCTTGCGCATTTACGTTATGAGTAAAAAGCAAAGTCAGTAGGCAAAAAGATACCATCAACAAGAAAGAAAGATTCTTGCAGGTATTATTTAACCAGCGATGTAGATTATATTTTGTAATAGCACTTCTCATTATTTTTAGTATTTTTTATTACAGCTGTTACTTTTCTGTGTATAGCAGAAATTTAAGGTTTAAAATAAACGATTAGAGGTTTATTTGGCTCAATATTTCAATTAATTTATATACATAAGCACTATTACTTAAATTAGATTAATGTAAGATGAATATAAGGGGATATTCAGATAGACGGATCTTGTTTAAGTTGTTGCTTTTACTAGTTATATTGCGTGTTTATATGTTTGCATAGCAAGTATAATTCCGGCAGCTGATTCGGAAAATAATATTCGCAATCACCACTTTTATTGGGCTATCGGAGCTGTTTTTTTCTTACTTTTGTATTACTAAATTTTAAACTTAATATGAAGAAAATAATTACAACAAGTTTCACTTTTTTTCTGTTTTTAATAATCGCCTGGGGTTTATCGTCTTGGTACTTTGGTGTTCAGGCTGAGAAAGAATTTCGTCAAATTTTAGAAGTACAAACCAATAAACTCGGTGAAAAACCATTTAGGTTAGAGTTACTGGATTACGACAAAGATTTTCTTGGTTCAACTGCTGCTGTCCGTGTTAGCTCTGATATTCCATTATTAAATGATTGGCTGGGTGATTTTGAGTTGAAACTTAAATCACTGAATGGGCCATTGTTTATCACCAAGAAGGGTGTTGATTTTGGTGTGTCACGTTGGTTTATTCGCATAGATCCAGAAAGTTTTTCAGCTGAATCAAAGGAGAATCTTTTTAGAATTTTTCCAGAAGAACTACCTAAAGGCGTTTTGATTATTGGATTTGATAAAGAATCCAGCTTTGATTCATCCTTTAAAACGGATTGGTTAGATTCTCAAGTTACTGCTATTTATAATTTGAGTACCTTTTCTTACCGCGGCGCATTTGATATTAAACGGTTAAACTATTCATCGACTGGTATAAAGATTTCAGCAGATGAAGGGAAGATTAGTTTTCAATACCCTAATAGCGTTGAAACCTTGAATGAGATTGAATCCAGTAACTTAGATAATCCGGCTACCTATAAAACAGTATCTATAAATGTTCCCCAGCTAAACATTGATTCTCAAATTATATCACATCCGATAGTTGCAGCCTTAAAAGGTAATAGCCAAATAACTATAAAAAATAATGTGATTGATACTTTTGTTAAGTTGCATTTTAATCGCTTGAAACAATCCTCTGATCAAAATAATGAGGTATTACCTATAGATCAATTGCAGATAACAGCACAGGGTTCTGGTATTCAACAATCGAGTTTTTTGCAAGTGATGGAAAACAAAGCAGAGTTAGATAACCTGCAAATGCAAACGCAATGGGAGCTACAAGAAAACGGAGAACTGCCAGAAGGCCAGGATAAAATTTGGCAGTTACAAAATCAAATTCATCGTCTAAATCAAAAATATCCAGTGAGTTTTTATAACGCCCTTTTTTCTTCCAAAGATAATGTAAGTACTAATCCTAGCCTTGAGATTCAGGCGTCAAATGATAGTGGGCAATCAAGTCTCATCGGTCATCTTAAACCTTCAGTAAATTCGGGTGAATCAACCCGTTTTATAGATTTACTAGAAGCTGAGGCAAGTGTCTCACTCGATGATATGCTTTATGACTTTATTTCGAAACGCACCGCTATACGAAAAAAACAATTTTCATTGCTGTACAAACAGAACAAGTTATTGATGCAGTAGAGGTTTATTCTCAAAATTGATATACTGCCGTTTGCAATTTAATACCGTCTTTTAAACCCAAATAATAAAAAAACCTCTATAAGTAGGGGGGTGTATAAAAGAAGTTTTTTAAAGTTTAAGAAAGAAGGATTAATTGCAACATTATAAAGCTGGGCTGTTTATTTATTAGGGGATAAAAATGCGCTTTTTTAAGTTTACTTTTCTAAAGTACACTATCGTTTTGTTAATGCTATTAATGGCGAAATCGGTTTCTGCAGAAGTGTGGAAATCCGGAAATAATTACTGGAATGATAATTGGGAATTAAAGTATCAGGAATGGGTGAGTACTCAATGGAAGCCTGATTTCTTTATGAGCAAGATCAGACCACAGTACGAACGTATTCCTCACGATTGTGCTGATGCCATCTATTTGATGCGTGCCGTGTTTGCCTACGAAAATAAACTGCCTTTCAAAATTCATTATCTGGGTAAGAAGAATAAGTACATCAGCAATACCATGACAAACTGGGATAAATTACCAGAAGATCAACGCTTCAGAGCGTTTGCATTATTCATGAATGATCGTGTAGGTACGCGAAGTTTGCCTCACGACTCATTTCCCATTGAATTAGCACAGATCAAAGCAGGGGATTTATACGTAGAACCCGGGACACATTCTTATGCAATGACGGGTATTACCGATACAGGTGTGACAGCGATTATGAGCTCAACAACACCTGCCTCTCCAAAGAATATGATTCAGCTGTATTCATTTCCCTTTTTTATTCCGCATGATGCGGTTGGCATGAGCGATGGATACCGTCGTTTTAAATGGCCAAGAAATATCGGTAAACCCATCCAGCAACAGCCCGGTTATAGTAATGAGCAATATCAAATAGCTCAAAAGGTCGGACTTGAATACATCCCATTTACTGATGTGATCTCTAAAAAATTACAACGTAGAGAAGAGCCTCTTGAAGAAAAAACCATGCGTTTAATGCATAGCTTATGTTCATTCGCCAAAGAACGCGTGAATTATGTTAATGATGGCATTGCTTATATCCAGAGACTCAAAGATCAAGGTAAACGTAGTTGTATGACAGCGTCTGAATATGATTACTATTCAACACCTTCTAGAGACAAGCGTTTGTATCGTTTCTTTACCGAAATTCATAAAATTGCCTATTCGGGCGGTGAACTTGAAGAAGATAAAGTCAATGCACAAGTATTGGCTCGTTCAATTTTTCATCCTGAACTCCCAGATGGCTTATTAAAAGAACTCGATGAATTTTGTGGTTTAGCAATTTATCCAAATGATACGGTTAAGCATATTAATTTGCGTCAACTTTGGGAAGCAATGGAAGCTGGTAAGGTTTCATCTGACCCTCATGCACCTTTTGATAATCGTTGGGGTTTATCTGATAGCAACTTTATGGGATCATGCCCGACCTTTTAATTCGAACTATAAATCCGAGCTATAATTAAGCTATACAGTAATTAATGGTTCCTAAATCAATAAAATGCCACCCCCCCACTTATGGGCACTTTTTTTGTTGCTATCTGTTTATTTGAAATAGCTAGTAATCAATAAAAGCCTCTAAAGTGGGGGGGTGTCGTTTGGACAATCACAAATGGCACGCAGACGCTCAAGAAAACAACGCTTACCTCAAGATCCTGTCACAGCAGAGGTCGAATCACTTAGTCACGAAGGTCGTGGTGTTGCACACATAGATGGCAAAGCTGTGTTTATCAGTGGTGCATTACCGGGTGAAAAAGTAACTTTCATATATACATCACAAAATCGTAGTCACGATGAAGGAAAAATTGAAGAAGTCTTAACCGCTTCACCTGATCGCGTCGAACCTAAATGTGTTCACTATGCTATTTGTGGCGGTTGTTCTCTACAGCATCTAAGTTCAGAAGCACAAATCAAATATAAACAACAATCAATGTTAGATGGGCTTAAGCATCTAGGCAAAGTTGAGCCTGAAGAAATATTTGAGCCGATGACAGGTGATGCCTGGGGCTATCGCCGAAAAGCACGTTTGGGTGTAAAGTTTGTCATTAAAAAAGATAAAGTACTGGTTGGTTTTCGTGAAAGACATGGTGGTTTCTTAGCAGATATGAATAGCTGCGAAGTGCTGCATGAATCTATTGGTGTCAAATTACAAGACTTCCAAACACTGATCTATCAAATGGAATCACGAGATTCGACACCGCAAATAGAAGTTGCCGTTGGCGATAAAGATACCGCATTGATTGTTCGTCATCTAAAACCATTATCAGCAGAAGACACGCAATTATGGATTGGTTTTGCGGAGGAGCATAACTTCCAGCTATATCTACAGCCTAAAGGCCCAGATACGGTTCATCGAATCTGGCCAGAAACGGGTGATGTAAGTCTTTACTACGAACATAAAGCATTTGATACAAGGGTTGAATTTGGTCCTCAGGACTTCTTTCAGGTAAACAGCAGTATCAATATACAAATGGTTCCGCGTGCGGTTGACTTATTAAAATTGACAGGAACAGAGCGCGTTTTGGATCTATTCTGTGGATTAGGTAATTTCACCCTACCTATTGCTAGAAATGCGGCACAAGTGACTGGCGTAGAAGGTGACTTGGTAATGGTAAAACGTGCGCGTGAAACTGCTATCGCTAATGGTATAGAAAATACAGATTATTTCGCCTGTAACCTAATGGGTACAGAGCAAGAACTTAAAAGCCAACCCTGGTTGAAAAAGCAATACGATTGTATTTTACTCGACCCACCACGTTCTGGTGCCAAAGAGATTATCGAACTCTTCGGTAAGTTAAAAGCGAAACGTATTGTCTATGTATCTTGTCATCCGGCAACCTTGGCACGTGATGCGGGTGAATTAGTGCATACGCATGGCTACAAGCTTGTGGGCGCAGGTGTGATGGATATGTTTCCTCAGACAGCACATGTAGAGTCTATTGCGGTGTTTGAGCGTTAAACACCATATATAGTCATTTAACGCTCAAAAAAAGCCCCTTATCTGAAATGGTTAGTCTGAGTATTTTATTCTGCTAATCTCAGAGTCATGATTCAAACACAACGTATTCGCTATCGTCTTAAACAACAGAAATTTAAAGAAGTATCTTCTGGTAAAGGTGTGGTTGAATATTTTCTTGTGGATGAATACGGTAATGAGCGTTCAGTGTCAGCAATGGCTAAACTCAATTGGCGCAAGCAATTAAGCTCTATTAAACCAATTCACCATAGAGAACTTCCTCTAGTTGAAGCGCTAGCAAAAGCATCTATCAACGAAACCATCGAAGTAGACTTTACTGATTTTAATAAAAAGTTTAAGCGTGGTTCTATTCGCAAACAGAAAATATCAGTCCCAAAAGTAAAAGTCAGTAACAAGAATCATATTACAGATATGGGCTCTGTCATTGATCACAAAGGTAGATTGATGCAGTTATTGGCTTATTCGCTAGTAGCATTCTTGGTCATAATGATGTTGTTTAAGATGCTTTAAGAGCTATAAAAAAATAGTTAAGACCACAGTTAAGATATAGCTAAGAAATAGCTATTTACTAAGATCAAAAAAAGCCTCTAGCTATGTATAAATTCTATTACGTTTTTAAAAAACAAAAACTTAATATCATTCCACAAAGCATAAGTTCCTTTTATCATTTAAAACAACGAAATGAAAAGTCAGTTAAAGTAGGGGGGGGACCTTCAACTTCATCAATACAGCATCCAAGCCACGCTTCCAAACCATGCTTTCAAACTAAGCTAAAGTGCGCCGCTACTCTTTATCGATAAATAAGCATTAATTAAATCTACTGTTAGCTTATCAGGACTGACGTCCATGGCTCTAATGCCGTTGTTTACTAATTCTTCAAAGGTACTCTTGCGTTGCTGTAAATAATGATGCGCCGCTGAGTTATCTAGCGCGTCGTTTAAATCTTCAATCGGTTTATCTAACATATCGCCAATACTCGATTCCCGAAGGCTGGCGAGTAATACCAGATGCCGCTTTTTCAAGATACTAATCGCAGGTAACAGATCATCGCCATCTTCATCTCTAGTGTTGGTTAAAATAATCACCAAGGCACGTTTTTTATGACGAATTAATAAGTCCGTTGCCGCTTTACTGTAATCAGGGGATGAAGTACTGGGTTGAAGGTCATACACCGTGTTAAGGATTTGTTGTACATTGTGTTGTCCTTTACGTGGACTAAACCAGCGTTGATCTTCACCTGAAAATGTCATTAAGCCGACAGCATCACCTTGTCGCAGAGCCACATAGGAAAGCAGTAATAAAGCGTTTAGGGTGTGGTCGAAATGCGAAAGATCATCATCTTTAGCCATCATCCGGTGACCACAATCGAGCATGAAAATAATTTCCTGATCTTTCTCGTCCTGATATTCACGTGAGATGAGTTTTTGCACTCTGGAGGTAGCTTTCCAGTCAATTTGACGCATAGCGTCACCTTCACGATATTCTCTCAGCTGATGAAAATCCTGACCTTCACCACGCCTTCTTTTTTTGATAATTCCCATCTGACTTAAATTATTGTCAGTGGCTAATAGCGCATAATGAGAAATAGCCGCAAAGTTTGGATACACATTGGTTTCACTGCTGACTGGTAAATACTGATTTATACGCCAAAACTTAAACACCGATTGCAGTTTGATTTGCACCTTGGGAAATATTAATTTTCCTCTTTGATTGGCAATTATTTTGTACTGTATTTCTGCGTGCTGCTCTCCCGGAATACTGATATTGACAGGTAAGCCTTCTGCATGGACTTCATTCGGAAAATGATCAAATATATCGAGGTTTTGCGGCTTGCTACTTTTATTATGGATGATTAATTCAATATGACGGCTGACTCCCAGTGGAATAGAGCCAGGCAGATGGCGTTCTACCGAGATGATATCTTTGGGGTTTGAAATAAAGGTGCTAATAAGCAGATCAGCAACAAGAATAACAGCAATTATGGCTGCTGAAATCTTCCACAGCAGGGTTAGCGCAGGGATGAATATTGCAATCAAACCGATAGCAGCAAGCGCCGCTATCAAGTAGAAGGTTTGTCGATCCGGGATTGGGAGTTTAGAAAGCATGTTTTATTATCTATGGATTAAAAAGTGCCTTATTGTCTAGGTGCTTCGATTTTATCGAGGATACCCTGCAATATCTGATCCGTTGAATAACCTTCTAATTCCATCTCGGGAGCAAGTGCTAAACGGTGACGTAAGGCCGGCAATGCTATTTCTTTGATATCATCAGGTGTAATGTAATCGCGAGCATGTAACATCGCCTGAGCACGTGCAGCACTGATTAATGCAATACTGCCTCTGGGACCAGAGCCAATACTCAGACCTTGCCAATCTCGCGTTGCCTGAACGATTCTTACCGCGTATTCAATGACACTTTTATCGACTTCAATATCCGCTGCCAAAGCTTGCATGGCTTGTATCGTCTCCGGAGTAGCTACTGCTGATACATTTGAAATATTCAGTTGATTACCAGTTTGCTTATTCGTTACAGCGGCAACCATTAAACTTTCTTCGTTATCTCGTGGGTAATTGATATAGATTTTCAGTAGAAAACGATCAAGTTGTGCTTCGGGTAATGGGTAGGTGCCTTCCTGTTCTAGCGGGTTTTGTGTCGCTAACGTCATGAATGGTAGTGGAACAGGATGTGCTTCACCTTCAATGGTCACTTGGCGTTCCTGCATTACTTCTAATAGAGCTGATTGGGTCTTGGCTGGCGCACGATTGATTTCATCTGCAAGCAGTAAATTGGTAAATACAGGACCTTTACGAACGCTGAAAGATTTATTGTCCAGATCATAGAGTGTATGTCCTGTTACATCAGCAGGCATCAGATCCGGGGTGAATTGAATACGGTTAAACTGACCAGAGAATGTTGCTGCCAGAGCCCGCACTAATAAGGTTTTACCAAGACCGGGGACACCTTCAATTAATACATTGCCACCCGCAATCAATGCAATTAGCGTTTCATGTATTACCTGTTTTTGGCCAATAACAGCTTTGCCAATTTCTGTTTTTAATTGTTGTGCTAATTCACTAGCTTGTTCAAGCGTCATATTTGTCATTTCGGTCATACTGTGGCCTTTCATTAATTCGTTTGTATCGTATTGATAAGTATTTATATTTTCAGTTTTATTTGTCTGTTTCTATCTCTATTTCGTACTTCTAATGGTCTCAAGAGTGCGAATGGTCTGCGTAAATTCATCAGGCTTTTCAATGGATGTTGAAAAAAGTGCGCGATGAATATCTTTAGGGTTTACCTTAATCGCTTTACTCAATTCCAGGTCTTTAACTACTAGCGTTATTTGTTGTTCTTCGTTTAAATGATTCCAGTTAGGGTGTGATAACACTAACTTTTGATTGATAGCATCCCGGGTGCTTTCCAGAAGTTCTTGTTTATGGTTATGTTTCCAATAGAAAGAACCACTGCTACTGATGTGTTCAGTCAAGCTACGACGATCTTCTGCGTGCTTAGGGATAGCGGGTCCAAAGCGGCGTGTTGCCTGTAATAACCATGCAATAAAAAGTACCAGTAAAGAAATAATAAACATCCAGGCATTTCGCCAGATCAAATCCCATAACGGTGGCATTTTGTCACTATGGATCAACCAGACTTTTGAAGGTTGGTCGATAGGTTGATTGATGCCATGAATCAGGTGCCAGAAGATTTCTGCATGATCAGCTTTCTCAATTTGTTTATTCTCTACGAAGTCTAATGAAGAAACTAAAGTAACTAATCCGTTTTCTATTTTTTGTCTCACGATGAAATTAGAAGAACGTAGTTTTACGATTTCTGTTTTATCCTGATAATAAGGGTCTACAAGAATAGGGTGGAACCAACTGTTTTGAATGGCTAGTGCTTTTGGAGCATCCTGTAACTTGATTTTGAATAGATGTTCAGTCGAGTCATCTGCACTATCGTTTTCTTCTTCGTGTTCTTCAATTTTATCAAGCTGTTTTTTATCAACAGCTGTTAAGTCTTCGTACTGAATTTTGTTACCAGTACTAATTCCCATGTAATTTTGCAGAGGATCAGGACTGTACATATTATCTGTCAATCGACTGTCGATAGAGGTACTTTGGTAGCCGTCTATCGAGTCAATTGATTCAGTATTATCCGATTCCAGGCTTTTATCTGATCGGTGAAAACGCCATTTATTCGTAGCGAGTGCAATCACATGACCGCCTCTTTTAACCCAATTGATGAGTTGTTGAGTTTGATAAGCGGATAGCGTTGTGCGTTTAGAATTGATGACGATAACGGTGTCGGTACTTGGATAGCCAGTAAAACCCTGAACACTGGTTTTGGTTTCTGTTGGGATACCCATACGTTTAAGAAAAACGCGTCCGGCATATAACGGGTTGCTTCTGGCTTCGCCAAATAAACCCGTGTGGATGGTTTTTTCTTTTTTCTCATGCGTTTCTAAAAACACATAGATAGCGCCACCGAGTAATAACGCGAATAAAGCAGTGATAGTGATTCCGAGTGGTTTACTCATCTTTGCTACCATCTTTTTTTGAAGTGTTTGATTCTAAATCTGATAACACTTTTTCAATGGCAAAATCACTAACCCATGTATTGAATAACTGTTCCATCGCTTCATTTGTAGGGTGTCTGTGCGCATAGGCGATCATCTTCCAGTTATTGGTTAGATTATCCAGAAATAGGTGTTTAGCTTCACTTATTTTCTTTTGTGAATGTTTGAGTACATCGCCTTCTGTAAAGCTGTCTTTAAGTTGCACGTGCTCAATATTAATGAGTCTAATTAATGCGCCACGGTACAATAAACTCAGCGACTCTCTGTGTTGTTTATTGTCCCAGAGTTTCCTGGATTCACTGATGATGTCATCGGGTAATGAATCGGGTCTGACATCCATACCGAACATAACTTCAGGTGCTTGATAGCTTTCTTTCTTGGCTTTTCGTTCGATATTGAAGAGGTGTAACCAACTATCACGAAAATAGAATAACAGGAATAATACGATAGCGACCAATATCCATAAGGCAAACTCAATGATGAAACCCATTATTTTTGCAAAGGGTTCGAAGAAGTCTGCAAATGAAAATTTGTCAGGATCATTTTTCGGTTTTTTGGCGGTATCTTTTCTAACCCAGTAAGTGACGGTTTGCTTGTCATTTAACTCTTTGGTCAGCATTGTTTCTTTGATGACTTGCTTTGACGATTCTGCGGGAAGTCTCTCATCAGATAGAAACTCAGTGACTTCTATTTCAGAATTCGGATCTACATTAGTTACTTCATCTGCTGCGACAGGTGATGACGTAGATAATAGAGATAAGGTAAATACACAAAGAAGGGCGGGTATTAGATTTCTAGCGAGCGTTTCAAAACGCAATGCTAGCTTTTTAAAGTCCAGTTCAATATCCCATGCTTCGAGTTGGGTTCTTCTATTGATATACAGGGCAAAACTCGCACCTATATAAAACGGATGAATCAGCGTGACCGCAAAGACATAAAATAAATAATTCAGTAGATCGATCCATCTTTCGTACTCTACTTTGTTTGAAAACATCCCCACAAAAAAATCATTGGCTGTTTTCTCTGGAAGGAAAAGCATGAATAAGCCAAACAATGAAATGACAATAACAATTTCTATATTGACCATCACAATGGTTAACCAGGCGGCGTAAGTGTGTGCGATTTGATGTAATACCGATTGTCGTTCGGACCTGCGAGATCCTCTTAATTGTTCCAATTGCCAGATAGGTAAATTAAAACCTCTGGATAATGAGAATCGTCTAAATGTCAGGCTCTGAAATAGACCAGTATTCCAGATTAATGAAGGGAGTGCTTTAAGCACTTGCCAGGTACTGAGTTCATCATTAAACAGTTTATGACTTAAAATATGTAATATGACTCGGTCATAGAGAGGTTTTAACCACCAGAAAATCAGGCTGGCAATCCAGACATTTCCTTTTGGAAAAATTAGGTATAAAACGGAAGCAATGCCAAAGGTTAGAAGTGCGAGTGGCAGGTATATGGATAGCCACCACTTTTGTACCATTGAAAATCCAAGATCAATGGCTTCCCAAGGGTTTCTCAAACGGATATTGGCTGTTATTTCATTGAGATTCATGAATGTATTGAAGCCCGACTCGTGCGACCAAGAAAATAGAAATACATGCCAACCACTGTCCAGAGTATCGCGCCGGCAACATATTTAATCATCACAGGCATGACTGTTGATGACCAGAAGGCTTCCAGAAATGCAGCGATTACACTCATCACGACCACGCCGTACATTATCAATACAGCGATTTTTCCATTGTCTATCAGTGCTCGCCCTCGGGTTTTTCTACCTGGACGGATTAGCGCCTCAGCAAGTTTTAAACCCGCAGCACCTGATAAAACCATAGCATTTAACTCAAATGCGCCATGCCCAACAACAAAGCCCCAGAAGCTATCGATATAACCGATATGGGTCATATGACCAAATGCCGCACCAAGAAAGATACCGTTAAAAACCAGGAAGAAGATGGCGCCAATACCAAATAACAGGCCACCTGCAAACATCTTAAAATCAATGCCAATATTGTGTTTTATATAATAACCAAACATGTATAAATCGGTATCAGATTCTCGTTCACGGCCAAATCGTTGATTACGCTCAGGTTCGTACATGTCTTCCAGATTATTAACCATGCTGCCATCCATCACGCTATAAATAAGATCAGGAAAAAACTGGATGGCAATAATAATAGCGATAAAAGGAACATAAAAAAGTGCTGCAGCAATGCTGACTATTTTCCATTCTTGTCTGACTAAGCGAGGGAAATCGACGGCAAAATATTTCATTATATTGCCGATGAAATTAGTTCTGCTGCTATATAGCTTATGATGTCCACGAACCACTAGCTTGTTCAATTTGTCGACAAGTACTGGGTTATACATTCGAGAATTTGCCAAGGCAAAGTGATGGCAAATCTGGCGATAGACTTTTGGTAAATCTATCTCTTCTGGTGCTTCAATTTTGTTCTTTTTGCTTCTTTTTTTCCAGAATGTCAGATCTTGATAATCTAACCAGTTTTCAAAAGTGTCCCAAAGGGCTGTGTTTTTTTCAATGAATTGAGATTGCCTGACTGAACTCATTAGTGCTTAGCTCCCATGATCCAGTTTGCAATACCTAATAATCGGGAGCTGGCTTGCTTGTTTTCAATGCTATTTTCACTTGAATTCTTTAATAACAATGGGGTGGCAATTTGAGCGAGTTCTTCAGCGCGTTCAGCAGTTAAGTAAGGGATACGTTGTTGAAACCGAATAAGTGCCTGCTGTTCGCTTAGATTTAATGCAACAGGAGGAGAAATTGCTTTGGTTTTATCTTCTTCAATGGTTGGGTAGTTGAGTGATTTATGCAGAACCACGGTACCCGCTACAAGGTCACCAAGACGTTGAAAACGTTTAGTAAGCAACATGCTGATAAAACCGAAGCCATAAAGGAAGGGAAGAAAATCTACAAATCTTAATAGGTTTCTGATAATTGATGCGCCTGGGCTGATAGGACTAGCATCTTCCATCGACACATATAAATTAAACATTTTTTTACCCGGTGTTTGACCTTTTTTATAAAGCTCAAAGTAAACGGGGTAAAACCATTCGAGTATAAATGAGAGGATTAATGCGATACCAATGCCTGTTTTACCGAAAAAAGCTAATGCAGCAAAAAATACGCCATTAATCGCTAGGCGGATAAGAATATCAATGATCCAGGCAAGCATTCTTACAACAGGCCCAGCTGGTGAAAGTCTTAAACTTATGCCTTCAGGTGTATTAACTTGATAAAGGGTGTCGAGGGTCATTGATCATTTCTATTTATAGATAAGTGATGATTTTATTGTATCTCGAACATATCAAGATTGATAAAGATAAATCCCAGTGTAAGAAAATTAATTTACTAGATATAACAGACAAAAAAAAGCAGTTCAAGATGAACTGCTTTTTCTATGATTGCAAATGAATACAATCAGATACAAATTAATGATTAAAAAGAAATTATTTCTTCTCGATTCCACCATCTAATTCGTCTTGTAATGTTTTTAGCTCATCCCACTTTTCATCGGCTGCAAGCTTTGCTTGTTTTGGCCAAGTGTCAGGTTTCATTGCACCGAATTTGCCATCAGCTTCATCAAGAATAGTCTGAATTGCAGGTACTTTTGCTTTAGCAACATCAGCGAAAGTAACAAGTCCAGCCGCTACTAATGCTTCTGCAGCTTTAGGTCCGATACCTTCAATTTTTGTTAAGTCATCTTTAGCAGTAGACTTTTTTGGTGCTGCAGGCTTCTTTTCTGCTTTCTCTTTAGCTGGCTTAGCTTTAGTCTCTGCGTCAGCATCTTTAGTAGCGGCTTTTGCTTTCTTTGCAGGAGCGCCTTTACCATTGATGTTCTGAATTTGAATTTGTGTAAAGTTCTGGCGGTGACCAGTACGTTTCTGGTGATGCTTACGACGTCTGAATTTAACGATCTCTACTTTCTTTGCACGACCATGTGCAATTACTTCAGCAACTACTTTAGCGCTAGCTATTGTAGGTGTTCCAACAGTGACATCATCACCATCAGCGATCATTAATACTTCTTCAAAATTTACTGTAGCGCCAACTTCTGCGTCTAAAGTTTCTACTTTAAGGACGTTTCCAGGCTCAACACGGTATTGTTTACCACCTGTTTTGATTACTGCGTACATTTTATTATTCCTTCGATACGAGTGTTAAAAAAGCAGCTAAAGCACCAATTAATTGTACTTTTGCTGTGGCGCGCGATTACACGTGAAAGCGCCTGTGTTGTCAAGGCTTCTGGGGAAATAATCCAATTTAATATTCAAAGAGTTATTTGTGTATTTATTAAATCATTTATCCAGAGATTTATTAACTAATCCGCTTGTCTTTTTGAGCTAAGATAATTGCAACAAAAGATACGGTCAAGTTTAGGATAAAATGTGAGAAAACTATTTCATTTCAACAGTATAAAATTTGCAGAAAAATACTTAGGGTTTCTATCTGAAGAAAAGCGATTAGAACTGTGGCCAGCATGGTGGATGATGCGTATTAAGGTAACATCGTTATCCGATAATTGGCGAAAGGTAAGGATTACATTACCACTAACATGGATTTCAAAAAATCATGGTGGTGGTATGTTTGGAGGCTATCAAGCTTCCTTGGCTGATCCAATCGCGCCATTGGCCTGTGCAAAAGTGTTTAGTGATTATCAAGTGTGGACTAGAAAGTTAACGGTTGATTTTCAACGTCCCGGAAATACAGATTTGGAATTGCGCTTTGATTTTCCGAGAGAACAAGAAGAACAGATTTTTAAAGAATTGCAAGAGCGAGGTCGCAGTAATCCCGTTTTTGAATACGGTCTGTATCTCAGTACAGGTGAGTTGTGTACCTTGGTTGAATGTGTAGTGGCAATTAGAAAGAGTGGTTATTTAAAGCAATGAACTAAAAGTATGTAAATTGAATATATAAAGTTTAGTGATGGTTGATATGTCTTTAATGAGTTGAATGACACCCCCCTACTTATAGGCACTTTTTTAGAAAATCACAAAAACTACCTATAAGTAGGGGGGTGACTAAATTAACTTATTTCAATTTTGGTTAATTGATTTATTTTGGAGCTTCTTGTGCTTCTGTTGCTTTGTTTTCAGGAGCAAGAATGACGCCTTTCACTTCATTGGGTGAAGGAATTTTATTTACTATATCATTGACTTTTGATGAAACCTGAGTCTCAACTGAATTCGCTTTAACTGGTTGATTTTGCGTATTTTGCGGTAACATTTCTTTAATAGGTTGCTGTAAAGTCTGTTGGTTTACGTTAGGGTTTGCTAAAGACCTCGGCGCAAAACGAGGTGGGGTTGGCATCATGGGTGCTCTTTGTTGAATTCCAGGAGCATATTGGTTGTTATTATAATTTCCTCTAGAGCTATAATTCCATGGGCGTTGTTGGTTGTTCCAGTTAAAATTTGGCATATTCCAGTTTGAGCCATTATTGTAGCCATTGTTATTGCCCCAATTCATATTTGGCATATTCCAGTTATTACCACCACCATTATTGCCCCAGTTCATGCTTGGCATATTCCAATTGCTGCCTGAATTATAACCATTTCCGTTTCCATTGCCCCAGTTCATAGAAGGCATATTCCAGCTCGATCCATTGTTATAACCGTTGCCGTTACCCCAGTTCATGCTCGGCATGTTCCAGTTAGAACCATTATTGTTATAGTAAGGGGCAGCAGAATTATTAGAAAAATAACGTGGGGGATTTGTAACGTTATTGGGTGATGCAAATGCAGAGCTTGTTAATAAAATGGAAAAGATCAGTGTTATTTTTTTCATGAGACGTCCTTATAAAATGTACAAAAATTAAAAGATATAAGTGAAAACCTAAGCGAATAGCCGATAGTCATATTTTTTTTTAAATTGATAGAGCTCGTATATAAATATTAGCATAAGAAAGAAGGACTAAAAATTTAGCCCTTCAATACTAGATTTATTTGGGTATCTATTTTTTTATTATTGCGCAGGAGCAACAGGGGCCTGTGGGTAGGCATATCCGCCATTGGGAGGCATGTAGCCATAAGGCGCTTGGTTATTATATCCGTATGGATTCATTCCATATCCACCGTTAGGCATTCCATAGCCACGATTATATCCGCCGTAATTACCGCCCCAGTTGTTTCCACCCCAATTATTATCGTCCCAGGAATCCATAAACTCTTCCATCCAATACATGGGGGTCCATTCTGGCCAGTCACTTTCATCCCAGTAAGGGCCGTTAGGTCCCATTTTCCACTCGCCATTATTGCCTCCAAAAAAATCTGAAGCATGTGTAGCTGGTGTTACTAAGAAACTTGCCATAAATAAGGTGGCTATTAGCATTAACTTTTTCATGATGATCTCCTTGTCTTAAAGTTATAAAAGTATTGTGCAATACAATTAGTATATATGTATATACTAATATAGAGATAGAAATCATGAGTTTTGTCAATAAAACAGGCATAATTCGCATTTTATTTTAACAGCGAATAATTATTAATGAATATCACGCGAGAAAATATTCCTATTATTACTATCGATGGTCCTGCAGGTTCAGGTAAAGGGACGATATCTCAATCAATCGCTACTCGATTAGGCTGGAATCTTCTGGATAGTGGGGCTTTGTACCGACTTGTAGGTTTGGCAGCGCATATAAAAGAGGTTGAATTAGATGATGATGAGGCACTAAGTCTTATAGCTCGTGACTTAGATGTAAGTTTCAAGCCTGGAGATAGCGGTATCGTAGATATTATTCTTGATAACAATACTGTCACAAATGACATTCGGACCGAAGAGGCGGGAGCTGCAGCCTCTAAAGTAGCAGCTGTTTCTGGTGTTAGAAAGGCCTTGCTTGAACGTCAAAGACAATTTCAAACGGAACCAGGTTTGGTTGCAGATGGAAGAGATATGGGTACGGTTGTTTTCCCCACGGCTAAAATTAAGATATTCCTTACTGCTAGCGCTGAAATTCGTGCAGAACGCCGTCTTAATCAGTTGAAACAACAAGGGATAAATGCTAACCTGCGCGGCTTGATTCGTGATATTGAAGAACGCGACGCCCGCGATACTAATCGTAAGGATGCGCCACTGATTCCTGCAGAAGATGCCATTATTATTGATACCAGTACTATGAGTATCGGTGAGGTTGTAAATACTGTGATGGAAGCGGTTGAAAAAGTCTACTAATTACACATCATATTTAATCAGAATTTTAAAAAATAGTGGTCCTTAAAAGCCCGATAGAAAACAGAAGTAACTATCTTTATGTATCGCTATTTAATGAACACCTTATGTCTATCAATACTGATTGGCGAAGGTTTAATTTAACCGTTTAGTATGGGTTTACTAACGTATATATAGGTTTTATACCATGAGTGAAAGTTTTGCGGAGTTATTTGAAGAAAGTCTAACGTATATCGAGATGACCCCTGGGTCTTTGATTACTGCAACTATCGTTGACGTAACTCCAGATTTTGTAACAGTAAGTGCAGGCCTTAAGTCAGAAGGCGTAATCCCAGCAGAGCAATTTAAAAACGAAGCAGGCGAATTGGTTGCTGAAGTTGGCGATGTTGTTGAAGTTGCACTAGAAAGTGTTGAAGATGGATTTGGTGAAACCAAATTATCTCGCGAGAAAGCCCGTCGCCTACGCGCTTGGGAAATTCTTGACGAAGCACTAACAAACGATGAAATTATTACAGGTGTGATTACTGGCAAAGTTAAAGGTGGTTTCACCGTTGAACTTGGCGATATTCGTGCCTTCCTTCCTGGTTCATTAGTTGATGTACGTCCAGTACGTGATACAGCTTACCTAGAAGGCAAAGAACTAGAATTCAAACTTATCAAACTTGACCAGAAGCGTAACAACGTTGTTGTTTCTCGTCGTGCAGTTGTTGAAGATGAATACAGTGTTGAACGTGAAGCACTTCTTGAAAGCATTGAAGAAGGTAAGCAAATCAAAGGTGTTGTTAAGAACCTTACTGATTACGGCGCGTTCATTGATCTTGGTGGCATTGACGGTTTACTTCATATCACTGACATGGCTTGGAAGCGTGTTAAGCACCCTTCTGAAGTTCTTGAAATCGGTTCTGAAATCGACGTATTGGTTCTTAAGTTCGACAAAGAAAAGAGCCGCGTATCACTGGGTCTTAAGCAAATGGGTGATGATCCATGGCAAGATCTTGTACGTCGTTACCCTGTTAACACTGTTCTTACAGGTAAAGTTAGCAATCTAACAGACTACGGTTGTTTCGTTGAAATTGAAGATGGTGTTGAAGGTCTTGTTCACGTATCTGAAATGGATTGGACAAACAAGAATGTTAACCCAGCTAAAGTTGTAACACTTGGCGATGAAGTTGAAGTAATGATCCTTGAGATTGATGCTGATCGTCGTCGTATCTCTCTTGGTATGAAGCAATGTAAAGCGAATCCTTGGGATGAGTTTGCTAAGACTGCAACTAAAGGCGAGAAAGTAAAAGGTGTTATCAAGTCAATTACTGACTTCGGTATCTTTATCGGTCTTGATGGCGGAATTGATGGCTTGGTTCACTTGTCTGATATCTCTTGGAATGTTCCTGGTGAAGAAGCAGTACGTGATTATAAGAAAGGCGATGAAGTTGAAGCGACTATTCTTGCGATTGATCCTGAGCGTGAGCGTATTTCTCTTGGTGTTAAGCAGATGGATCAAGATCCATTCTCACTATTTGTTGCAGCTAACGAGAAGGGCAGTATCGTAAAAGGAACTGTTACTGAAGTTACTCCTAAGATGGTTAAGATTGATCTTGGCGAAAACATCGAAGGCGTATTACGTGCATCAGAAATTTCACGTGATCGTATCGAAGATGCATCTACAGTAATGAGTGTTGGTGATGCAGTAGAAGCTAAGTTCATGGGTGTTGATCGTAAGACTCGTGCAATTAATCTTTCTATCAAAGCTAAAGACTACGCTGAAGAAGCAGAAGTAATGAAAGAGTACAGTTCAGCTTCAGCTACAACAGGTACTTTAGGTGATATCTTTAAAGAGCAGTTGGATAAGTAAACTTTAATATTTAAGTTTATTTATTAAACGTCACACAGAAGCCGATTATGTTTATACATAATCGGCTTTTTTTATGTAAATTCAGTTGCTTATTAAATTTTGTCGACTATTATGTAAGTCATAATTAATAATAAAATAACATTTTCTGTCTATTAATAGATCGTCTGAAATGCAGGGAGAGCATAAATGACCAAATCAGAAATTATAAATATACTTGCGAGAAAACAGAGTCACTTAAGTAGTAAAGATATAGAACTATCAGTAAAGATTTTATTGGACCAGATTAGCGATACTTTAACCAGTGGTGAAAGAATCGAGATACGAGGTTTTGGTAGTTTTTCATTACATCATAGAACGGCGAGAAAAGGGCGTAATCCAAAAACAGGAGAACAAGTTCAATTATCACCAAAGCATGTGCCACATTTTAAACCGGGCAAAGAAATGCGTGAACGTGTTAATGAAAACAAAGATAATTTTCCTATTCAAGATTAGTTCAATGACTTAAAGTGATTTTTCACTTTAAGTTTTTTTGCATTTAAAAACTGCAACCTACAGATCGGATATATAAATGGTAGAGATACTCTTCTTACTACTTCCGCTTGCTTTTTATTCGGGCTGGAGAGCAGCGCGTAAAAGCTTGCAAAGTAATCAAAAAAAAAAGCACAACTATCTGATAGTTTCGTAAAAGGTGTTAATCACTTATTGAGTGAAGAGCCAGACAAGGCGCTGGAAGTTTTCCTCAATTACCCTGATATCGATGAATACACCGCTGAAACATTTCAACTACTAGGTAATTTGTTTCGAGATCGAGGCGAAGTCGATAGAGCTTTGCGCGTTCATCAAAACGTGATTGCTCGTTCTAATTTAAATGCCAAGCAAAAACAGAAAGCCATGTACGCTTTAGGGCAGGACTTCTTCGCTGCCGGTATGCTGGATAGATCAGAAAGTGTCTTTCAAGAGCTACTTGAAAGTAACGTAAAGTGGATATCAAAATCTGATATATGTTCATCTCTCAGAACTATCTATGAGCAAACACAAGAGTGGCAAAAAGCCGTCGAGGCTACGGATTGTGTTAAGCAAAATACCAAAAAATCTGACGATTCAAATAATCTTATAAATAACGATAGTCTGATTTCACATTATTACTGTGAATTAGCTGATCAGGCACTTAGAGAAGGAAATCTGCATGAGGTAGATGGTTATATTGCCAAAGCTAAAAAGGCTTATAAATCATCAACACGTTTGATGACCCTACAAGGTGATGTAGCACTTCATCAAAAGCAATATAAACAAGCTTTGAAGCATTATTTGAAAGCAGTCCAGGAGGACAGTCGCTTATTAAACATGCTGTCTACAAAAATTGAAGAAACGGCAAATCAAACAGGAGATATGCCTTTTGTTCAGGATTCACTATTAAAGTTGTTCAAAAAGCATAAAGATAAGGCTATTTTTGAAGTAATACTCTCGCTGTCGACTAAATATGAATTAACGACCGATGTTGATACTTTGATTGCTGATACCTTGCCAACAGAGAAGCTTAATATTGAGTCGATCTATAGAGCAACAGAATATATCAATGCCAGAAAAGGGGAGTTTCAACCTGAAAAAGGAATGCTTCTGGTCAATCAATCGTTAGGAAATTATCTTAAAGGATCTCCTGCGTTCCGTTGTGAACATTGCGGCTATAAGATGCATGATTATTTATGGCGTTGTCCAGCCTGTCACCATTGGGATACAGTAGAGCATGCTTAACGTTTAGCTCTATAATAAATTTTAACTTAATTAGATAATCACCTAAAAAATGCCTATAAGTAGGGGGGTGACTTTCTTTATAATTACAAATATATAAACACTACTTTGAGAATGCGTCATGCCTAATAAGCTATCTAGTAAATTAATAATCGCCCTTGATTTCCCAAATAAGAAACAAGCCATACAGTTTATCAAACCGCTTTCACCAGAGAATTGTAAACTTAAAGTGGGTTTCGAACTATTTGTTGCGGCAGGTCCGGACTTTGTAAAACACTTGGTCGATAAAGGTTTTGATGTTTTTCTTGACCTGAAATTTCATGATATTCCCAACACGGTTGCATCAGCTTGCAGAAGTGCAGCAGATTTGGGTGTGTGGATGATGAATGTACATGCCAGTGGCGGACAAAAGATGATGCTTGCAGCGAAACAGGCGCTTGAAGAAACAGATTCAAATGCCAAGCTGATTGCAGTAACGGTTTTGACCTCAATGGATAAAGAGCAGTTGGCAAGCACGAATATTACTTTATCTCCGGAAGAGCAAGTAAAGCATTTAGCCAGGTTAACCAAGGCTTCTACTTTGGATGGGATTGTTTGTTCGGCGAGAGAAGCAAAAATGCTTAGAGAGACGTTGGGACCAGATTTTTTGTTGGTAACACCTGGAATAAGACCCACAGGTTCAGATCAGGGAGATCAGCATCGTGTGATGACTCCTGCGGATGCAAATGCTGATGGTGTTAGTTATATAGTAGTTGGCAGACCGATAACTCAATCAGACAATCCGTTAGCGGTGATTGATCAAATAAATCTGGATATGCAATGAGATAGTTGAGAAAAATTATAAAATAATTGAAAAGAGATTACTCTAGCTCTCGATGTTGAACAATCACAGCATCTTTATAAATAGTTTCAAAATGCCTAGCCAGCTTTTCTATTAAGTACACCGATCTATGGTGACCACCCGTACAACCAATAGAGATAGTTAAATAGGCTCTTTGACTGGAAATGATTCTAGGTATCCACTTTTCGATAAAATACTTCAGGTCATTTTCCATTTCATTGACGATGTCATGAGATGATAACCAATCAGAAACTTCTGTTTCTAAGCCAGTATGTGTGCGTAATTCAGGTATCCAGTAGGGATTAGGTAGGCAGCGAACATCAAATAAATAATCAGAATCTCTTGGTGTGCCATGCTTAAATCCAAAAGACTGAAACATTAGCGATAATGATTGTTGTTTTGTATTGCAAACTCTTGAGGTTATTTTTGACGCCAGTTCGTAAATATTGGTTGTGCTGGTATCGATTTGAATATCAGCTATTTCTCTTATAGGTGCAATCAAATCATATTCTTTAAGTATTGCTTCTCTGAGTGTTGTTTCTGAGTTACTTAAGGGATGTTTTCTGCGAGTTTCGTCATAACGTTTGATCAGAACTGATTTGCCGGCATACAAATAAATCACATCTGTTCTAAATCTTTTCTTTAATTTTGCCACCATTTCTGGCAATTTTTTTAGGTATTTTTTTCCACTACGTATATCTACACCAATGGCAATTTTTTGATGCTTTAACAGACGATCTGTTTCAAATACGTTTTCAAATAACTCAAGTGGAAGATTATCGATGCAATAGTAACCCTGGTCTTCAAGTGTATGAAGTACTTGTGTTTTTCCTGCTCCGGACATTCCACTTGCTATAATAATATGCATTACGCGTTCTCTAAATTAAAAAACTTATCAAAATACTGTGCGACTAATTCTGCATTTTCTGACTTTAACATCGAGTCTAGTTCTTTATCTTTAAGAAGTTTTCTGTAGTAGTCAGAAAGCATTGCTGAACATTCTTTTTGCTGCTTGTTAGGGACTAAAATGGCTAAAAAGAGTTTAATGTCTTTTTTGTCAGCACTATTTAGACTTAATCCTTGTTTAACAACTAATAGCGCTGCTCTAGGATTGGTTATTTCTACATGCGCTCTTGGGAGAGCTATGCCGTTACCGATATATGTATCACCTAATTTTTCGCGTGATACCAGTGCATCAAAAATTTGATTTTTAGTAACTTCTTTTTGACCTTTTTCAAGTAACTCGGTTAAAGCATCGAATACACACTTCTTGCTTTCAATTTTTTTTACGAAGGCGACTCTCTCGGGTACTAAAAGTGGAAGTCTTTGGTTATCTGTCATGCACTATTAATCCCTATGAGATTTTATATTTATTGAGGCTTGTTAATCTTTGATATTACAGAATATTTTATAGTGATTCTATTACAATAGAATGAAACGGGTTATTGTTTTTAAATTTTGAAGAATATCGATTATTTTTATAATTCAAAATGCCCCTTATAATTTCTATAAGAGGCATTTGTTAAAGCGTTGTTTTAAAATGAATTGAAGCTGTTAGATCTAAAGCTTCAAGCGAACTGATCCATAACTATGTTTCTATGGTTTCCTTCATTTCTATGATGACTTCGTATCTTTTCTTTATGCTTAAGAATCTGACGGTCTAGTTTGTCAGCGAGTGAGTCGATTGCTGCGTACATATCCTGTTCATCAGCATCTGCAAATATATGATTACCACTTACATTTATAGAGGCCTCAGCCTTATTGTGGTGTTTTTGAACTTCTAAGATGACATGAATGCTGAGAACTTGATCAAAATGACGCTTTAAGCGTGTTACTTTTTCCCGTATATAGTTATTAAGTAATGGGGTTACGTCAATGTGATGACCAGTAATATCTAATTGCATATTTTTCACTCCTATCATTGAGGTTGTTGCGATTCTTAACCTGAAAGCCCTTTCAGTAGATCGCTGTGTGAAGCTATTGATACTTGTACTATCTTTTATTTAAATAGTTGAACTCCTATGCGAAAGCTTTACGATCGTGAGAAGAAGGTATCGATTGTGCTTCACGATATTTTGCGACAGTACGTCGCGCTACATTGATTCCTTGCTCATTGAGCAAGTTCGTCAATTTGTTGTCACTCAGCGGTTTCTTTGGATCTTCCTTGGCAATTAGGCTTTTAATCATTGCCCGTATTGCGGTCGCTGAGCATTCTCCGCCTGCATCAGTGCTGACGTGGCTGGAGAAAAAGAATTTGAATTCGTATACGCCTCTGGGAGTGTGCATATATTTACGTGTGGTTACGCGAGAAACAGTAGATTCGTGTATGCCTAATTGATCGGCTAAATCACTCAATACCATGGGTTTCATGGCTTCTTCGCCATACTGAAGAAATGGAAGTTGGTTTTCGATAATGGCATGTGCCACATTTAGAATAGTGCTGTTACGATTCTCAAGACTATTGATAAACCATTTAGCTTGTTGCAGGTTGTCTTTAATATACTTATTAGTTTCCTGACTACTTGCGGTTTTTTGTGTTGGTTCTTTCAGCATATCTTCGTAGTAGCTATTAACTTTTAACTCCGTTTTAGTGCTTCCGTTCAGTGAAATTTTCCACTTACCATTTATTTTTTTTACATATACATCTGGAACAATATAATCGGTCGAAGAATCATTAAAGAGTTTGCCCGGTTTAGGATCTAATTTACGGATCAGATGTATTAGGTTTTCTAGTACTGTATCCGTTACTCTTAAATTTCTTTTAATACCTGTATAATCTCTTTTTTCCAGCAAGTCCAGATTTTTCTCTAATAAGCGTTTCGCTTTTTTGAACAATGCGTGGTCAGAATATTCATGTTCTAACTGCAAAACAAGACATTCTCCCAGAGATCGTGCAGCAATTCCAGAAGGTGAAAGATGTTGAACATAGGTTAACACTGCTTCAACTTCATCAAATTCGACAAGTAATATATCTTCTAGTGTTTCATGTATTTGTTCAAGCGGTTCGGTCAGGTAGCCGTCATCATCTAAGTAATCTATGATCAATTTGGCGATTTCTTTATCTTGAAAACTTAAGTTACCCATCTCTACTTGCCACATTAGATGTTCTGTGAGGCCTTGTTCAGATGAGTGCATCGTTTCGATAAAGTCAGAGGTGCTATTCGAGCTGCCGTTTTCAGAATTAGATGTTTTCCATTCGGGATCGTAGATATCATCCCAATCGGCGTCTATTTTCATATCTTCAGGGATATGTTCTTCTTTAGCGTTTGTGCCTTCTAATTCGGTATTTGTTGTGGGTTTTTCTTCAATCGGTTGAGAGTCTTCGGTTCTTTCAAGAAGGGGATTTGTATCGAGTACTTCCTGAATTTCTTGTTCGAGTTCTGTAGATGAGAGCTGCAAAAGTTTAATTGCTTGTTGCAATTGAGGGGTCATGGACAAAGACTGTCCAAGTTTTATATTTAAACCCTGTTTTATCATTTTGTAATTTCTGAATGCTCTTTTTTATTGTGAATAAATTGTAGCACGTGTTGAAAATAATTGAAAAAAAAATGATTAATGGTACGGATATTGCATATCTATTATTAGCTTTTTAGATTTAGGCAAATATGAATTGATTTATAATTTAAAATCCTCTCCTAAATAGATTTCACGCACTTGTTTATTATTTAAAATATCTTCGGCGGATCCATCTGCAAGAATGTCTCCATTACCCAAAACATAAGCACGATCACAGATACCTAGTGTTTCTCTTACATTATGATCTGTAATCAAAACACCAATTCCTCTTGCTTTGAGATGAGAAATAATCTTCTGGATTTCAATCACTGATACTGGGTCTACGCCAGCAAATGGTTCATCTAAAAGAATAAATGAAGGCTCTGTAGCTAGTGCTCTGGCAATTTCTACGCGTCTGCGTTCGCCACCAGAAAGGCTAATTCCTAAGCTATCTCGCAAATGTGTTATCTGAAATTCTTCTAAAAGGTTTTCTAGTTTGTCGCGACGTTCGATTTTATTGAGGTCGCTTCTGGTTTCAAGAATGGCAAAAATATTATCGGCGACACTGAGTTTTCTAAAAATACTTGCTTCCTGAGCAAGGTAGCCAATGCCTTGGCGAGCCCTTAAATGCATAGTGAGCTTGGTGAGATCTACGGTTTCTGGTTTTGTGTTTGATTCTGAGTCTGGTGAAGGCGTAGATTGAATAAAGACGCTGCCTTTATCAATAGCTACTAATCCTATCACCATATAAAAGCAGGTCGTTTTTCCTGCTCCATTAGGACCCAGTAAACCAACCACTTCAGCACTGTTTATTTCTAGTGATATGCCTTTTAAAATGACGCGCTTACCATAACTTTTATGTAAGTCTTTTGCGATTAGAACACTCAATGGTTTACCTATTACCTATCATAAAAGTTATTATTAAAACTGTTATCTGAAGTCTTAAAAAGCCTATTTAGTTTTATTAGTAGGGTAGAAAATAGCTTTGACTCGTCCTTTACCAGGAGCATTTTTATCGCCTGCTTTTAATTCGCCATTGCGGGTTGAGTATTCGATATGGTTGCTAGTGAATTGGTCATTGTTTTGAGAAATACTGGCATTTCCATCAAGCACAATACGCTTTTCTTTTACCTGATAAATGACTCTATTAGCCTTACCTTTTGCTAATTTACCATCATCCATTTTTTGTTGAAAACTTACGGGTGAGCCATTAGCGGTAATTCTACTGATTTCATTGTTCACCGCATTTATTTCAATTCGAGATGCTCTAATATCAAGCGTACCTTGAACTATAGTCACATTTCCTTCGTACACAGCCAGGCCTTTAGCTTTATTAAATAAAACGCTGTCTGCATTTATGTGGACGGGTTTTTCTATATCATCTTTAAGCGCATGACTAGGGGAAACAACCAGTGTTGACAGTGCAATGGCTGCAATAAAAAACCAAGCAGTTTTGTTGAGTTTATTTACTAGGGATAAATATGGCTTGTACATTTTTATGAATCCTTAATTCTTCTTCATCGAGTTTGGTGTTAAAACCTACGCCTTTAATAATTCCATTTACAGAAGTCAGGGTAATTTCCTCTTCTGAAGAAAGCTCTCTAATCAGAGGATTATAAGTCAAATTTCGGGTTAGCAATTCAAAACTTTTTGTGACTTCTTTACTGTCTTTAACGGCAACCACTTCACCATCAAGATTTATAGGGCCATCCTTTTTAATTTGCTCGGCTTTTTTAGCGGTTAAGGTTATGACTTCTCCATCTGTATCTTTGGCCTTTAGCAGAGGTGAGAAAATTTGACTCGCTCCTGTTGATTGTTGATGAACTAAATGTTCACCTTTTATCAAATAATGCATATTGCCATTTGGATAAGTATTTAAAACGGTAAAATCACTTAGGTAATAATCGATAAGTTTTTCATTTTTCGATATCGAAAAACCTTTGAAAGTAAGCCATGTAGAATTTAACCAGGTAAACCCCAGCGCAATCACCGTCGCTATAATCAAAAAGAGTAACCCACTACGATTCATTTAAAGGCTCTTGTCAGTATTTTTATCAACATGGTCTATGGATCTGATTATTTAACTGCGAATATAACTTTGAAGAATATCATCTAGTTTACCTTGTGCATCAAGAATGAATTCGCACGCTTCGCGTCCAGCGCCACGTCCTCCATTAATGGTGCAAATTAGATCCGAGTTTTCTTTAACAAACCAGTGTGCATCAGCCACAGCTATGGATAATCCAACCTGGCTCATAATCGGCAGGTCAATGACATCGTCACCTATGAAAGCAATATTCTCTTTATCCAGCTTTGTTTTTTCTAACAGCTCGTAAAAGGCCGGTACTTTATCTCGATAACCTTGATATATATATTCGGGTGGAATTTTTAAATTATTAGCACGATGCATGACGAGTTCAGACTTTCTGCCAGTTATTATTGCTACATTCACACCGTTATCTAAAAGTAATCTAATGCCGTGACCATCTTTAGAATTAAACGCTTTGTATTCCTGACCCTGATTATCAAAGAATAAGCTGCTATCGGTTAATACCCCATCTATATCAAAAATGAGCAGTTTGATTTTTTTGGCTTTTTCTCTTAGTGCTTGATTGTCATTATTTAATAATTCACTCATTTATACGATTCCAGCTTTTAGTAAGTCATGCATGTGTACGATACCTTGAATTTTTCCATTATCATCAGTAACCGGTAAAATTGTAATTTCCTTATCTTGCATCAGGTTTAACACGTTCACAGCAAGCTCATCACTTTGAGTCGTAATGCAATCTTTGTGTGCAATTTCACCGATGCTAACCTTTTTCAAGTCGATACCTTCTTCAAAGGCTCTACGTAAATCGCCGTCGGTAAAAATACCTAACAAGTTATTATCATTATCGCTGACTAAAGTAGCACCTAGCTTTTTACTGGTCATTTCTAAAATAGCGTTACTCAATGTCGTTTCTGGTAAGCAGATTGGTGTGGCTTCACCGTCTTGCATGATATCTCTAACATGAACCAGTAATCGTTTACCTAAGCGACCACCAGGATGAGACCTTGCAAAATCATCAGGGGTAAATCCTCTTGCTTGCAACAATGCAACTGCTAGAGCATCACCCATAACTAAGGTAACTGTAGTACTTGAGGTAGGGGCTAATCCCATCGGACATGCTTCTTTTTCTACCGCAATGTCTAAATGAAAATCTGAAATTTTAGCCAGAGGCGAATTTATGTCACCTGACATGCCAATAACCATAGCGCCTAATCGTTTAACCACCGTCGCTAACATGACTACTTCTTCAGTGGTCCCAGAATTTGAAATTGCTACGACTACATCTTCCGCAGTAATCATACCCAAATCACCATGTAGCGCTTCACCGGGATGCACAAAGAATGCAGGGGTTCCGGTACTAGCCAGAGTTGCAGCTATTTTATTGCTGATATGTCCGGATTTTCCCATGCCAGAAATAATCACGCGTCCTTTACAGGCCAGGATTGCTTCGCAGGTATTTACAAAATTTTCATCGAGTCGGTGTTTTAAGGCCTCGACGGCTTCTATCTCTGCGCTAATGACAGCTTGAGCTAATCCGATAAAATCTCTTGTGTTGTTATTTTTCATATTGCTCATATTACTTTTGTGACTTGATGTTGAAAATCGTAGATCCGTTAACAGTGTTTTATACGTTTTATCAGATAGAGCATCAGTGTTAGTTACAGTACTTTATTTTATGTACTTTAAACGATTTTAACGTATAGATTAGTATAAAAATGACCATTTTAAAGAAGCTGATTAAAATGTGTGCTACTGAATAGTCTTAAAGTAAAGTAAGGCTTCGTAAGCAATAAACGCTAGAAAAAGCACTAAACCATTCAATTTAGTAATTTTGTAACGGGCATTTTTGAAACAGCCATAACTAAACAACAACAAAACGACAGTTAATCCTAACATTACCCAAATATCTCTATCCAATACACCTTCTGGTATTTCCAGTGGTTGTATCAAAGCAGGGATAGGTAAAACAGCTAATGTATTAAATAGATTTGATCCTACTATATTTCCTACCGCGAGATCAGTTTCACCTTTACGAGCACTGCTTATGGTCGCAGCTAATTCAGGTAAACTTGTTCCAATAGCCACTATCGTTAGTCCTATAACCAAATCAGTAATGCCCATGATACTGGCAATACTCGAAGCGCCCCAAACGAGTAATTTAGAACTGACTAAAAGAAGTAAAAGTCCTACTATGGTCCAGATGATGGCCTGTTTAAAGGGCATTGCTTCGGGTAATTCTCCGAGAGTTTCATCAATTAAAGGGTCATGAGTGTGCCTGTCTCTTCTGGCTGACGATATCATCCAGTAAAGAATTCCGGCCATCGCACAAACAAGAATCACACTGTCCATGCGCGAGAAATAGTTATCCAGCATTAACAACCAGGCAAGAATTGCAGAAGCCAAAACTAGCGGTATTTCTTTCTTCAATAAGCGCGAATGTACTGGTAGTACGAAGAACATCGCGGTCACACCAAGCACTAGCGTAATGTTAGTGATATTAGAACCAATTGCGTTACCAATACCCAAGCCAGGATTGCCTTGTAAAGCCGCTGCCGCTGATACCAGCATTTCGGGTGCTGAAGTACCAAGACCAATGATTAACATGCCAACAATAAGTGGAGAAATACCCATCGTTCTGGCGATATTAGAAGCACCATCGATAAAACGATCTGCACTCCATATCAATAGAAATAGCCCGAAAATGATAGCGGCAACAAAAGTTAACATAAATTGATTTAGTCTTGGAAAAACGAGGGATTATACAGACTTTATTCAATCCGGATAATAGAGTTAAAGATTATAAAAAATATTAAATAACAAAACTATTATGACCTGAAAAGTGATTCCAGCAGTATGCAAAAAAATGCCTACTAAAGTAGGGGGGTGTCATTTTCTTTGGTGGCGTTATAATAAAACACAGTATTTATTAAAAGACGCTTTCGCACGATGAATAATCACAATCCACATAATAACAATAAAGGTTATTTTGAAATAGCACGAGAGTCTTCTACTCTTTCCTTCGATGAATTTTCAGAAAAATATTACCAGACTGAAACACCCGTAATAATCGAAAATATAGGAGAAAACTGGTCAGCTATTAATCGTTGGAATGAAGCGTATATTCGTGAAAAGCTAGCGCAAGATTCAACGGCGAAAGCCGCTTCGCTATGGTACTGGATGGAAAAAGGTACTCTTGAGGAGGATTATCAAACACCGGAAATTATTGAGCAGCTGCTAGCTTCGGATGATGTTTTTCCACGCAATGAATTAATGCGAATCTGGGCGCACCCTCAGGGCAATGTTTCCAGTTGGCATTATGATGCCAATATGGTGAATGTTTTTAATGTGCAGATGACGGGTAAAAAAGAATGGTTTTTAGTTTCGCCTGATACGCCATTAGATTGTTATCCATTCACTAGCTTTGCGATCATGGACGATAATGACGAGAAGATATTCAACAAGAAAAGTTACACCCATCTGATTTTGAATCAGGGTGATATGCTCTTTATCCCACCTTTATGGTTTCATAAAGTGATATCGCTAGAAAAAGAAAACCTGAATTTGAACTGGATTTTTACTAAAAGAAAAACTGACGTTGTTAGTTCGACATTGAAGCGAGAATTAGACCGGTATTCTCTGCAATCTTATCTATCGAATCACCGATATCAGTGGGTGCAAAACAGTTTTGCCAATATTAATCAGAATATTCCAGGGTATCTTCGCTGGAAATGGCGATACCCAGAAATGATAGAAACGCCAGTTTTACCTAAATCATTCGGATTGATGCGACTTACGCTAAGAGAAATAGCATTATTGGGTAAAGTTGCATTGCACGCCAATAAAATCAAGCCATATATTCAAAGCATTCGCTCCATAAAAAAATTAAAAAGTTAATACCAGTATGTATTTTATACCCCAATAAGCACAATTTTTGACCATCGTTAAATGTCAATTAAGAATCACAAGAAATTACAAGACATATAGTGAATATTAATAATTGCCAAAAACCGACTAAAAGTAGGGGGGTGTCTTTTAAAGTTAATTTTTTTCATTTACCCTGTATTAAAAGCTGTATTTTATGATATAAATATAAAATAACATTTTTTAATAGTTATCATAATAAATTATCATGCTATAAGTTCGACCAAATTTTAACTAGGGAGAAGTTGATGAATATTTTGGCCTTTGGTCCAAATGGAAGTGGTAAAGGCACGCAAGGTGCTATTGTTAAAGATAAGTATGGACTTGATCATATTGAATCTGGTGCCATTTTTCGCGAGCATATTAAAGGTGGGACCGAACTCGGACTCAAAGCGAAAGAATATATCAATGAGGGAAATCTAGTCCCTGATGAAATAACAATTCCAATGGTGTTGGAAACTCTAGCCAAGTCAAAAGATAAAGGTTGGCTGCTTGATGGATTTCCACGTTCACTTGCGCAAGCAGAAGCGTTAGATAAAGCCTTAAAAGAATCAGGAATGAAGCTGGATGTCGTCATCGAAATCGTACTTGATCGAGAAATAGCCAAAGAACGCATTATGGGTCGACGTTTATGCGCTAATGATAATAATCACCCAAATCACATTGCCTTTGAAGCTATTCGACCTGTAGAAAAAGACGGTAAATTAGTTTGTCGCGTCTGTGGTGGAGAACTTTCTGCCAGAGCGGATGATCAGGATGAAGATGCAATTAATAAACGTCATAATATCTACTATGATGATAATACAGGCACTATGGCGGCCGTTAATTACTTCAAAACTAACGGCAATGCAAAGATAATATCCATTGACGGTTCCAAAGGCATCAAAGAAATTTCAGAAGAGATTATTAGTCAGCTTCCTTAATAATCTTTAAAAACCTTTGGATACATCTAAAACCTGAATATTTTAAAAAATATTCAGGTTTTTTTTTGACGAAATATTTAATGTTTTGCATTAAAACATAACCCTTAGGAAATAGCCTGAAAGTAGGGGGGTGACATTTCTAACTAATTAGTTATAGATATCTTTTTATCCTTGAGCTAATCGATTTAGAGGCATACAATCCGCACCCATTATTAATGCTCCCTAATATAGTGATGGACTGATGAAAATTGAAGCTCTGTTTCCTTTTCTGGCTTGGTTTAAACTCCTAAATAAAGAAACTTTTAAAGCCGACATCATTGCAGGCCTGACGGGAGCGGTCATTGTACTGCCTCAGGGTGTAGCGTTCGCTACCATTGCAGGTCTTCCTCCAGAATATGGTTTATATACGGCAATGGTTACACCCATCGTTGCTGCATTATTTGGCTCTTCGTTTCATTTGGTTTCGGGGCCTACCACAGCAATATCCATTGTCATTTTTTCAGCGGTTAGCCACCATGCAGAACCAGGAACTCCTGAATTTGTTTCGATGGCGTTAACACTTACCTTTCTTGCCGGTGTGTATCAGTTAAGTTTTGGTTTAGCACGCTTGGGAGCGCTTGCTAATTTCGTCTCTCATACCGTTGTCATTGGATTTACTGCGGGTGCTGCAATCCTGATTGCTACCAGTCAGATGAAAAATATCACCGGAATTCATGTACCCAAGGGAGAGTCCTTTATTCACACCTGGGTAGATCTCGCTGTAGGTTTTACTCAAACGAATATTTACCTGGTAATAATTGCTTTAGCAACGATGATTGCAGCACTGGGCATCAAAAAATTAATTCCTCGGTCACCCTATTTGTTAATAGGAATGATTGTTGGGAGTCTGTTAGCGTTATTTTTTGGTAAGTTTACTGACGATATAAAGCTGGTAGGAGAGATCCCTCGACACTTGCCTCCTATGTCAATGCCAAACATTTCCTTTGACGCGGTTCAGCTATTAGCTTCAGAGGCATTTGCAGTTGCTTTACTAGGTTTAATCGAAGCGGTATCAATAAGTAGAGCTATTTCTACCAAGTCAGATCAACGTATAGACTCTAATCAGGAGTTTATCGGACAAGGAATGTCCAATATGGTAGGTAGCTTTTTCTCTAGTTATGCGGGGTCTGGTTCCTTTACACGATCTGGTATTAACTATGAAGCGGGTGCTAGAACGCCATTATCTGCAATTTTTGCTGCTTTATTCCTGGTTGTGATTGTTTTGTTAGTTGCACCGTTAACGGCTTATTTGCCGATCGCATCGATGGGTGGGGTAATATTACTGGTTGCCTATAACCTGATTGATATACCGCATATAAAACAAACGCTAACATTTAGTAAATCAGAATCATCGGTATTAATTACCACGTTCCTTGCTACGTTGTTTCTTGAGCTTGAATTCGCTATTTATTTAGGTGTGTTGTTATCGCTAGTTTTGTTTTTGGCGAAAACCTCAACACCTAAAATACCTGTGCTTTCGATTGATGATGGACCAAAAAACACACATCGTAAGTTTATTGATATACGCGAAAAACCAATCTCAGAGTGTCCACAACTGAAGATTATTCGCATAGATATGTCGATTTATTTTGGTTCGGTAAATCATATCCAGAAAAAATTCGCCAAAATTTCTGACACTGAAAATATTAATCACATACTGATAGAAGCCAGTGGTATTAACTTTATCGATTTAGCGGGTTCTGAAATGCTAGTGGCTGAAAATAAGCGATTGGTTAAACAAGGTGGTGGTTTATATTTCGTCGGCATGAAGCCTGGTGTTTATGCAGATGCTGCCAAATCTCACTTCATTAAAATGATCGGAAACGATCACTTTTTTGACTCTAAATCTCAAGCCATCAGACTTATCAAGAAAAGACTGGATGACAATAAATGCGAAAGATGCGAAGTCAAAATATTTAATGAATGTAGTAACTAAACGAATCGAATCAATGCTTAACTAGTAGAAAAAGACAGGTCAGAAAGATGCAACGAGATGAAATTCTAACAACATTAAAAACCATGGCTGAAGAAGGTAGTACGCCCGCTGAGATGTTACGTTATCTGGTTTTCAATGAAGAGATAGAGCAACAATTAGAATGGATGAAATTGTTCTCTGAAGCGTTTGATGTAACCTTGGGTGAAGTGACTGCATTAAGCGCCTGGTGGCACGATGATAGCGCGGAACTAAACGACAATGACATCAATGCTTATATCGCACCTTTGATAAAATAGTTGGCTAGAATTAAAAAGGTTTTAATTTATTGTTTGTTTTTTGTATCTGTGATTTATGCATGAATCTATAAAATACAATCCGTAAGAAGTGATTAAGACTTCAGCTTTTTATCTACAACGTTTTTCATTGCAATCAGTAAACCCATCACCAAAAATGCACCTGGCGGTAATATAGCCAATAAGAAACCCTGATATTCTTCAAAGGGTTTGATGTACCAATCCTTGGCAATATCGCCGAACATCAGTGATGCATCGGCAAATAAGGTGCCACTGCCTAATATTTCACGTATCGCGCCTAAAGCAATCAATACCAGCGTGAAACCTAATCCCATCATAAAACCATCAAGTGCGGCACGTTTAATAGTGTTTTTAGAGGCAAATGCTTCTGCACGTCCAATAATTAAACAGTTAGTAACGATCAAAGGAATAAATATGCCTAGCACGCTATGAAGCTCTGGGGTGATAGCATTCATGCTCAAATCAATCACGGTCACGATGGAAGCAATCACTAAAACATAATAAGGAATGCGAATTTCTTTGCGTACCCAGTTACGTGTAAAAGCGATAATGATATTGGAAACGGTTAAGGTGATAATCGTTGCGATTCCAAGGCCTAAGCCATTGATCAAATTACCCGTTACTGCAAGTAGTGGGCATAGACCTAATAATTGCACTAGTCCCGGATTATTATGCCAAAGACCATCCATAGTGATCTTCCTGCGCTCACTATTATTCCAGGCTGTTCCCTTTGGGGGTAGAGCATCGTCCAGGTCTAAACCAGTATCAGTGGGTGAAGTGGCAGACATTATTCAGATTCCTTTAATTTTTTATTGGTTTTTAATTTATCTTTATTCTTTTGTTTGATCTGTTGTTTAGTCAGTTTCTCAGGTTTTAACATAAACAAACCATCCATATTTTCTTGAGCATAGAGTAAGGTTGATCTGGCAGCATTGACGATAGCTCGTGGAGTGATAGTAGCGCCTGTAAACTGATCAAAATCACCACCATCCTTCTTTACCTGCCAATGTTCAATGTCAGGATTGCCTATGGATTTACCATTAAAACCTAGTACCCAATCAGTCTTGCGGATTTCCATTTTATCGCCAAGGCCAGGTGTTTCATGGTGTTTTACCACGCGAAGTCCTTTCACTGATTTATCGTTGGCATTGATACCCAGTAATAAAGTGATAGCCCCACTGTAACCTTTCAATGTAGTTACTTCAAAAATAGCCGTAACTGGGTTGCCTTGCATGGTTGCGAGATAGACGGGTGTTGCATGACTAAAACCGCTTTCAGTAGGCTCAATGATGATTTTGCTGTTTGCCAAATCATTGTCATACGAACTTTCAGGTGCGATTTGGTTTAACGCTTTCAATAGCATCTTTGCCTGATTTTCTTCAATTTTATGCTTGGTTAGACTATTTGTCGTCGCAACGAGAACAACGCTAATGAAAGCAAAAAACGCTAGCGAAGCACCAGCCTTTTTCATGGCTTCGTAATGCTTTTTCACTGTTTTACCCTGCTCAAGGCTTTATATCCTTGTGTCATGATTTTTTATCCTGTTTGCGTTGTGTTGCACCAGAAGAAAAGAATGACGGTTTATGACCAAATACACGGGGTTGGGTATAGTAATCAATCATTGGTACTGCCATATTCATAATCAGAACGGCAAATGCAATTGCATCTGGATAATTACCCCAAACGCGAATGATATAGATAAAGAAGCCGATGCTGGCGCCGTAAATTAATTTACCTATTGGAGTGGTACTTGCGGATACAGGATCTGTTGCGATAAAAAAAGCACCAAGAATCGTTGCGCCGCTGGTGATGTGGAACAGAGGGCTCGCAAAGCTGTCGCCAGAAAAAATATAAAAAACGGCGGAAATAAAACCTAAAGTTCCAAGTAATGCGGCTGGTATCTGCCATTGAATTACTTTTTTGTAGAGTAACCAGATACCACCTAGGATGAAAGCAAGGCTGCTCCATATCCAGGTATTCTGTGAAAAGGTCTGTAGATATGTTGAGCCTTCAAGCACTTTGCCATAGTCCGTACCCGCTCTAAGTCCTGTTTTTACTTCATCGAGTGGAGTCGCCATGGTAATCGCATCCCAAGCGGGCTTTTGATCACCAAAGATGAAACCCAGTTGTTCGACCAAGCCAAAGTCATATGCGCCTAAGCCCTCGAAAGTACGGGGGTGTATCCATTGACTCATTTCAAAAGGAAAAGAAACGATAAGTACCGCAAAACCCACCATGGCGGGATTAAATGGATTGTATCCCAAACCGCCATATAGGTGCTTAGCCACAATTATGGCAAAGAAAACCCCAACAAAAATAATCCACCAGGGCACTAATGGCGGCAATGTTAGTGCGAATAACCATGCCGTGACAATTGCGCTTAGATCACTTAGAAATGGTAGTAATGGACGTTTGCGTATGATCAAGGCGAATATTTCTAGAGACACCGCAAAAACAATCGAAATGATTACATTAAGAAATATCCCTGCACCAAAGAAGTACATCAATGTAAGTGTGCCGGGAATTAATGCAATTAACACCTGTAACATCACACTATTGATGTTTTGAGAGCTGTTAAAAAACGGCGATGTTTTGGTTTTGAACTTCATTATCTATTGAGCTTCTTCTGTATTAGCTTTGGTGTTGGTCTTGCTGCTAGTTTCTTTGGTTTTAGCATCGCTCTGTTCTGATTCAGTGCGTGCCTGTTTTTTCGCTTTGGCTCTTTCCATGGCCGCTTTTATCGCATCGGCTTTTGGTGAGGAACTTTGTTCGCCATTTGCACCATTGGGTTTAGCGGCCGCTTTTTTCTCTTGCAGCGCGGCTTTGTGAGCAGCACGTTTCTCATCTCTTTCACGCTTATCTCTTTCTTTTCGATAGAGTAAGAATTCATGACGCTGTCGTGATAAATCGGCTTTTTCCAGGGCAACTTTCTGTTCGCGAATTTCACTTTTACCAAACCTGAAATAGTCCACGAGCGGAATATGGCTTGGGCACACATAGCTGCAACAGCCACAATCGATGCAATCTCTGAGGCTATGATCTTCTGCTTTCTCGAAATCTTTAGCGCGGATATGCCAGTACAGTTGTTGCGGTAGCAATTTAACCGGACATACTTCCATGCACTTACCACAACGGATGCATGGCAGAGTTGGCTGATTTGAAAAAGCCGGATTTGATTCACGCAACGATGTCGCTGATATAAACAGTGCACAGTTAGTAGCTTTGATTACTGGTACATCATCATCCGGTATGGCAAAACCCATCATGGGACCACCCATAATCAAATTTTCCGCCATTTTGGTATATCCGCCAGCTTGTTGTGCCAGATGACTAAATGGTGTACCTATTAATACTTCGAAGTTTTGTGGGTGTTGAATGCCATTACCAGTAACAGTAATAATACGTGATAATAAAGGCTCGCCCAGATAGATTGCTTTGTAGATGCTATAAGTTGTGCCCACATTCGAACACATCAACCCTAGCTCAATCGGTAGGCCACCTGATCTGACTTCTTTGCCTGTGAGTATTTCGATTAACTGTTTTTCGCCACCGCTTGGATAAATGGTAGGAATAGCGATAACTTCTATATCTGAAAAATCAGCGGTTGCTGCACGCATGGCAGCAATGGCTTCGGGTTTATTATCTTCAATCGCAATCTGGCAATTTTCAGGTTTAATTAACGTTTGTATTACCTGAATGCCTTTCACAATATCAGCACTACGGTCCTGCATTAAACGATCATCGCAAGTGATATAGGGTTCGCATTCAGCGCCATTGATTATCAATGTTTTGATTTTATTTTTATTCTGCTGGCTCGCGCCCGCTAACTTAACCGCCGTTGGAAAAACTGCACCACCTAGGCCGACAATGCCTGCTTGTTCAATTCGGTCTAATAACTCAGAATAATCAGCATTCGCTGGATCTTCAATAGGCGTTAGCTTGTAATCTCCCCAGTCATCTTTTCCATCAGTGTCGATAACCGCACATATCTCTGTAAGACCAGATGGGTGCGGGATAGAGTGCTCACCAATAAAGCTTATTTTGCCAGAAGTAGGCGCATGGATAGCGGCACTAATAAAATCGGATTTTTCTGCAATTAATTGACCTTTTTTTACCTTATCTCCAACGCTAACTACCAGCTCGGCAGTTTTACCAATGTGTTGGTGGATAGGAACAATTAATCTCTCTGGTATGCCCGCAAATTCAATCGGTTTCTGATTCGAATCTTTTTTATGAAAAGGTGGATGTACACCACCATGAAACTTATATAGTTTAATGTTCTGTGATAACCGCAGAGCAGTAGTTGATGGGTTTGTAGAAAGAGAAGCATTCATCTTTATGCTGCTCCTCTTTTTGACTCATTGTTAGAGTCACTTGATTCGGTTACATTTTTTGTATTTACAGAATCTGTTTTATTTTCTGCTGCAGTACTTTGTGTATCATTAGATGGCTTGGTTTTTACCTCGACTGATGACTCTTTAATTGGCGTCTCAATGATAGTAGGAACGGTATGATAGGTCTTTTCAATCGATTTTGGCTCTATCCACTTCCAGCTTTGTGGTGTCTTCTTGATGGGCTCCATTACGATACAATCAACCGGGCAGGGTGGAAGACATAATTCGCAACCGGTACATTCGGATTCAATCACTGTGTGCATCAGTTTTGCAGCGCCAACAATGGCATCTACAGGACACGCTTGAATACACAGTGTGCAGCCAATGCAATCCTTTTCGATGATGACCGCAACTTCGGGTGATTCTGGAGCAGCTTCGGCTTCTTCATCGAGTTCCATGGGCTCAACATCCAGTAAATCAGCCAAAGCTAAAATAGTGGTTTCGCCACCTGGAGGACATTTGTTGATTGGGGCTTCGCCTTTGGCAATAGCTTCAGCGTATGGTCGACAACCTGCATAACTACATTGGCCGCATTGAGTTTGCGGCAGCAGGCTATCTACTTGATCGGATAATGGATCACCTTCGACTTTGAACTTGACTGATGCATAACCCAGTACCAATCCAAAGAAGACCGCGAGGCCAACCAATATGATAATTGCCGTTAACATATTAACCCTTGATCAAACCTGTAAAGCCCATAAAAGCGAGTGCCATTAAACCTGCTGTTATCATGCCAATAGCATTGCCTTGAAAAGCTTCAGGAACATCTGCCGCCGCCAGACGTTCGCGCATAGCGGCAAATAAAACTAAAACCAGAGTGAAACCAAGCGCAGAACCGAAACCGTACAAGGCAGATTCTATGAAGTTGTTAGACTGCTGAACATTCAATAATGCGACACCTAAAACAGCGCAATTAGTTGTTATCAATGGTAAGTAAATGCCTAAAACATTGTGTAATAACGGGCTGGTTTTATGCACCACCAATTCAGTAAAGCCAACGATAGCGGCTATCACCAGAATAAAACTAATGGTGCGTAAATATTCAAGGTCAAAAGGCGCTAATAGATACTCGTGAACCAGGTAACTTGAAATGGAAGAAAGGGTGAGTACAAACGTTGTTGCCAAGCCCATACCCATAGCTGTTTCGAGTTTGCGTGAAACGCCCATAAACGGACACAAGCCAAGAAACTGAGCGAGAACAATATTGTTCACCCAAACGGTGCCGACAATGATAAGTAGGTATTCAGTCATTATGTAAGTGCTACTAATTTAGCTGTTTGTGATGCGTGATGAAAAATCCCATCACTGTAAAAAGAGCGGTATTTTGACATATTTGGGCGATAAACCTAACTGATTTTATAGGGAGAGGATATAAAACATACTAACTTTGTTGGTTATTCCGATATGAGTCATGAAAGTGATCATTTATTTTATTTATTCGTTCAAAAGTGCTTGATATGTTAGCAAATAATAATATACTTAATTTTGATCTTTTCGATGCATTCTTGTTGATGGGTATTTAATAAGAGTGGGAATAGATCGTTAATACCCTCCTAGCGGTTGGCGCTCCTTTTTGGGGCGTCTTTTTTTGCCTGAAATAAAGGGCAACATTAGAAAAAGTGCCTAAAAGTAGGGGGGTGACTAAATGATAGCCATCTAACGTATTTCTTAAGCTATATTCTTCTGTAGCTGCTTCTTCTCTCGATTAGCGATTAGGAATGAGGACATACCTGCCAGAATCAATGTAATCAAACCAATCAAACTTAATTGATCAGGCCAGGTATTGAATACCACCACGCCAAAGAAAGTCGCGGCAACTAATTGAATATAGACAAACGGGGCAATGACACTTGCCGGCAATTGACGGCTGGCTTCTATAATTAAAAGATTGCCGATTGCAGAACATAAAGAGCTTAGTAAGATCAGCAATGATAGATTCATATTAAGTTCTGGCATTTCTTTAATCCCAAACGGTGTTAATACGAAACTGCCAATGACCAGAGTAGAGATTAAAATCAGTCGCGGTCTAAATGTGCCTGCCAACCATCTGTTTGTCACCAGAAAAAATCCGTAAAATGTACCTGCCATTACAGCATAGATCATGCCAGTACTCATATCAAAGCCCGGTTTAATCACCAGTAGCGCGCCGCCAAAACCAATAAACAATAGAATTGAGCGTACTAGAGTAATAGGTTCTTTAAGAAATATGGCGGCGATAAAGTAAGATAAAATCGGGCCGATAAAAAATGCGCCAAATACATTGGCAATGGATTCTGTTTTAACGGCGGTAAGAATTGAAGAGACTGCGCCAATGAAAAGTGCGGCGCGAATCAGTAATCGCAAATCTAGAAAATGACGTAATTCTGACAATTTTAGTCCGCTAAAAGGCAGTAAACAAATAGCGCCAATAACAAAACGGGACCAGGCAACATAAATTGGGGTAACCCCTTGTTGCATCAGTAATTTCCCTGCAGTATCACCCAGCGGTATAAGCGTCATCGCCAGTAAAATCATTGCTATAAATAGCAATTTATTATTCGAAGTCATGGGTAAAAGACAGCCCTTTGTTAAAGCCTGGTTGAACAGCGAAGAGAAAAACTAAAAGATGAGTGATTATGATTTGACAGTTGCAGTCTAATGCTAAAGCAAATAATCGTGTTTAACGTTTTAAACAATAAAACGAAAAACACGCTAAAAGTAGGGGGGTGACCTTTACTTACTTCCTCCACCACATTCGGGTGAATCAGCCACTTTACCAGCTTTTTCAAAGTATTCATCGGGTGTCATGGTATGTAGGGCTAATGCATGAATCTGTTGTAGTTCATCCGCCAGGGCTGCATTGATCATACGGTGACGGGCAATCAGCATTTTTCCATCAAAGGCATCACTTACGGCTACCACTTTAAAATGAGATTCAGTCGCTGGGCCACTATGCATATGACTTTCATTGATTACTTCTAAAACTTCCGGAGAAAGGGCTTCGTTTAATTTTTCTTCGATAATGGTCTGCATATTCATAGTTTTGGCTCTGTATTAGTCGCTGTTCTTTAAAAAGCTATTATGCGGCTTAGATAATTTTAAACAAGATGATTTCGATGGTGCATAAAAATTAGATTCACTGATTGATTCAATTATTTATTCACCGATTTAAGTTTTCTCAGGATAGATTAAAAACCTGTTTATTGTTTTTTCGCTGAGTATATTTGTCAATCTAACTAATATTGCGGTTAATAAAAGTGCAAATAAAACACGGAAATATAAGGCTCCGGTAATGTCAGCCCCAAGCAGCATTATTAGCAAGGTGTCTTCAATAATGCTATGACATAGGGCCAATAGCGTTAAGGAACCAAAAACATCCATTTTAGTCACCCGTCCGCTTTTGGCTTCATTGATTAATAATGAGCCTCCGTAAACAATGCCAAGGGTAATTCCTACAATGGTGATTGATGTGGTTCTCTCACTTAAACCTAATACTTTTAAGACAGGTTTTAGTAACCAGCTCATGAGTTTTTCTATGCCGCTTAACTTCAATAGGCGTAAGAATATTACCAGGACAATGATGACTAGAAATACTTTGAATAGCGTCTCTACTTGTAATATTGCCCAGCCCATAAGAGAGCTATCAGTGCTGACTTCGGGTTTAAATAAGGCGGTACTTGGTGTGTCTAGATATCCACCTAAACTGTAGAGTTGGTGCAATAAAAACCCGAGTAATAATGCGCCGACCACGCGTAATAAAAATAAATAAAGTACACGCACACCTGCTTTTTGAGCGATACGTAATTCAATCGGCAGCGCATGAGCATATAACATCATTGCACCTAAAACGGTAACCTGAGCAACAGTTAACGGTTGCTCTATCGCCATCGTGACATAGATGATCATACCGCCGTAAATATTGCTGATTAATGTTGTTGCCCAAACTAATCCCATAGAGGCAGGTAAGCCAACTATTTCCATAATCGGTGCCAGCACTATGCCGATGAATTCAATGCCGCCCAATTCTTCAATAATTTTGACGATAATGATGATGGGTATCATCAGTTTAAACAGGTTATAAGTAATTGAGAGAATTTCAAGCGACAGACTTTTTAGCCAGCTTATGAAAGCGGTGTATTGCATGGACATATTCTAGAGCGACCTAATTATTCTGTTTTAGCGCTGATAGGGAGTCTTCGATGATTTCTTTGATTTCATCATCATTGTCTTTTTGGGTATCTGCTTTCTTTAGAAACTCAATAGCTCTGCTATCGGCCGTCATACCTAAATAATGCAAAGCATCAGCACGTATGCGCTTATCCTGATGAGTAGTTAATGCGCCCAAGTCATCAACCAGCGATTTTAGTAGATCAGTCCCCGTAAATTCTTCAAATATAACGCCTATACCTATTCGTGTACTCAATACCGTTCCAGAGTCGCCCAATAAAGTCATAATGTCTTGTATGGCTGCGTGGTCTTTATTAATAGTCGCAATAACTTTAGCGACTTGTCCTTCTGATAATAGAAAATCGAAGTCAGCAACTTGATTGTTAACCTCGTTAGTTTCGGTATTTTGCTCTTCCTTTGCCCAATTGATGCGTTGTTGTAGTGCTTCAATCGTTTGAGCGCCCGTTAGTTCATGTTTTCCAATGCGCACCCAGGGTACAGATCGTACTTTGTACTGCTGCATTGCTTCTGGATGCTGTTCGAGGTTGATTACATGGAGACTGCCTAACTCCCCTGATTTAATTAATTTGCTTAATGAATCAAGAACACCGGGACAATGCGCACAATGACTGCTTAATAGCATCAAAGCTTCTGGTGCAATAGGTGTTGTTGTGGAGTTGGTGTTTTCATCTTTCATTGTCATATCTCAACAGTTTTATTTGACGATCTCATTGATCACTCGAATGCTGTAAATTTAGTCATTACTTTAGGAATATTATCATTCTTCCAATGTTGAAAGGCCCATTGCCACAAATCATCCAATGATTCAAAGTCAGAGCTGTTGGGTGGATTTTGTCCCAGAAATTCAAGAGCGGCTAGTAATGTTTCAATTTTTTGAATACGTGAATTATTTTCTGTCGAAATAGCGGGTGAATGGTTTTGCTTGCTGAGTTTTTTCCCGTTAGCTGTAACTGCAGTAGGAAAATGCAAGTATTCTGGCTGCGGATAACCCAGTAAGCGTTGTAGGTATATTTGTCTTGGCGTGTTATCCAGTATATCCGAGCCACGCACTACTTGATTAATTCCTTGAAGCGCATCATCAACCACAACAGCCAGTTGATAAGCATATAAACCATCGCGACGCTTTAAGATGAAATCACCAATCTCATGCTCTATATCCTGACAAAAGATATCCGGTTGGCATAAGTCCTGAAAGCAAATCTCTTCGCTGATTGTTTTGACTCGAATGCTTGGGTTTTCGATATCAGGATTATTGATACCGTTTCTGCAAATACCAGGATAAATATAGCCATAGGTATCTGTTGCTGATAATGATTGCAAATATTTACGTGTACAGCTACAGGGGTAAATGTGGTTTGAAATGCTATCTAAGGCGGCTTGATATTTTTCATTTTGATGACTTTGGTATAGGATTTCTCCATCCCACATAAAGCCAAAAGACTCGAGTGTTTCTATAATGGATTGACTCGCGCCGTCCTGTTCTCGTTGAGTATCTACGTCTTCTATGCGTAACAACCATTTACCATCAGGATCTTGTTTTGCCGCTAGATAACTTGCAGTAGCAGCAATTAATGAACCAAAATGAAGAGCACCAGTGGGAGAAGGAGCAAATCTGCCAATCGGTGAATCAATATTTTTATTTGGTTGTATATCTAAAGTCATGAATACACGTTAGATGATGTGATTGTTAAAAACAATGTTTGTTCTTGTTATGTGCGTGCGCGCTTATAGTCGTAGAAAAACCGCCTGTAAGTAGGGGGGTGACTTTGAATGTAAATTCTAAAAAAAGTATTCTAAATCAGAAAAGCTGAATAAGAATACATAAAAAAGGGAGTCACAGTCGAAACCGTAACTCCCTTAATGATTGATGTCATTAACTCAAGTCAGTTTAAGCAATCTGCTTTTCCTTGATCTCTTCGGTTGTTTTGCAATCAATACATAGTTCTGCTGTTGGGCGTACTTCTAAACGTTGTAATCCGATTTCAATACCGCAAGCATCACAATAACCGTAATCATCGTTATCAACACGTGCAATCGTTTTATCAATTTTACGTACTAGTTTGCGTTCTCTATCGCGAGCGCGAAGCTCAAGTGTGAATTCTTCTTCTTGGGTTGCTCTGTCAGCAGGGTCAGAAAAGTTACTTGCTTCTTCTTGCATGTGACCCATGGTACGATCTACTTCTTCCATGAGTGCTTTTTTCCAAGCAATTAAGATACTTCTAAAGTGCGCAAGTTGATTTTCATTCATGTATTCCTCGTCTTTCTTAGGAACATAAGGTTCGATACCATCAACAGGTAAAGCGGACTTGCGTGTTATTGGCGTGTTGTTTGTTGCCATACTTGTACGTCTCCATGTTTGCATTTGTCTACCATAGCTATAAATGTAACTATGTTGCGGCAAAATTTTACGCGCGTATTGTACCTGAATTTTCTGTTAGGTAAATTAATACTTTCAATCAAGCAATTTTAAGTTATAAGTTATTCATAACATTAGTCTTACTCAGATTAATATTGATATACTTTTCTACTAACGGGGCTTTTATTGCGCTTATTGACTGTTAAATCAGTACCGATACTGCATTCAAAGGCCATAAAGTTGAATCTTTACTGAAGAAATCCACCCTATGTTTAAACAAGTCTTTCCTCATGTACCTGAGTCTGTTCAACAGCGCGTTGCAGAACTTCACGAAATTTTACACTACCATAATCATCGTTATTATGTTCTTGATGATCCGGAGCTTCCTGATGCCGAATACGATAAACTATTGCGTGAGCTGCAAGACATAGAAGAAAAATACCCAGAAACGTTAACCGTAGAATCTCCCACACAGCGTGTTGGTGCTCTGCCACTCAGTGAATTTACGCAAGTAAAGCATTTGGTGCCGATGTTATCGCTAGGTAATGCATTCAATGAAGAAGAAGTATTGGCCTTTGAAAAACGTTTGTTAGATAAATTGGGTGAGAAGGATATTACTATCGAATATAGCGTTGAGCCCAAGCTTGATGGATTGGCAGTGAGTTTGTTGTATGAAAACGGCGTGTTGGTTCAGGCTGCAACCCGAGGTGATGGCGAAACAGGGGAGAACATTACAGAAAATGTCAGAACAATTAGACAAGTGCCACTTAAATTAAGCGGCAAAAATATTCCACAAAGACTAGAAGTGCGTGGCGAAGTGTATATGCCCAAGGCTTCATTCGAAGCGCTAAACAATAAAGCCAGAGAAAATGGCGACAAAACCTTTGTAAACCCAAGAAATGCAGCCGCAGGAAGTTTGAGACAGCTCGATTCGAGAATCACAGCTTCACGAAATCTTGCTATGTATTGTTATGCCACAGGTTTGATCGAAGGTGGTACGTTAGCCGCTAATCATAGCGATGCAATGAAGCAATTGGCAGACTGGGGGTTGCCAATCTGTCCTGAGAATAAAGTAGTATCAGGAGCGGCAGGGTGCCTGGAATATTATAACGAGATCGGCAACAAGCGAGATAGCTTGTCTTACGAAATAGACGGTGTTGTATTCAAAGTAAATTCTCTGGAATTGCAAAATAAGTTAGGTTTTGTGAGTAGGGCGCCTCGTTGGGCAATCGCCCATAAATTTCCTGCGCAGGAACAAATGACGTTAATAAACGATGTAGAGTTCCAGGTAGGGAGAACAGGCGCATTAACGCCCGTAGCCCGTTTAGAACCCGTTTTTGTTGGTGGTGTGACTGTTACCAATGCAACCTTGCATAATATGGACGAGATCAAACGTAAAGACGTTCGTATTGGTGATACCGTCATCGTAAGAAGAGCAGGGGATGTGATACCAGAAGTGGCTAGAATCGTCCCTGATAAACGCCCGGCAGACGCCAAGGAAATAGTAATACCCTCGCACTGCCCTGTATGTGATTCAACTGTCGAACATATTGAGGGAGAGGCTGTTGCTCGCTGCACGGGCGGTTTGTTTTGTCCAGCACAAAGAAAAGAAGCGATAAAGCACTTTGCCTCACGTAAAGCACTGGATATTGATGGTCTTGGCGATAAATTGGTCGAGATGTTATTCGATGAGAAGTTAATAAAAAATGTGAGTGATTTATATAGTTTAAAAGTAGAAAGTTTAATCAAATTAGACCGTATGGGTGAAAAATCTGCGCAAAATTTGATTAAGGCACTTGAGGATAGCAAGCATCCAGTGCTTGCCAGGTTTATTTATTCATTGGGTATAAGGGAAGTGGGTGAAACAACCGCTAAATCCTTGGCAAATCATTACTGTTCACTAGAAGCAATGAAAGCAGCCGATTTAGATGGCCTGCAAAGCGTAGATGACGTTGGTCCTATAGTCGCTAACCATATCGTTACTTTCTTCCAGCAAGAGCATAACAATGAAGTTATACAGGCTTTGTTGGATGCGGGAGTAGAACCTCAAAACCCTGAAAAAAGACAATCAACAGAAAGTTTGCCTCTTGCTGGGAATACCTATGTGCTAACCGGAACACTGGAAAAGCTAAAGCGAAATGAAGCCAAAGAACAATTAGAAGCATTAGGTGCAAAAGTAAGTGGCAGTATTTCAAAAAACACCACAACTTTATTTGCAGGAGAAAAAGCAGGTTCAAAGCTCACAAAAGCCGAGGAATTAGGCGTTCCGGTATCTGATGAAAATGAGTTGATAAATCTTTTAAAAAAATTGCATTCAGATGCTTGACAGTTTTTAAAAGTAACCTTAATATACGCGCCTCGTTGAGACGGCTCTGGTGGCATGAGTTGTTGATGATACGAAGCGGGTGTAGCTCAGCTGGTAGAGCACGACCTTGCCAAGGTCGGGGTCACGAGTTCGAATCTCGTTACCCGCTCCAAATACAAAAGCCAATCATTTTATTATGATTGGCTTTTTTGTTTCTTGAGTGTTACTTCATAGTTTAAGAAGGAAAATTTAAGAAATAATGTAGAGATTATTCAGTGATTTTTATTATTAGTTTCTTAGAGATGATGATGAAAATAGGTGCTGAAAATTTATACAAATTACTTACCCTCCAATGGTCGTCATAAAAGGTGCCGTTGATCATGGTGAGTATAGTTTGAGCAATGGCTTTTATTTATATTTGTTCACGGCTGGATGGCAGAGTGTTATGCAACGACCTGCAACGTCGGATACCCTGGTTTAATTCCAGGTCCAGCCTCCAAATTTAAATAAGAAAGCCTTAGGATTAATCATTCTAGGGCTTTTTTATTGAAGTAACAAAAAGGTTTGAAATAGGCATTCCATCCGTTAATTTTTGATGCTATCATCCCGCCCCTAGTGAAAAGGTTGAGTAGCAAAATGGTTATGCAGCGGTTTGCAAAACCGCCTATCCCGGTTCGATTCCGGGCTCAACCTCCACTTTTTAAAAGTGTGATTTAAAACAGTGTTAGCCAAACACTAAAACTTAGGCTAGATTTATAAGACCATCTAAGTAGTATGCCCAGGTGGCGAAATTGGTAGACGCAAGGGACTTAAAATCCCTCGGTGGCAACACCGTGCCGGTTCGATTCCGGCCCTGGGCACCATTACTAACAAAGTTATATCTTTCTTTGTTCTTGCAATAATTCTCTTACGTTCTTAAGAAATATTCGCAAACTGTAAATTAAAACTTATATTTTTTCTGGTTTTTTCTAGAGTGTACTTCAATCTAATAGTCTGACTTTTGATTGATTTTGGGGATAGTAAACACAACGAGTTTATCTGAGTTGACTCTCTTTAGGTGTTGCAGATCTGCGTCATTTGGAAATCGATAAGAGTAATTTACAAACTGCCCACCGGCTATAGCATTGCCGGATATCATGCCGCCATTTTGTGCAGTGATTTGTAATTCTGTTTCAATCATTTTTACTTTTAGTTGTGATGATTCAATTCCATCAATGTGTATTTTTAGATAATAAGCCTTATCACTTTCAGTTCGTTCGCTTGAAATAGACAAAGAGTTAACTGATGAGCCAGAAAAAGCGATATCTGCATAAGTCACAAACAAAATAGTGCTTGTTAAAACAAGCACTATTAGTTTTGAAATATAATTAATCATCTTTTCTTTTGTTTTAATCGACCAGTTTACTTTCTCCAGCGAGCTCCTTTTTCAATAGGAACATTTAACCATAATGCTAGGTAAGTATTAGCGCTCAACATATTGTCATTAGAACTTATGATTCTGGCCTTTACGAAGTCGCTATGTAATCGCTTTAACAGGGCGCTATCAGATAGTTTTGAGTAGCTCCTATCTTTTCTATAATGAGCCAGTATGTCGCGTCGTACAGTTGCTTTTCCGTCAATAATGGATTTGCTATCAACAACTTTTCCGTTTACAACTCTACGTTGTACTAAAGTCGTATCTTTTTCTGGGCGTTTTAATAGTTTGCGTACGCCGTCATCATCAACATATTCTACGTTTACGAAATCTGACATGACTTGATTTATTAATAATTTATCTCTCATATCTACTAAAGATACTTTGCTTTTCTTACGTAATACAACTCGAGAGTTTCCTCTATTAAAATTATGGAAATCATACATTTTATTTGAAGAGATTATATCTTTAAATCCAATTTGTCGTTTGTTGTCTGAATTAGGTAGGCATTTCCAGTAGGGCACATAGGTGTATCTTCCAAGAGCTTCGATAATTCCCCATTCAATAAGTAAGCGAATGGCTTTATGTCTTGCATCTACTACAGATCTTTCTCTGCTGTAACCTATAGAGTTTCCATCTATACTTAAGCCGAAGGATAGATCGTTTCCTTTTTGGTAGACCTGAACAGTATTTGTAGAGCTACTGTTATTCACAATATCACCAATGTGAGCGTTAGCTATTCGGAAATCCATAGTCATGCGTGCTACATTTGTGACTTTGTTAGAAGTGGCTTCTAAATTTGTTTCGCCACTACCGCTACCAAATTCAAATGACCCTGTTGAACTATTTTTTCTATTTCTAATAATTCGATCATATTCCGTTAAAGCGCCATATAATTGAATTGTAGCGTAGTTATAATGTGATGCTTTATAACCACCTAAGTATGAAGAGTTTTTTGAATTATTTAGATTTTTATATCGTGCGGCATCAAGTATTTCATTACTGTTAGGGATGTGTGAAATTCTTATTGGTCCACCTATGCGAGTAATCAAACCAAGTGTCATATCTGTGAAATTATTTGGTATTTCACTATCTGGATAAGCACTTGATGAGATATTTGTTGCATCTTTTACATCAATTACTGCTAATTTTAATGGGGCAACATTATTGCCATTAGTGCGATAGGTAGAGAGCATGTCTCCAAAACAACCAAGGTAGTTAGTCGCTCTTGTTTTGGTGTCTGTGGGATATTCAAGGTGCTTGCTAAACTCATTTTGAATATTTGAAGTTGAGCAAGAGCTAATCAAGGCTGTGAAACTCAGAATAGTTATTTTTTTTCTCCACTCTTTCATAATCATATCCTTAAATATTATTTTTATAGTTCTATTTGTTTGTTAAGTAACTAAAAACGCTATCGTTGAATAGCAATAGAGTCGCCTTCGTTTTGATTTAAAATAATAATGGTGTTGGCAGTTGTTCCTGGGGGGATTATTACTGATCCAGCAGATGCGCCTTCTACACCAGAGTTGTTGGTAAAAACAGTAGTATCTTGTAAAAGGCCTTCAACTGTGTCAGTTATCTCACCTACTTCTCTGACTGTTTTTCTTCCGTTATTAATAATGTGGGCCAATAGGAAATCTACATTGAAAATGCTACTGTCGATACGAGAATCAAACTCATTCAATGGTAGCTTTAATGATGGTGCATCAAATCTATTCGCATAAGCAATATTAAAAGAATTGCTAATTACAAAAAAAAGTGTATAGACTGTAAAGATGCTGATCTTTGAAATCTTAAATATCTTAGAAAGCATTATACTTTTCATAAAAAAATATATCTTAGAGTTCATTACCCAAGCTCCTTTATTGCCTATACACTATTTTTTAGGGCTAGCTAAATTAAACTAATTACTGTATCCACCTACGTGAATAGAGCCCGCTGTTGCCGCACCAACTGCTATAGCACCATTACTCGTGTTACTTACTGAATCGAAATCACACGCACAATTTTCTAAATATATTGAGCCCGCGACGGCACGTTCACCAGATGTAGTAATTGTGAAACCACCTAAACCATTTGCGCTACCTGTACTAGAGCCAATAGCTAAAGCATTGGTAGAATTATTGGTTAGAGTTGCTCCTTTATGAGGCATTGGCTTAGGACCGTTTGGTTTTCCTCCCGTAGCAAATGCTGCTGTTGATGTAAACGCTATAACTACTGCTGCTGTTAATAATTGAATTTTCATAATAATTTCCCTCACAAAATAAATTTAAAATTCAAAAGTAAACAATAATGATTTCCTTCATGTGAACTGTTTACTTTTATCTTACGATTTAAAGAAAAAATGAACCTTTTTCCTCAACCGCAGACAAACTATATTCTTACTTATCAATATAGTTAATAGGCCATTAGGTTTAATACTAATGTACTAGTACATTTAGGTATGCTTATAACTTACAATTAAAAGTTATTAATGTTTAATAAAAACAGTTAGTTAGGGATTTAATTGTTACTTGCATTGTTTCTGTAAATAAGTTTTCACTAAGTTTTATCTTATAATTTTGTGACATATTTCACATTATCAGTTGTTGTTTTTGTCTTTGTTTTCTCAATATGGCTATTTTTATAGGGTAACCTCACGCTTTTAATTTAACTTTTTTGCTTTTTTAAACATTTATTTATAAATATATAATTAAAAATGTGGCTAAAAGTAGGGGGGTGACTATTTTTAATAACTATTCATGTTAAAAATCATTTTTTGGCATATATTAGTCTCTTATATTTAAATCACTCATTTCAAATCATATAGAGTCACTTCATGGCTATTAGTATCTTCGATTTATTCAAAATTGGTATTGGACCTTCCAGTTCTCACACTGTTGGGCCTATGGTTGCGGCTAAAACTTTTCTTGATGGTTTAGAGAAGAAGGGTAATTTAGGTGCTGTCGCTAGTATTTCTGTTGACCTTTATGGTTCACTCGGTGCTACTGGCAAAGGACATGGGAGTGGTAAAGCGGTTCTATTAGGCTTGATGGGTGAAAAACCTGATGAAGTCGATGTGGATAAAGTGCCTGCTATTTTTAATCAAATACTCGAATCTAAAAAAATAAAATTAGGGGGTTCTAAAGAAATTGATTTTGATTACGAGGTAGATATTACCTTTCATAGAAAGAGGTCATTACCTTTTCACGCCAATGGAATGATGTTGACTGCGTGTGATACGCATGATGAGATATTGTTGGAAAAAATATATTACTCTGTCGGGGGTGGATTCGTCGTTGATGATAGCGAGAGAGATCAAGCTACATCACCGATAAAACAAAACGATACTGTTTTACCCTATTCATTTACTACAGGTGATGAATTACTCGCACTGTGTAAAAAAGAAAAACTTTCCATTAGTGAAATCATGTTACGCAATGAATGTGTTTGGTTGCCCGAAGCAGAAGTGCGCGAGAAATTATTAAAAATCTGGAAAGTCATGCAGGAATGTGTAGAAGCAGGCTGCAAGAATACAGGTATCTTACCTGGTGGTTTGAAAGTTAAAAGGCGTGCTGCTGAATTGTGCCATTCTTTAGAAAACAAACTCACTAACGAACAATATAATCAAGGCAGTATGGATTGGGTGAATTTATTCGCTTTAGCGGTGAATGAAGAAAATGCTGCAGGTGGGCGTGTTGTGACTGCGCCTACTAATGGTGCTGCTGGTATTATTCCGGCCTTAATTCATTATTATGTACATTTCTGTCGTGCTTATAAGCGTGATGGTGAAGATGGAATCATTAGATTCTTATTAACGGCAGCTGCTATAGGCATCATTATAAAAGAAAATGCATCAATCTCTGGTGCAGAAGTCGGTTGCCAGGGTGAGATCGGTTCTGCTTGTGCAATGGCTGCGGCTGGTTTAACCGAAGTTTTAGGCGGTACGCCTGAGCAAATTGAAAATGCCGCTGAAATAGGTATCGAACACAATTTGGGCTTAACCTGTGATCCTATTGGTGGTTTGGTGCAAGTTCCGTGTATCGAGCGTAATGCAATGGGGTCTGTGAAGGCAATTAATGCATCAAGAATGTCTTTAAGAGGCACGGGCGAGCATTTTGTTTCGTTTGATAAAGCAGTCGCTACCATGCGTGAAACCGGTAAAGATATGCGTTCTAAGTATAAGGAAACATCACGCGGTGGATTGGCGATTCAGGTTATTGAAGTGCCCGTTAATATTGTTGAGTGTTAATGCAGGAAATTGTTTATTAAATACCTTAGAAAATATTAAACAGATATTAATAAAGTCACCCCCCTACTTATAGGGCATTTTTTATAGAGATTCAGTTGGGTCCCAGCGGGATAGATCGATATCCTCAACGAAATCCCAATGGGGTTGCTCGAAGGCTCGGCTTGTTTTAAGTATCTGTAAATATTGTTTTCTTGGGATATCTATCGCGCCCATGCTGCTTAGATGTGAGTTCGCAATTTGGCAATCAATCACCGAATAACCCCAATGCTTAATATGCCAGGCGAGTGCTACAAAGGCGATTTTGGATACATCGCGTTCTCTACTGAACATTGATTCGCCGCTGAATACGCCGCCAGAGGCAACGCCATAAAGTCCACCGACTAATTCTTCTTTGTTATTCCATATTTCAACACTATGGGCAATACCTTGTTCGAATAAGCGTTGATAGGCATCATGCATTTCATTGGTTATCCATGTGCCTCCTGAGAGTGCTCTTGGCGCTGCGCAAGCTTTAACGACAGAAGAGAAGTCGGTATCAAATCTAATTGAATAGCCGCTATTTAGATTTTTTCTTATGGATTTTCTAAGGCTTCTACTTATTTTGATACGTTCTGGAAATAACACGGCGCGTGGGTCAGGACACCACCAATATATCGGTTCATCGGGGTTAAACCACGGAAAAATCCCGGATTTATAGGCGTTGATCAAGCGGGTAGGGGAGAGGTCTCCACCAAAAGCTAGTAAGCCATTGGGTTCATCCCAAGCCATTTCCACAGGTGGAAATGGCTCATCACTGGCGTGAGGATCAAGTAGAACTAAAGAAGAAGATGATTTTTCTGAAGCCATGCTTTTTATCTATTCCGGGTGTTAGATTAGCTCTCTGCCAGTTTGTCCATGAATTTCTCGGCATCTAAAGCGGCCATACAACCAGTGCCAGCTGAAGTAATGGCTTGACGATAAACGTGATCCATTACATCGCCCGCAGCGTATACGCCTTCAACACTGGTTTGAGTGGCATTACCTGCAGTGCCGCTATTTACAGAAATATAACCGCCTTGCATGTCGAGTTGACCTTCGAAGATATCTGTATTTGGTTTATGTCCAATTGCAATAAACACACCATGCACATCTAACTCTTGAGTTTCTTCGGTTTTGACATTCTTAATGCGCATTCCTGTTACGCCCGCATCATCACCTAAAACCTCTTCTAAAACATTGTCCCACATCAAAGTTATGTTACCGGTTTCTGCTTTTTTGAGGATTTGATCGCGTAAGATTTTTTCTGAGCGTAATTCATCACGGCGATGAACAAGGATAACTTCGCTAGCGATATTCGATAAGTATAGCGCTTCTTCAACAGCAGTATTACCACCGCCTATGACTGCTACTTTTTGATTGCGATAAAAGAAACCATCACAAGTAGCACAGGCAGAAACTCCACGGCCTTTGAATTTCTCTTCAGATTCTAATCCCAGATACATGGCAGATGCGCCAGTACAGATGATTAGTGAATCACAGGTATATTCGTTACTGCCACCTTTTAGTTTCAGTGGTCTTGAGCTGAAATCAACAGAGGCAATATAATCAATGATTAATTTTGTATCGAAGCGCTCTGCATGTTTCTTCATGCGCTCCATTAATTCTGGACCTTGTACGCCTTCGTTATCACCCGGCCAGTTGTCTACATCAGTAGTGGTCATCAATTGGCCGCCTTGTTCCATACCGGTGATAATGACCGGATTAAGGTTGGCGCGTGCAGCGTAAACAGCGGCACTATAACCTGCAGGTCCTGATCCTAAAATGATGAGTGGGTGGTGTATCGCGTCGCTCATGGGTGATGCTCCTGGGTAATCTGTTTGATATTAGTTGGTTATATTATTTCTGTATTATATCTGTTTATTTTTGCAGCCATAACAGAAGCTATAACAATTGTTCGCTATGCTATGTAATGTTCGCATTAAGGTAAAGCAATACTTAAATATTCAAGGTTTCCCTTAAGTTTGTGTGTTTAAGAGTTTATGAATTCAATCTTGTAATTACAAATAATGAGATGTTCGTTTATTCATGAACCTAATCGTAAGTACTTGAAACTAAATACGTATAATTTTTAGCATAAGATATAAAACTATAAAGCTGTGGTTTCTACGTAGAAAGCTTCAAATTGGATGTGATTTATGCTAATGTGATGCCAGCATATAAGGGCTTATATGTTAAGCATTTCAGTGTTTTATAGAATACTGTTTATGCATAATTATAAAATAAAACGTAACGTGTTACTTTAACAACGAAAAGGAATAAGGCTTGTTAACTACCTGAGCATAGATAAAGGTAGCATATAAAAAGCTTTCCTAAAGGAAATGGGGATTTTCAATTGGCCACTAAAAAAGCGCCGTCTAAGCGAACTACAAGACGAAACACTAAGTCATCCACGCAATCAAATGAAGCTTCTGGTACAAATCAGGCTGTAGAGAAGGTCGCATTAACTTCCAAGAAAAAAGGCAGTTTAAAACAAACCAGTATCTTTATCTTATCTGGTGTAACTGCTGTTATTTTGCTGGCTTTATTTAGCTATCATCCAGCAGACCCAGGATTGTTTGTTCATGATAGTAACGCCGTCATCCAGAACAAAGCGGGTTCATTCGGTGCTTATCTGGCAGATGTGTTATTTGGATTCTTCGGATATTTATCTTATCTGGTGCCGATCGCGTTTCTAGTCTCTGCTTTTTTACTGTTTAGATCGTCTAAAGAAAGAAACAATGGCATCAATCTCGGTATTTCTGTATTTGGAGTGTTCCTCGCGTTAATCGCAGGTTGCGGTTTAGCTATCCTGCTATGGCCTGCAAGCAACCTTGCTTATGGTGCTGGTGGTCTGTTAGGTCAGGGAATTGCGCGTATATTCATGAAAACACTGGGTGATATCGGCGCTACCATGATCCTGTTTTCAGGTTTCATTGCGGGTGTCACATTATTTGCAGATATTCAGTGGCTGAAACTGATCGATAAAATTGGTGAAACCATACTTAGCACGATAGAGCTCTTTACTAGCAGTAGCCCAAATAAAGAGTCTTACGAGACTGGCACTATCCCTATGTCATTCGAAGCGAATCTTGAGCCTCAGAAACAACCAACAAGCAATAGCGAATCAGCGAGTATTGCAGGTGCAATAGGTGCTGGTTTATCTGGCATGTTCTTATGGAAGAAATCTTCTACTGAAAATGAATCTGGCGTTGGTTTCAATCATCCACGCCTAGATCCATTGGATGATATGACTTCAGCAGATATAGAGCCTGAAAAGCCAAAGAAAACTAAAAAGAAACTTTTAGAGAAAGCTTTTAAAGGCAGAAAGCAGAGACAAGAGCCTGTTCTGGGTGTGCCTGACTACATGACTAATGAAGATGATTATCATGAACAAGATGTACCTGTAGCCGGGTTAGATGATGTTATTACTGCGAAAAAAGTAGCACCTACGAGCAAGAAAGTAGCAAATCATGGAAACTCAAACCAAGGAACTGCTACTCAGAAAAATATCAAACCAGAGAATATTAACCAGGAAAAGACAAGTGCAATAAGAGTTGCGCCTTCTATTTCATTGGATAGAGCTATTACGCTTCCACCGATTAGTCTGTTGAACCCACCTCCACAGGGTCAGGGGCATTTCTCTAAAGAGCAAATTGAAACACATGCTAGAAATATCGTAGAAACTCTCGAACACTTCGGTGTTCGTGGTGTGCAGATTGATAGCTATTATCCTGGTCCAATCATTACTCGTTTTGAGTTGTTATTACCACCAGGAACCAAGGTAAGTAAAATCAGTGGTCTTGCTCAAGATATGGCGCGAAGTATGTGTGTTTCTAGCATACGTATCGTTGAGGTTATCAAAGGTAAAACCACCATTGGTTTGGAGGTTCCAAACGATACGAGAGATCTTGTTGCAATCAGCGAAATTCTTGATTCGCATTTATTTAAAGAAGCTAAATCACCATTAACGATGGTGCTTGGTAAAACAATTGCGGGTAAGCCTGCAATTGCTGATTTATCACGTATGCCTCACTTATTGATAGCTGGTACTACAGGTTCTGGTAAGTCGGTTGGTGTAAATGCAATGCTTATAAGCTTGCTATATAAGTCAACACCAGAAGAAGTCAAACTGATTATGATCGATCCTAAGATGCTTGAATTAAGCATCTACGAAGGGATTCCTCATCTATTGACACCTGTTGTTACCGATATGAAAGACGCGGCGAATAGCTTGCGTTGGGCTGTTGGTGAGATGGAGCGTCGTTATGCTTTGATGTCTCACCTTAAGGTAAGAAATATTGCAGGTTATAACGGTAAGATAAAAGAAGCGATGGATAGTGGTGAACCATTAACTGATCCTACTTTCGATCCAACCATGCATGTTGATGTTCGTCCAAGTATCCTAGAGCAACTTCCATCAATCGTTATAGTTATCGACGAATTTGCCGATATGATGATGGTAGTAGGTAAAAAAGTTGAAGAGTTAATTGCACGTTTGGCACAAAAAGCACGTGCTGCAGGTATTCACTTGATACTTGCTACGCAGCGTCCATCTGTAGATGTAATTACCGGTTTGATCAAAGCTAATATTCCAACACGAATTGCATTTCAGGTTTCTACTCGAATAGATTCTCGTACCATTCTTGATCAGGGTGGTGCTGAATCATTACTGGGTCATGGTGATATGTTGTATCTTCCACCAGGCACTGGATTGCCTCAGCGCGTCCACGGAGCTTTCGTTGATGATAGTGAAGTTGAAGATGTGGTTGCTTATTGGAAGCTCCAAGGGGAACCTCAGTACATAGAAGATGTCATACAAGAAACGGGATCATCAGATGCGATTCCAGGATTGGAGCCTTTGGCTGAATCAGAAACAGACGCGCTTTATGATCAAGCTGTTGCAATTGTTACTGAATCACGAAGAGCCTCAATCTCTTATGTGCAACGTCGCCTGAAGGTAGGTTACAACCGCGCCGCATCAATGATCGAAGACATGGAAGCAGCAGGGGTAGTAAGCGCAGTTCAATCAAATGGAACGCGTGAAGTACTCGCTCCTGAACCTCCTAAAGATTAAGAGACAGAGACATTGTTTATGATTAATTCGTTACTAAGTAACAAAGTTAAATTGACGTTTGCAGCAACTTTGCTAGTAGCATCAACAACAGTAGTTACATCAGTAAGTGCAGCAACTAGCGAAGCACGAGCTCGTTTAAATAACTTTTTTACAGGTGTATCCAGCTTAGAAGGAAGCTTTACTCAGCAGGTGTACAGTAAAAAGGGCAAAGTGATTCAAAATTCTACGGGACTTATTTCAATGAGTCGTCCGGGGAAATTCCGCTGGGTATACAAAACACCAGATCCACAAGTCATTGTAGGTGATGGCAAAAATATCTGGGTTTATGACGAAGACCTGGAGCAAGTTACCATCAAACCTATGACACAGGCTATGTCCAGTGCGCCTATTGCTATCCTTACGCGTAAACAAAGCCCTGATGCTCAATTTGTAGTGCAGCCAATTAAAGGTGGCGGAGGTTTAGACTGGTTTCAATTAACACCAAGAAAACAAAGTAAAGATTTTCGTTATATTGAAATTGGTATAGATAAGAGCGGTGGAATGCGCCAAATGGTTATGCATGATCAACTTGGGCAAAAAACCGTGGTTCAGCTAAATGCCAAAATCAATGTGCCTATAAATGGGAGTACATTCTATTTTAAGATTCCACAAGGCGTTGATGTGATTGGAAAAGCTATCTAATATTCAATAGCTGGAATAATAATCCAGTTATTGAATATAAAATAAATTACTTAACCAGTGCCAAACAAGAACTAAAAATAAGGCACTTAAAACTCAAGTCAACTTGATAGGCATAGAAATTTGTATGGGTAAAACATCTGTTCTCAAACCAGCAACTTTACTCAAAATAATGTGCAAGCTGACGATACCTATATTATTTCTCTTTTTATCTGCTTGTGAAAAAGCTGAAGAACGCGTAACTGAGTCTACACAAAACTTCTGCTCTACTATTGTAAAAAAAGAAGTTGCTTCACTTTCGAAATTTTTAACACCATTTGCCAAAAAAATGGAAAGCAGTACAGGGGTCTATGTATTAGAACAAGGTACTGAGGCGATGATGTCTAGGGCATGGTTAAGTGACCATGCAGAGTATACTATTGATGTACAGTATTTCATTTTTTCTGCTGATAATATTGGTTTAATCGCTACTGATTATCTTGTGAGAGCCGCAGAAAGAGGCGTAAAAGTTAGGATTCTCGTTGATGACCTCATGGTCGATGCGAATGGTGATGAGCTATTAAAGCTGGCTGCACATGAAAATCTATCAATAAAAATTTATAACCCCATGGCTAATATTGGGAAAAACATTGCTCAAAAGTTATTTCATCTATCAACTGACTTCCATGGTTTTAATCAACGTATGCATAACAAAACCTTCACGGTTGATAGTAAGGTATCAATTACAGGTGGAAGAAATGTTGCCGATGAGTACTTTGGTTATGATCATGAATATAACTTTAGGGATCGTGATGTTCTATTGTTAGGAGGTATGATTCAAAACATTCAATCATCGTTTGATCAATTTTGGGACGATTCATTAAGTGTTGATATTGATAGATTAGTAAAGAGTAATGACACATTTAATAGCAATTTTAACGATTTGCATCAATACGCCTGTAACCCAGTTAATTTTGTTCCAAAAGTCCGAGAGATAATAAATAATCTTTCAGCTACTTTTAGTGAAATTCAAAGTGATGGAAAGTTTTACTGGGTTGATGGGGTTGAATATGTGTCTGACATACCGGGTAAAAACGATAGAAGAAAATATTTAGGGGGTAGTGGGATTTCAACCCAGCGTCTTATCTCTCTCGTTAAAAATGCCAAGAAATCGGTCATCATACAAACACCCTATCTAGTGACTACAGATTTAAGTCGGAACATATTTAAAGAGCTTATTCAAAAAGGGGTTGAAGTAAAAATACTGACAAACAGCTTAGCCTCAAACGATAATCTTGAAGCATTTAGTGGTTACCAGAGAGATAGAAAAAAACTGTTAAGCACGGGCGTGGAGATTTATGAATTTAAGCCTGACGCTAAGATCAGACAAAAAGTTATGTCAGGAGACATGCTTGGTCAATTAGATCGTATGCCGATTTTCGGTTTACATGCTAAGTCGATGGTTATTGATGATGAAATTACAGTAATCGGTACATTTAATCTTGATCCTCGTAGCGCAAATTTGAATACCGAAAGCATTACCATCATTCCTTCGAAGGAAATCACTAGAGACGTTAAATCTGGTATGTTAGAAGAAATTAAGCCAGAAAACGCCTGGAGAATTACAACAGAATGGAATCCTGATGGTGAAGTCGATAAAGTTAAACAATTAAGAATTAAAATAAGAAGGGTTATTCCTAAGAATATTTTATAACTCACGTACTCTGGCCTCACATAGTTTGGTAAAGACAAGCTGATTCGATCTAAGAGATGAGATCGTCCTACTAAGTTATAAAAAAAACCTCATAAAAGTAGGGGGGTGTGTTTTAATCCATTAAAGAGTTTTTTCACAACTATTTAACATCTAGTCAGTCATAATAAGAAAACTTTCAAACTAATTTAAGGTGTTTTATCTATGTATCAACAGCGCTATTTAATTACTGGTGGTTCAGGGTTTATCGGCACTGAACTGATCAAGCAATTGCTGTTAGAAAATCATGATGTCACCGTTCTTACTCGCAATGAAGTTAAAACGGCGAAGCACTTTGCATCTGTTATGGATGCTGAACGTGAAGATTTTCAGACCAAGGCTAAAGTTAAAACAATCAGCTCTTTAGATTCAATAAACCCGGATCAGTCTTTCGATGTTGTGATCAACCTTGCTGGTCAAGGTATCGCTGATAAACGCTGGACTGATGAAGTTAAACAGCAACTTATTGATAGTCGTATAAAAACTACACGAGCGTTATATGAATATCTGAAAGAAGCCCTGATAAAGCCGGATGTTTGCATCAGTGGTTCTGCGCTTGGTTATTATGGATTAAGAGAGACGGACGAAAATATTAATGAAAGTGGTGAAACGGATAATAGTTTTTCCAGTCAGTTATGTCAGCAATGGGAAACTGAAGCTCAGGCCATTGAAGCCTTAGGGATTCGCACATGTTATCTACGAACCGGCATTGTCCAGGGAAAAGGCGGTGGTGCTCTGGCAAAAATGCTTCCACCTTTTAAAATGGCTCTTGGCGGACCGATCGGCACTGGTAAACAATGGATGTCATGGATTCATATGGATGATCTTGTTGGTATCATTCGATATGCCATAGAACATGAATCAATAAGTGGCCCTATTAATGGAACGGCACCTGAGCCAGTAACTAACAAAGAATTCTCGAAAACGTTAGGAAAAGTTTTAAAGAGACCTACTATTTTCCCGATGCCTTCTTTTGTGGTGAAGTTATTGTTTGGGCAAATGGGTGAAGAGTTATTGCTATCTGGTCAAAAAGTAATTCCTGAAAAGATTTGTCAGGCTGGATATAAATTTAAATACAATAATTTAGCTGATGCATTAGCAAATATTGTAAATTGATTATAAAGCTTTAGTGAATTCACGGCCATTGGTTAAATCGGTCGCTACTTTTGTAGATAAGTACTAATAAATATCTCTTAAATCTTTATCTCTGAATTGTCGAAGTACTAAACGTCCGTCTCTAATTGTTCTGGGCCTAGAACCTTATATGGTACCTTTACTATTAAATCAGTAAATTCATATCAAAATCATCCATTATGTCCAAGGGAAAAGAATTAATAGGCACAAATCATCTCTTAATCGGAAAATACAATTATTATTGGGCTAACGATTCGGGGGCTTTTGCAACAACGAGATATCCCTGTACCTGTTTACCACGTTCTAACCTGAGTTCCTTAACGATGATATCTTCTATTTTATATCCTGATTCTTGTATCGATTCTGTCAGATAGCTATGTGTATGGCTATATCTACCATGCGGTTCAAGATTGTATCCAGTTAAGGTTTTGCCATCAAATTTTTCCACTGTAAAGATTAGTCTTCCATTTGGATTCAATGATGAAAGTGATAGTTGTAAGAATTTCTTTAAATCTCCAAAATAACAGAGCGTATCAGCAGAGACTATAAGATCAAAGTTTTGAGTTGAATTCTGAAAGTAGAGGTTCAAGTCGCTTTCTATCAGTTCATCATATTCATTACGAAATTTTGCTCGCTGCAACATGCCGGGTGATAGATCCACGCCAATCAAATCAGAGGCAAGCGGTTTCAGAAAATTTCCACAAAGTCCTGTACCGCATCCTGCATCCATTATCCTCATAGAATGAGGTTCTGTTTCTTTGTATATTTCATCAATGATAGTCTGGATGTGCTGCGGAGCTTTATAATCAAGCTGTTCTAAAACGTTGTCAAATGTTAAAGAAAACCCGTCAAACAGATCTTTGACATACTGTTCATCAGGTTTAACAGGAACTTTTTCGCCTGTCATCGCTGCTAGCATATGAGTAGCCATTGGGTCATTGGGATAGATCGACAAACATTTTTCATAGGTGACAATTGCGTTTTTTTTGTCATTCAGTAATAAACAAAGCCTACCGATTGATAATAGTGAAGATTTTTGATCTGTATGGTTGTCTACATGCTTTAAACGTTCTTGTAGTAACTTCATTGCCTGTTCAAAGTGACCAAGTTTGACATACATATCAGCTAGACTTGATATACAGATTACGTGCTCTGGGTTGAGCGCTAGAACTTTATGGAAATTCTTTTCTGCTTCTTCATAGTTTTTTCGAGTTTTTTCGATAACAGCCAAATTGTATAGTGGCTCTTCAGCCTGAGCATCTATGCTTATCGATTTTAAATAATAGATTTCAGCTTGATCAACATCATAGGTTGTCATGTACATATTTGCTAGATTGTTGCAACCGGCAGAGTGCTTAGGGAAGACTTTTAAACAACGCTTGGTTAATTTAATGCCTAAATCATAATTCCCTCTTTGAAATTCCAACATCCCAAGGTAGTTTAAGACATCCGCATTTTTTGGGTTTTTTTTAAGAATTTTCCGATAGGCTGTGTTGGCTTTTTCGATTTTTCCCTGCTTGTGAAATGAAACTGCTTTTGCAATAGTAGAGAGTGAGCTCATAGGCCGATACCCCAATAAATTGATATAATAACTACGTACATAATTTTTATAAACAGTAAATTGTGAAGAGCCCCTTTGTCAAATGGATATCTTTCTAGTCATAATGCTTATGATACGTGCGTCTTTTACCCGCTCGTTGCGTGATCACACCTTCAATTTGCTCCCATTTGATTTCGATAGTTTCATATAGGTCGTTTAAAGGCTGAAGAAAGTATCTTTCGTTTTTGACACGTAATTGACGGAAGATGTATTCACTTTTATTGTCTACGGCAAATACGTAGGAGCCATCGCGAGCAACATGGCCTGGATCGATTATTAGGATACAGCCGGCATCAAATTCAGGTTCCATGCTGTCATCAATCGTTCTCAATGCAAAAGGTTCTGCGGCAGAACAACTGCCTCCCTCACTCATATTTTGACGGAATGCTTCCTGTATATCAATTTTAACTTCATTCATGATGTTTTCCTTGCCTTGATTCGATTCGACTAACTACGTCTTGTGTCTGGTGAATTCAGATTGTTCTTTAACATGCCTTTCTGGTTCATACCAATGCAGTTTGTCATGTAATTTTACAACTTCACCGATGATAGTCAAAGTTGGCGCACGTACACCAGAGTCGATAACAAGCTGCGGTAAAGTAGCTACTGTTCCAATATGCACGCGTTGATTCATCGTAGTGCCTTGCTCAACCAATGCTGCCGGCATATCGCCAGACATGCCATGTGCCTGTAATTGCTCGCTAATGACTTTGATGCCAGTTAAACCCATATAGAAGACGATGGTGTGATTCTTCTGAGTTAATTGCTTCCAGTTAAGATTTATTGTGCCGTCTTTTAAATGACCTGTGGCAAATGTAACTGATTGAGAATAATCACGATGGGTTAATGGTATACCTGCATAAGCAGAGCAACCCGAAGCGGCTGTAACCGCTGGTACCACTTGAAACGGAATATTGTTTTCAGCGAGTTTTTCAATCTCTTCGCCACCACGGCCAAAGATGAAGGGGTCGCCGCCTTTTAAACGTAAAACGCGTTTACCCTGTTTCGCTAAATCAACCAGCAGATCATTGATTTTATCTTGCGGGACCGCGTGATTTTCTTTTTCCTTGCCTACATAAAAACGCTCTGCATCTTTATTCGCCATATCAAGAATAGCTTTTGATACTAATCTATCGTAAACCATCACATCTGCTTGCTGCATTAAACGCGCAGCTTTAAATGTGAGTAAGTCTGGATCACCTGGGCCCGCTCCAACCAGATACACTTCACCATTGGCATGAGATCGATGATTATCGAGTGCTTCATCGAGTAATTTTCGAGCAGCTTTGTCTTGGCCTGCGTAAACCAGTTCTGCAAATGCGCCTTTTAAGGCTGTTTCCCAGAATTCTTTGCGCTGAGATTGTTTTGGAAAAGCATCTTTTACTTTTTGACGATATTCTTCTGTGATACCCGCTAAACGTCCGCATGATGTCGGAATCATGGTCTCAAGGCGAGCTCTGAGTAGACGTGCAAGCACTGGTGAAGCACCACCTGTTGATACGGCAATACTGACAGGTGCACGATCAATCACTGAAGGAAAAATATAACTACCAAGTTCAGGATTATCAGCAACATTCACTAACAGATTGGCATCATTAGCGGCTTTGGCTATGTCTGCATTTACCTGTGAGTCATTTGTTGCAGCAACGACTAAAAATGCCCTGACGATATCGGTTGCTTGATATTTTCGATTAATCAGTGTGATTTTGTTCTCTTCAGACAGTTGATTCAAAGATGTCTCAACTTCTGGTGATATGACTGTAACCTTTGCATTTGATTTGAGGAGGTTTTTTACTTTGCGAGTTGCAACGGGACCACCACCAATAACGAGGCAATGACGATCTTTAATGTCGAGGAATATTGGAAAATGTTTCATATTATTTTCTACTTTATCTAATTTCTACGTTCTACTTTTTATATGCTGTTTACTATTTGTTTTTATTCCGTTTAGGGCGAGATTGGTATTTCACAATACCTTTCACGATTTCTCCATAGGGAAGCATATCAATCGCTGTATAACGATTTAGTGCTTGTTCCATGGTTTGATCAATATTGATTACTGTTTGTTGCTCAGCAGTTTTAAGTTGATCTTGTAGTCCATCTGTTTCTGCTTCGTCACTAAAGATGTTCTGTAACGCGAGCATGCCACCTGCTTGTACTTGCAATTCTTTATTGTGTGGCATGGGGCCATCTATGGTGACAACCTTTAATGAAAAGCGTGAATTATCTCTAATCGCATTTAAAACACTTGTACAACGTTCTAAACTGGTTTCCGATTGGCAGGCTACACATTCGCGGGTTGCTAATACAAACTTACGTTTACGTGCACAATCACAGCGTCTATTGGTGATTGCTTTCTCAAAAATACACCTATTTGGGTTTAACTCTTTATAGGCGTTTCTGAATTCTGTCTCGTCCATGTGAAAAAGTGTGGGCTAAGCCTATTTTTCCCATTCTCTAACAACGGTTTCTTCGCGTTTTTCCTGAAGTAGTTCTTCTGCCTGAAGTTGATTCGCCGCGTGAATCATTTTTACACTGATGGCGCCATTCAACGGTAACTCTGCACGCATCGCACGAGAAAAAGTTTTAGCTTCTTTAAATGTTTCAAACTCTTGTTGGAAGTCGAGGTTTTTTATTATCGGTGTTGGTTGTGTAATTTTAAAAACGTAGTAAGGCATTCTTTATTCCTGAAGATTGTAAATATAGACGTTTGATCTCTCTATATTTATTAACATGGGTCTTCACATAAGTATATCAACTTTTTCTAATAAAGGTGTGGTCAATGGTAATAGACGCTTACGCATTACGGTGCCCACAGAATCGTTTCCACTGAATACAGGGATAAGCGTGTGTTCTCCCATTTGTGCCAGTACCAACATGGCATTCAACAAGGGTAGATGCTGTGAATCTAAAGTATTGATGACGGCTTTTAGGTCTTCATCGATTGGGTGTTCACAGATTTCATCGCTGTGCTGTATAGCAATTTCAATAGATCGCGTGCCTCGTCCATCTTTCACTAGAGTGTTTAATGGAAGATTAAAATAGTGATTAATTGCGATGAATAATGAGATAACGACTTCTTGATCAACAGGCTTATTTAACGATAGCTTTAACGTTTCTAGCCAGGTCTGACCGTCGCTGTTGAGTAATTCAAAAAGTGTAGTCGCATAGATATTATTGTCGTTGATTAAGGTTTTAAGTTTATCTGTAACTTTATCAAAATGGGAACTTGGTTCTTTAGATAGAGGTATTTGCTTTGGATTGCTATGCAAAAAACCCACATAAAACGGGTTGCGTCGTTTCGCTCTTGCCCAGAGTTTTTCTTTTTCTTCTTTGCTTAATATGTCACCCTGAAGACAAAGTCTAACCATGCTGACTATGTTCAATTGCCTTTCTTCAAATGGTAAGAATTCCATCAGGTAGTCAACCAGTTCTTTTCCTAACTCTCCTTGCCAGATTTCAGGGTATTCCATTAAGCGCATCGCAACTTCAGTTGTTGGGTGAGCCCACCATGCGCGCACACCAATATCATGTGACAGTGTTTGTGCATGAACCACTGCAACAACAGCTTCTGGTTCTCCCAGTAACAGCATATGTTCAAGTGTGTTATCGGTATGACCCATCCGTGTCCAGCGTTTGATAAAAATGGGATAGCCGCCAGGTGAGCCAGTAATTTTTAAAGAGAGTAATTCTTTAACCGTGCGTAAGTATTGTTCATCACGTGTATTGGGATTTAGTACGACTTTCGCTTCACCTTGATCGGTGAGTGCATGCACGGTCATTGTGCCTTCGTTGATACGAATGGCTTTTAGGTCTTGAGCAAGTAAAACGTTAAGACGCAGATTGTCTTCATTGGAAAGTGAGAACTCCATCTTAGTAATGTAGCTCTTTGAATTTGGGGTCGAACTTGGGATTGTGTTTGGCGTTAGAAATACTGCTATTTAAATAGCAGTCCGGATACAGAGCGTGAACACTCTGTATCTGAATACTTTTCTTAATGAATAAAAAAAGTGCCCGTCGAGGCGCAGCCGAGACAATCCCGGAGCGCAGCGATGATAACCTGAAGGCTGGGTTGTTTTGAAAAACCCATAAAAAGTAGGGGGGTGACTTAATAAATAAATACTCTTTGATTATTTAGCTTCTACTTCAGGTAATTTTACTTGAATACTCAATTCACGCAATTGCTTGCGTGGCACATCAGCAGGAGCTTCAGTTAGCATACAGGCAGCAGTTTGAGTTTTCGGGAATGCGATAACGTCACGGATAGAATCAGTGTTTGTCATAAGCATCACCAAACGATCTAAGCCAAACGCCAATCCGCCCAATGGAGGACAACCAAACGTAAGTGCTTTTAATAAGAAGCCAAACTTTTCTTCTGCTTCTTCCTCAGAAATACCTAACATATCGAATACTGCAGATTGCATCTCAGATTGGTGAATACGTATTGAACCGCCACCCACCTCGTAACCGTTGATAACCATATCGTAAGCATCTGAAAGTGCTGCACCAGGATTCTCGCGTAACTCTTCAACGCTACAAGTAGGAGCCGTAAATGGATGATGTAGTGCTTGCCAGCGATTTTCTCTGTCGTCCCATTCGAACATTGGGAAGTCGATAATCCATAGCGCTGCCCAATCACCTTGTAATAGGTCGAGGTCTTTAGCTAGCTCTTCACGTAAAGCGCCTAATGCATCATTTACAATTTTAGTTTTATCCGCGCCAAAGAAAACCAGATCGCCATCTTCAGCGCCCGTTTTTTCCATAATGCTCATGGCTACTTCATCAGGTAGGAACTTCAAAATAGGAGAGTTCAAGCCTGCAACGCCATCAGCTAATGTATTAACCTTGATATACGCTAGTCCACGAGCGCCGTAACGAGATACAAATTTAGTGTAGTTATCAATATCTTTGCGTGAAAGCGCAGCGCCTTTAGGCACACGAAGTGCTGCAACACGACTGCCTTCGTCGTTAGCAGGTCCAGAGAAGACTTTAAAGTCCACGTCTTTCATTTGCTCGCTAACTTCAACTAGCTCAAGCGGGTTACGCATATCCGGCTTATCAGAACCGTATTTGTGCATCGCATCGGCATAGGTCATCTGTGGGAATTTATCACCCAGATCAACATTGCCAACATCTTTGAAGAGTTTGCGAATCATGTTTTCCATTGTTCCCATGACGTCTGCGCTTCTAACAAATGCCATTTCGATATCCACCTGAGTGAATTCTGGCTGGCGATCTGCACGTAAATCTTCATCACGGAAACAACGCGCCATTTGGTAATAACGATCAATTCCGCCCATCATCAACATTTGCTTAAATAGCTGAGGAGATTGTGGTAGAGCGAAGAAGTTACCCGGATGCGTACGAGAAGGAACGATGTAATCACGCGCGCCTTCTGGTGTAGCTTTAGTAAGAATAGGTGTTTCAACTTCTAGGAAGTCATTATCGTCTAGGTAACGACGCATATTAGATGTCATTTTTGAACGCGTCTTCATGCGTTTCTGCATCTCATCACGACGTAAATCTACGTAACGATATTTTAGACGTACATCTTCGTTAACATCGTCATCTAACTGGAATGGAGGCGTATCAGAGGCACTGAGTGTTTCTAATTCAAGAGCGAATATTTCGATCTTGCCGCTGGTTAGATTGTCATTGATCATGCCTTCAGGACGAGCACGAACAGTGCCACGAATGCGTAAGATATGTTCATTACGAATCGTTTCAGCCGTTTTGAACATCTCCTGATCATCAGGATCAAAAACTACCTGCACTAAACCTTCGCTATCACGCAGATCAACAAAAATAACCCCGCCGTGATCACGACGACGATTAACCCAGCCACATAAAGTGACTTCTTGATCCATTAGTGATTCATCAACTAATCCACAACGGTGTGTACGCATAAGAAAACCCAAATTTTGTATAAATATAAAGGCGGGAATAGTAAGCTTTGTCGGTGTTTGGTGCAAGTTTTTGCTTGGGAATACAGACAGGTATATTGTCTAGTATAGAGATAGTTGATTAAGACTGTATTAATTGCATTGAGATTATAATGTCCGTTGATTTTAAGGGACATCATATTCATGGTAGTTATTACACATTTGCTTGGTTCGCTTTTGGTGATGCTTTGGTTTGCCGTTAATTTTATGGGTGAAAGCATTCTTAAGATTATTCCTTCACCTTATGGTGAAGATCTTATTCGATATAAGTGGTTAATCTTAGGGCTGGGTATCTTTCTATCTATTACTGGTTTTGCCAACAAGATAAAGTATAAGCGAAATAATAATAGAAACCGCAATGGATCAAGATGGCAGAAGAATGATTCAAAGATTATCCGTAAAGACTTTGAATCAGAACAGCGTAAAGAAAGTTTCATATCCAGTTATGAAGAGAAGTCTGATGGTAACTACAAAAACTACTCAAAAAGAACCAGTAAGCAAACACTAGAATTAAATGACCTTGCAAAAAAAGTCGAGTGGTCACCTATCTCTGGCGGAGGTGCCAACTTTAAAACCAGTTATTTGCATCAGCCCAATCCATCAAGAATAGAAGTAAAAAAGTCTAACGGCGGTAAACTCTTCTCAGCAATCTTCATCTTCATGGGGTGTTTTGTGCCCGGTATCATTGCTTATCAAATGTTTAAGGAGGAAGGTTTTGGTTGGGCAATTTTGGGAATGATAGCGTTTGGTTCAATTTTTGTTGCTGTTGGGGTAGCAATGTTGTTTTACCCCAAGCCACGAATTTTTGATAAACAACTTGGCTGGTTCTGGTCAGGGAGCAAGGGATTAATGAGTGAGCAAGAATTATCAATACTTAAAAAGTCCGCACGTATTGCTGATATTGCCGCAATACAGATAGTATCTGAACGTTTGTCAGGCAAGAATTCCAGCTACACTTCCTGGGAAATTAATATCATTTCTCACGATGCCCAACGACTCAATGTGATGGATCATGGGAACAGAAAGAGTATAGAAGAAGACGCTGAGAAACTAGCTGAGTTTCTGGATGTTCCGGTTTGGGAAAATACTTAAAAAAATTATTTAATCTGATTTTTTAAGAGATATTTGTGATAACAGAAAATCAACAAAAGCTAAAAGTTTTAGCCAAAAGACAAGAACCTCAGTTAACACAACTGGAACTAGAGCTTGATTGGACGCCAATATCAGATAGTGGCTCAAGTTTTAAAACAGCTGCATTCAACCAAGTAAATAATTCACGTATAGTAAGCAAAAAAACAATAGGTGTATGGCTTTTTACCCTTGCTGTTAACTTTATAGCATTATTAATTTCAGGACTTCTTACATACACTATTGTTATAGAAGAAAGTCCTGAATTGTTAATGATTCTTTCATCAATACTAGCATTTTCTCTAATTTTTGTTATTGCAGGAATTTGGTTGATATTTAATCCAAAACCTTGGAATTTTGATAAAAACAAGGAGTGGCTTTGGCAAGGATCTAAAAATTTAAATAATGAGCAAGATTTTTTGCAATTTAAAGAAGCAGCTAGATTATCTACTATTGCTGCAATACAAATATTACCCAAAATAATTTCTGATGAATCAAAATACACATCATGGGAATTTAATCTTGTCTGCAAAAATGGCAAAAGAATAAACATTATGGATCATGCAAACAAAAAGAGTATTGAAGAAGATGCACAAATGCTTGGTGAATTTCTTGATGTCCCTGTCTGGGAAAATACCTAAAAGGTAAAGGTTTACATTAATCTTACGAGCAATATTTTATTTGCCGATTAAAAAAGTGCCCAAAAGTAGGGGGGTGACTTATAATTTTATTGTTATTTTTCTATCTTTAATATGAAAAATGGCATGAACTAAAACTAAGCCCGCTGCCTTTTATGAGTACTATGATTGGTAAACGAATAAACCAGTATTTGAGACTGTAACTAATTCTGTGTAACTGCCCGTTTTAAACATAGTCTTTTAAGCGGTCTTCAAACTCGATAATAAACCTATTCAGTGCTGGCTTCCAATTCCTAATCGGCATCGTCCATTTTTTGGATGCTTACTTATATCGCCAAATAAACCACTTTTTGTGCAGATTCATCCGTGTGAAAGAGCTTTCGCTTTTTCACGGCTTTGCGAATCACGCTGTTGAGTGATTCGATAGCATTAGTAGTATAGATCGATTTGCGTATATCCTCTGGATAGTTGAACAAGGTATTGAGGTTTTCCCAGTGAGCGCGCCATGAGCAACTGATTTGAGGGTATTTGTCATCCCAACGTTCTGCAAAGGTATCTAAGGTGTGCAGGGCTTCTTGCTCGGTGATGGAACGATATATTTGCTTTAAGTCGGCTGCGACTGCCTTGTAATCTTTCCACGGCACATATTTCATTGCATTACGTACCATGTGCACAATACACAGCTGTATCTGTGCTTTAGGGAATACGGTATTGATCGCATCGGGAAAGCCTTTGAGACCATCAACACAGGCAATAAGTATGTCTTTAACGCCTCTGTTTTAAGCTCTGTCAGGACATTAAGCCAGAACTTAGCTCCCTCATTTTCAGACATCCACATGCCTAGCAGTTCTTTGTGACCTTCCATATTCACGCCGAGCGCAAGGTAGATTGACTTGTTGATAACGCGCTTGTCTTGACGTACTTTAACCACAATACAGTCGAGGTAGACGATAGGATAAACACTGTCGAGTACTCTGGATTGCCATTCAATGACTTGTTCTGTGACTGCATCAGTGACGCGTGAAATGAGTTGAGGTGAGACTTCAGCACCGTACATTTTCTGGAAAGTGGCGACAATTTCTCGTGTTGACATACCCTTGGCATATAACCAAAGGATCTTGTCATTCATGGAGGTGAAGCGCGTCTGGTTCTTCTTAACTAGCTCTTGTTCAAACTCACCTTGTCTGTCTCTGGGTGTATTAATTTCAAATTGACCATCTTCAGTACGCAGAGTTTTACGTGAATATCCGTTACGCTTGTTGTGAATATCAGAGGCTTCATGCTTGCGATAGCCTAAGTGCTCTTCAAGCTCAGCATTAAGTGCGGCTTCGACTGTGATCTTGGTTAATATCTACCTGAAATCATTCAGGTCTGTTTCTGTTTTAATACCTTTTGCTGCCTCTTTGGCAAAGGCTTCTAGTTCTGATTTGTTCATAATTTACCTATCCTTATCCTGATGGATTAATGATAGGCAATTACACAGATTTTGTTACAGTCTCGAATAATCTATAAACATTCGTCAGGCTAAAATTCATTTAGCCATTTTAATCCATATATTTAGCAAGCACACTCTGTAGAACTTCTTTGTCTAGTCGTGCACCAAAGGTAGCAACCGTTCTTGCTGCTGACTCGCTGGCTAACTTGCCTGCATCATGATCACTCATGCCTTGCGTTAAACCATACATGAAGGCACCTGCGAACATATCACCAGCACCGTTAGTATCTATAGCTGTTACTTTATTAGCTTCGATATTTACTTGTTTATCTTTTGATATAACCATTGCACCTTTACTTCCTAAAGTAACAACAAGTTTATCTGTTATTTTTTGCAGATCTAAAATTGCATCATCCAGATTTTCTTTACCGGTGTAAGTACAAGCTTCTTCTTCATTACAAAATAAGACATCAACACCTTCGCCAATGATTTCACTCACACCTTCTTTAAAGTAGGTGACCATGGCTGGATCAGAGAATGTAAATGCAGTCTTTACATTGTTTTGTTTAGCGATATTTCGAGCTTCTATGGCAGCATTACGAGATACGTCTGATGTAACCAGGTAACCTTCGATATATAAAAACTCCGAATTTATCAAGTCTTCAATGTGTAAATCATCTACCGAGAAGTCTGAGGTAATACCCAAATATGTGTTCATGGTTCTTTCTGCATCATCAGTAACCATAACCAGGCATTTACCTGTTATGCCATCACCCTTAATTTGATCTAATTTGGTTGTGACACCTGCTACAGCGAGATCTTTCATATAAAAATCGCCTGTTTCATCATCGGCAACTTTACACGCATAAAAAGTATTACCACCTAGCTGGCTTATTGCAACAATGGTATTTGCCGCAGATCCGCCGCCTGCTCTTTTCTTAAGGCCAAAACTTTCTTTTAAGTTCGCCAATAAGTTGCTTAATTGATCTTCTTCAATTAGCGTCATGAGACCTTTTTCGATGCCGTTTTCAGCAAGAAAAGATTCAGTAACTTCAAATTCTTTGTCTACTAATGCGTTGCCAATGCCATATACATGGTATTTCATAAATGTTATCTCTTGATATAAATTTAATATTTGGCGCGTAATTTAACAGATTTTGGTAAAAACAAATACTTGAATTACGATACAATAGCTACATTATCTTATTAATAATAATATGGAGAATGTAGAACTTAAATGAATTACCAACACATCGAAATACCTGAGTCAGGAACAAAAATAACGACAAATAGTGACTTCTCATTGAATGTTCCGGATATGCCTATTATTCCTTACATTGAAGGGGATGGTATTGGTATTGATATCACCCCAGTAATGAAAAAAGTGATAAATGCCGCTGTTGAAAAGGCTTACGGTGGATCGAAACAAATCCAGTGGATGGAAATATTCGCAGGCGAGAAAGCGACTAAAGTGTATGGTGCTGATGTCTGGATGCCAGAAGAAACCATGCATGCAATAAAAGATTATGTGGTTTCTCTTAAAGGACCTTTAACTACTCCCGTTGGTGGTGGAATTCGTTCATTAAATGTAACACTCAGACAAGAATTAGATTTATATAATTGCTTGCGTCCAATCCGTTATTACGAAGGAACACCAAGTCCAGTGCGTGAACCTGAAAAAACAGACATGGTAATTTTTAGAGAAAACTCTGAAGATATTTACGCAGGTATTGAATGGGAAAGTGGTACTCCAGAAGCGAAAAAAATTATCGACTTTTTACAGAATGAAATGGGTGTTACAAAAATTCGTTTTCCTGAGACTTCTGGAATTGGTATAAAACCAGTTTCAAAAGAAGGTTCAGAAAGATTGATTCGTAAAGCTTTGCAATATGCAATTGATAATGACAAAGCAAGTATGACCCTTGTTCACAAAGGGAATATCATGAAGTTCACCGAAGGTGGCTTTAAGCAATGGGGCTATGAATTAGCAAAGAATGAATTCGGTGCGACTGAATTAAATGGCGGTCCATGGCTTTCATTCAAGAATCCTAAGACTGGGAATGAAATTATAGTTAAAGATGTTATTGCTGATGCATTTTTACAAAACATCTTACTTCATCCAGAAGATTACGATGTAATTGCTACGCTTAATTTAAATGGCGATTATATTTCGGACGCATTAGCAGCACAGGTAGGTGGTATTGGTATTGCTCCAGGTGCAAACATGTCTGATACGATTGCACTATTTGAAGCAACTCATGGAACTGCTCCTCCAATAGCTGGTCTTAATAAAGCGAACCCTGGTTCACTAATTTTATCGGCTGAAATGATGCTTCGACATATTGGATGGCTAGAAGCGGCGGATCTTATTGTTAAGTCATTGTCAGGCGCTATAGCAGCAAAAAAAGTAACCTTTGATTTCTCGTCACAAATGGATGACGCAACCGAAGTTAGTTGTTCTGAGTTTGGTGATCATATGATTTCTCATATGTAAATTCTTAATGATCATTTATGAACAACAAGAGAGTACAGAGAATTTAAAAATGTCAGTAAAGCAGTTAATGAATCAATATATAAACAGCATGAATGAAATCGTAAACCATTCAGATGATGATATTGACCATGAGTCAGGTTTGGTGGTGCAAGAATCCCGCCCGGAAGTAGCCGAACCTAAACGATATATGGTTATACTAGTCAATGATGATTTTACTCCAATGGAGTTTGTCGTAGAAATTTTACGACAGATTTTCAATCTGGATGAAGAAGCAGCGACACGTATCATGCTTAATGTTCATACTAAAGGTAAAGGTGTCTGCGGTGTTTATTCTAAAGATATAGCTGAAACCAAAGTTGTCATGGTAAATGAATTTGCAAGAGAGCATGAACATCCATTGTTATGCACCATGGAGCAAGCTTAGTGGTAACAAGTAAAGTATGTAAAGTTGTAAGAAGGGCTAATGTAAGGAGATACAGATGTTAAGTACTGAAGTTGAATATTCTATTAATAAATTATTCAGGGATGCTAGAGATAAGAACCATGAATTTGTAACAGTGGAACATCTATTATTGTCAATGACAACCAACCCTTCTGCTGGTAAGGCGCTAAGGGCGTGCGGTATAGATATACCCATTTTACAAACAGAATTAGAGAGCTATATTGAAGAGAGCACCCCCCTACTTACAGAGGAAGATAAGCGTGAAACACAACCTACATTAGGTTTTCAACGTGTAATTCAAAGAGCTGTTTACCATGTTCAAGCAACAGGCAAGGGTGAGGTAAGTGGGGAAAATATTCTAGTCGCAATTTTTGGTGAACCAGAGTCGCATGCCGTTTATTACCTAGCTAGACAAGATATGTCGCGTCTTGATTTAGTGAATTATGTTTCTCATGATATTCGCAAAGATGAAGCAATGCTTTCTGATTTTAGTTTAGATGAAGCGAATAGTTCATCAGAAGATTCAGATTTAAATCAAGAAGCCGATCAAGACTCTGAGGAAGCTCAAGAAAGCCCTTTAGAGAAGTTTGCTACCAACCTTAATCAACAAGCTATTGAAGGCAAGATAGATCCTTTGATCGGACGTGAATTAGAAGTTGAAAGAACAGTACAGGTTCTTTGCCGACGTAGAAAAAACAATCCACTTTTAGTGGGCGAATCTGGTGTGGGAAAAACAGCCATAGCTGAAGGTCTTGCTAAGAGAATCGTTGATAAAGAAGTCCCTGAAGTATTAGAAGAAGCCATTATTTATTCCCTAGACTTAGGGGCCATAGTTGCGGGCACTAAATACAGAGGAGATTTTGAGAAGCGCTTAAAAGGTGTTCTGAATCAAATCAAAAAAGAAGAACACGCGATTTTATTTATTGATGAAATACACATCATGATAGGAGCTGGCGCTACTTCTGGTGGAACGATGGATGCGTCTAACTTACTTAAGCCTATGCTGGCTACGGGTGAGCTTAAGTGTATCGGATCTACTACTTTTCAGGAATACCATAGTATTTTTGAAAAAGAGAGAGCACTTTCTCGACGTTTCCAGAAAATCGATATCAAAGAGCCAAGTGTTAATGAGACTGTCAAAATACTTAAAGGCTTAAAGTCTAGATTTGAAGAGCACCATGGTGTGACTTATACGATACCTGCACTAGTGTCAGCAGTAAAATTGGCAGAAAGATATATCACAGATCGTTTCCTTCCTGATAAAGCTATTGACGTGATTGATGAAGCTGGTGCAAATAGACAGCTGCAGCCAAAATCTACCCGTAAAAAGAAAATTACAGTTAAAGATGTTGAAGCAATAGTTGCTAAAATTGCTCGTATACCGCCGAAAACGGTTTCAAGCACAGACATGGAAGTACTTAGAAACTTAGACCTCAATTTAAAACGCGTTGTCTTTGGTCAAGATATGGCTATCGATCAATTAGTTACTGCGGTAAAAATGTCCCGTTCAGGCTTGCGTGATGACTCAAAACCTATAGGATCATTTGTATTTGCTGGACCTACTGGTGTTGGTAAAACTGAAGTCACCAATCAACTTGCTGAAAATCTGGGCATAGAATTACTTCGTTTCGATATGTCTGAGTATATGGAACGACATACGGTTTCACGATTAATTGGTGCACCTCCCGGATATGTTGGCTTTGATGATGGCGGCTTATTGACTGATGCGGTTAATAAAAACCCTCATGCGGTTTTACTGCTAGATGAAATTGAAAAAGCACACCCAGATGTTTTCAATCTACTATTGCAAGTAATGGATAATGGTTTCCTTACTGATAGTACTGGACGTAAAGTCGATTTCAGAAATGTCATTCTTGTCATGACTAGTAACGCTGGCGCTGAAAATATCAGTCGAAGCTCTATGGGTTTCACTAAACAAGATCATTCCTTGGATACGATGAAAGCTATTGAACAGGTTTTCACTCCTGAGTTTAGAAATCGTTTAGATGGTGTTATTCAATTCAAATCTCTGGATGAGAGCGTCATCATTTCTATTGTTGATAAGTTCCTAATTAGGCTTGAGGCTCAACTTCAAGATAAGAAGGTGACTCTTATTGTGGATGATAAGGCTAAGCGTTGGTTAGCAAAAACAGGTCATGATCCAGTGATGGGCGCACGCCCAATGGAACGATTGATTCAAGAGAAGATAAAGAAGAACTTGGCCGATGAGATTCTTTTTGGCAAGCTAAGCAAAGATGGCGGTACAGTAAGAATTACAGAAAAGGCTGATGAATTAAAACTCACTTTTGAGTCTAAGGCAGTACCTGCTTAATGCTTTTTTAAGTTTATAATTAGATGAGTTTTAAATTTCTGTTCAATAAAAAAGCCAAAGTATAAACTTTGGCTTTTTTATGTTTGTTCTTAATAGTTAGTTGTTAGTTTTAGCTACTGATCGCTTTAAAAACTTAAGTAGCGTCTTTAATTACACTGAAGATTTATGTGCAAATTTATTATTATGCAGATATATTACTTCAGCAATATGTCGATTATCTTTGTTTTCATTCGGATATAACTTTTCATTGATATTAGAATCTATTCTGTCGAATGTTGTATCGTCAACAACACCTGAGTTATATAAACACTCCAGGTTGTATATCAAGTTGTTATATTGTTCTTCGGTATTATTTTGGTGTGTAGATACATCAATAACGCTATCTAAATTGTCGTCTTTTGATATTCTTTTAGTTAACTCATCAACAAAATCTTTAATTTCATCATTATTAGATGAATCCGCATCTAAACTAAATTTGTACATGTATTGATTGTTAGATGGTCTGTGAAGTGAATATATTCTTTTTGATTTTGATTTAAAAAACAAAAGTACCATGCTGGACAATATTAGAGAAAAACTTAATAAAGTTAATATGAATTCCAGTCTATTGGGAAATGTAAATTGAAATAAAGATATACTTCCAGCCACTATAAGCAGCGAAGCAATTAAAATATGATTGTGCTTATTTAGTTGAGTTTTTTGAACATTCAGATATGCGTCAGTTAAATCGATTTTGTGATGAACGCTACCTATGGCAGATATTTCATTGACCTCTAGATTATTACTTGTAGATATCTTTAATTCGGTAGTTTTAAATAGACTACTTAAATAGATAAAATGTGAGTAGAGTTCTTTTTTCATCTTAAGAATCAGCTTTCAAAAGAATGAATATACTTCACATTTCCCCTTAATAATTTTAAAACTACCTTGTCCGTATTGTTACTCTGATTAAGCAAGTAAACGCTGATATATAGCAGATGAATGGCATCCTGCTACTTTCGGCCGCCAATTAATTCATTCTGTAATTTCTGCAAATCTTCCCACCTACCTTCACTCGCAAGTTTCGCTTGTTGCGGCCAACTCTCTGGCTCATGAACTCTATATTGAGGGCCACCTTCATCTAATAAATTCTTTAAGAAATCTCTTTCTTGTTTAGATAAGTCCTTGAATGTATGTATTCCAGATTTTCCTAATAATTCTTGTATTTTAGGCCCAATGCCTTCAATTTTTTTCAAGTCATCTTTAGCTTTGGTTTCAGAATCCAGGGAGATATCTTTATTTTCGCTTATAAGTGATTTTTGATAATCTGCTAGAGCTTTCCAATCATTGTTGTGTGCCATCCCAGCTTGATGCGGCCAAGTGTCTGGGTTATGCATATTAAATGAATTGCCAGCGCTTTCCAGAATGTCTTTCAAGCGTTGTTGTTTAGAATTATGAAGTTGACTGAAGGTGTAAATACCATTTTTATTTAAAAGCTCTTCAATCTTTGGTCCTACGCCCTCAATTCTCTTCAGATCATCGTAATCTTTTAATTCATTTTCGTTAAAGTTTTCATCATGGTTATCATTTGATGAAGGACTAATATCTGGATTCACTGTTGTTTCAGAATGCATGAACTCCTGATAAATGTTTAATTCTTCCCATTGACCTTTTTCAGCCATGGCAGCTTGATGGGGCCAGGATTCAGTTTCATTATTACTAAACCGGCTATCAGCATCTACAATGTAATTTTTTAATACCTCAGTATCCGAATTACTTAGCTGTTGGAACGAATTAATTCCCTTTGAGTGTAATATTTCTTCAATTCTGGGACCTATACCTTCAATAACTTTTAAATCGTCAGAGGCAATTGATATTGGTTGATTTGCGATATTTAGAGAAGCTTTCTGTGAACGGGAAATAAAAGCTTGATATTCGTTTAGTTTATTCCAATCACCTTTGGCAGCTAAACTAGCCTGATGAGGCCAGGTTTCTATTTCTTTTCTATTTGTGTTTTTGGAGATAAATTTATCTTGAAGACTTTGTAAAGTTTGTCTTTTAATATCTCTTAAATCAGTGAAAGAATTTACACCTTCCTGTTTTAGGATAGTCTGTACCTCGGGTGTTATACCACTTATTTTGGTTAAGTTATCAATACGAGGAGTTGTGTATGGTTGATCGTTATTATTTTTTACAACTCGAACTTCGCCTGTAGTTTGAGGCACATATTTTTTTTCTACAAATTTAGGAGAATTAAGTGATTGTTTAAAGTTATCTGTAGTTGAGTGATCAGGATTTATACCTTGAACTTCATTGCTACTGAATAACTTTTTAAGTAACCAACACAATATACAACCAAGTAAAAAAGCACCGAGTAGCATTATTAAGATTTCACTGGTGGCATCTTGATTATTAAAATTTCTGGTTACATCATTGTTAAACATAATTACTTCCTTAATACGCTTTAACTATCTAGTTGTATAATTTTTTAATGAATATCTAGTTCTATATTTTTTGCAAAGGAACTATTTCTACACGCCTATTCATTAATCTTCCTTTTTCTGTTTTATTATCTTTAATGGGATCTGACTCACCGCGAGACATTATGTCTATTTGAGCTATCGGTGCACCTTTGTTTAACAAAAACTCACGTATAACCATGACTCTTTTTATGCCTAGGGCGAGATTTGCTTTTTCTGATCCAATATTGTCAGTGTGACCCGTTAAAGTAATTGTGTTTTCTGGGCTTTTAGTCATCCACGCAGCAATCTCATCAAAGTACTTAATTGCATCTTCGCTGTATTTGGGCTTTGCTGAGTAAAATGGGAAGTACAAACGAGCAGACTTGATATCTGCCTTTGTGGTGGAATCAATATATTCTATATTTAAGCTTTTTGAATCTACCTCTGCTTCAACTATTTTTTGTTCTTTTGAAGCGTTAGTATTTGTAGTATCAGTTTCTACTTTCTCTTTAGCTTCATCTTTTTTGATGTCATTAACTGTAGCTAAACCTTTAGTCATATCTTGAGTATCACTATCAGTAGTATCATCAGAAACAACTACTTTTACAGAATCACTTTTATCGTCTTGTAAGGCATCAATGGTGCCATTACCATCAGAATCTAATGGTTCATCAATGTTACTCCCATATTCTTCTGCATCTGGTTTACCGTCATCATCCGAATCAATTTTTAAAGGGTTTGTACCATGCGTGATTTCAGTAGATGTTGGTATACCATCGTTATCATCGTCAGGGTCTACCGGATTAATTAACTTATCAGCATCAGTATCTTGCAAGTCATTACTATCAGGGCTTCTTACTTCATCATTGTCTTTTAAACCATCACTGTCAGTATCATCAGACAATGGGTTAGTACCAATTCTAATTTCATAACGTGTAATAAGTTTATCGTTATCATCATCTTTATCGATTACATTAAGAATACCGTCAGAATCAGTATCTAAGGGTTCATTGATGTTTTTACCAATTTCTTCATTATCATTGATACCATCATTGTCCGAATCAGCTTTCTCGGGATCACTGCCTAACTTCTTTTCTATAGCGTCACTAATACTGTCATTATCCGAATCAGTATCGTCTATTGCATCGATAGCATCGATTATTCCATCGAGATCAGAATCCAGTGGGGCATCGATATTTCCACCAATTTCTTCAGAATCACTAATTCCATCATCATCAGAATCAGCTTTTTTAGGGTTGGTATTCAGTTTTGCTTCAAGAGAATCACTTAAACCATCATTGTCTTGATCTGTTTCTTCTTCAGTATCAATGGCATCAATGATTCCATCTTTATCAGTATCAATAGGCTGATCTAGATTTTCGCCAATTTCCTTAGCGTCAGATATGCCATCACCATCAGTGTCTAATAGCAGAGAATTAGTTCCCAGCAATATTTCATTACTAGTGCTTATTGAATCATCATCATCATCTGCATCTAAGGCATTAATGATCCCATCAAGATCTGTATCTATAGGTTCTTTGGTGTTTTTACCTATCTCTTTAAAATCATTTATTCCGTCATCATCAGTATCCTGACGTAATGAGCTAGTGCCTATTTTTTCTTCAATGGATGTCTGAATACCATCATTATCATCATCCTTATCTAATGCATCTATTATTCCATCTGAATCAGTATCCAGAGGCGATTCAACGGATGCGCCAACTTCTTCGTTGTCAGGTATGCTATCTTCATCGGTATCTAAAAGTAGGGGATCAGTACCTAGTATCTTTTCTTCTTCATCACTAAGACCATCAGAATCAGTATCTATTACCTGGTTAGATGTGATATTTACCTTTTTATCAGGTTTGGTTTCAGTCTTAGGATTAGCAGCAAACGTTTCTTCCGAATTAGAACCACAAGTATTTTTTATATTACAGGTGTAATGCCACCAGCTTCCAACAAACCACAGTGAAGCCGCTATCACCGTTAGCAAAATATAAAATTTATTGGTACTTTTCTTCATAAAGACTAATCCTTTAACTACAAATCCAGTATAAATTTCCCCATATCTTTCTGCAGAAGATTTAACAGGTAGTTGAAAACTGGTGATGCACAGATTGCATATATAACTGCACAGACTCTTTATATCTTTGCAGTTAGATTTTAGTGAATGTTATTCTGATTAAAACTGAATATTAATTGATAAGTGGCATGAGTAATTTATTACTCACCCTTTTTAGTTAACTAATTATCTGGATAGTTTATGAATCCAGAAACTAATTCCCATTGTTAACAAGACCGATGTCGCGAAAACATATAAGCCATAATGTACATCCACTTTAGCTAATACTCCTAGTTTTACAGAAACTAGTAAAAGCGCTACCACGAACACATCAAGCATTGACCATTTTCCAAAAGTTTCTATAATTTGAAGGGTTTTGTCTAGAAAAGATCCTTGTTCAAAATGCATATTAGTAATTAATACCAAGCTTGCGATTTTAATGGCGGGTATACATAAACTAAAAATAGCGATGACATAAAATAAAAACCATTCTTTTTGTAAATAAAGGCCTTTAATCGTCGAAAGTAATGAAACAGTATTTTCAAAAAAATACATTTTTTCAAGTGTTAGTAGGGGTGCTGAGACACCTATAACAAGACAAGCCAAAGAAGCCATGAGTAATAAATTTATTATTATTCCCTGCCTAGGAAAATTTCTTATGATAGATTTCATTCATTTAATACCCATGATTTAAAACTTATACTTGCCTCATATGCCTGTATAGATGATGATTATCTACTGTTTTTCAAGTTTTGAGGAAATTATTGTGTTAAAAGCTTACCACCAACATATCGCAGAACGCGCTGAGCAGGGAATTCCACCTTTGCCTCTAAGTGCAGAACAAACCGCTGAATTAGTAGAACTACTAAAAAACCCTGAAAGCGGCACAGAAGAAGAATTATTAGATCTTATTACTAATCGTGTTCCTGCTGGTGTAGACCAGGCGGCATACGTTAAAGCTGGCTTTTTAGCTGCCTTAACAACGGGAGAAGCTTCTTCTCCATTAATAGATGATTTAAAAGCAACACAGTTATTAGGAACAATGTTAGGTGGTTACAATATAAAGCCTCTTGTTGATTGCTTAAGTAATGACAAATTAGCGCCATTGGCTGTTGAAGCATTATCAAAAACATTATTAATGTTTGATGCATTTTATGATGTTAAAGATTTGGCTGATGCAGGTAACGATTATGCTAAACAAATCATGCAATCCTGGGCTGATGCTGAATGGTTTACATCAAAACCTAAACTAGCAGAGAAAGTTACTGTTACGGTATTTAAAGTACCGGGCGAAACTAATACTGACGACCTTTCACCAGCACCTGATGCCTGGTCACGCCCTGACATTCCATTACATGCTTTAGCAATGTTGAAAATGCCTCGTCCTAACTTTGTGGACAAGCCATTAGAAACGATTGAAGAGTTGAAAGAGAAAGGTCATCCAGTTGCATACGTTGGAGATGTTGTAGGTACAGGTTCATCACGTAAATCAGCGACTAACTCAGTGCTTTGGACTATGGGTGATGATATTCCGTTTATTCCAAATAAACGTGAAGGTGGTTACTGTTTCGGTAATAAAATCGCACCGATATTCTTTAACACGATGGAAGATTCTGGCGCATTACCGATTGAAATGGATGTTTCAAAAATGGAAATGGGTGATGTTATTGATGTTTATCCATACGAAGGCGTTGTAAAACGTTCAGGAACAGATGAAGTTATTGCTGAATTTGAATTAAACACACCTGTATTACCGGATGAAGTGCGTGCAAATGGACGTATACCTCTAATTATCGGTCGTGGTTTAACAGCAAGAGCTAGAGAAGCATTAGGCTTAGAGCCTTCTGATGTATTTGCTAAGCCAGACGAGCCAGCTTCATCAACTAAAGGTTATACTTTAGCGCAGAAAATGGTTGGAAAAGCATGTGGTTTACCAGGCGTTCGCCCAGAACAATACTGTGAGCCAAAAATGACAACGGTAGGTTCTCAAGATACTACGGGTCCAATGACTCGTGATGAACTGAAGGACTTAGCGTGTCTAGGTTTCTCTGCAGATTTAACCATGCAGTCATTCTGTCACACAGCGGCATATCCAAAGCCAGTTGATATCGATACACAACACAACCTGCCTGATTTCATTATGAATCGTGGTGGTGTATCACTTCGCGCAGGCGACGGTATAATTCACTCTTGGTTAAATCGTATGCTTCTTCCTGATACTGTTGGTACAGGCGGTGACTCTCATACACGTTTTCCATTAGGTATTTCTTTCCCTGCAGGATCTGGTCTCGTAGCATTTGCTGCTGCGACAGGTGTTATGCCATTAGATATGCCTGAATCAGTACTGGTTCGTTTTACAGGTGAAATGCAACCGGGCATCACTTTACGTGACATGGTTAACGCAATTCCACTGGCGGCGATTAAGTCAGGTGATTTAACGGTTGAGAAAGAAGGCAAAAAGAATATCTTCAGTGGTCGTATTCTTGAAATCGAAGGTTTGCCAGATCTAAAAGTAGAGCAAGCTTTTGAATTATCAGATGCATCTGCAGAGCGTTCAGCTGGTGGTTGTTCTATTAAGTTAGGCAAAGAGTCTATCGCAGAATACCTAACCTCAAACATTACAATGTTGAAGTGGATGATTTCTGAAGGTTACGGAGATATTCGTACAATCGGTCGTCGTATTACTGCGATGGAAGAATGGTTAGCAAATCCAGAATTAATGGAAGCTGACGAAGATGCAGAATACGCAAAAGTATTCGAAATCAATATGTCTGAAATTAAAGAGCCTATCTTAGCTTGTCCGAATGACCCTGATGATGTGAAAACCTTATCAGAAGTTGCAGGTGCTAAAGTTGATGAAGTCTTCTTGGGTTCTTGTATGACAAATATCGGTCACTTCCGTGCAGCGGGTAAATTACTTCAAAAAGCAGGAAAAACCGTTCCTACACGTATGTGGATTGTTCCACCGACTAAAATGGATGAGCATCAGTTAATGGAAGAGGGCTACTACAGCATCTTCGGTAATGCAGGTGCACGTACAGAAATGCCGGGTTGTTCATTGTGTATGGGTAACCAGGCTCGTGTAGCTCCTGGTTCGACGGTTGTTTCTACATCAACGCGTAACTTCCCTAATCGCTTGGGTGATGGTGCAAATGTATACCTTAGCTCAGCGGAACTAGCATCTGTAGCTGCTTTAATTGGCAGAATTCCTACTACTGAAGAGTATATGGAATACGCTAAAGAGTTAGACACCATGTCAGCTGACATTTACCGTTACCTAAACTTCAACGAGATTGAGTCATATCAAGCTTCTGCGAAAATTGGTGAAGGTAAGTTACTGGATATTCCAGTAGTGGCTGCTTAAGTTAAAAGCTAGCAAACTAAACATAGTGACTTTTGGTCGCTATGTTTAAATACTCTTTTTACTTCATTTAATACTTCTATAAATGAGGTGAAAAGAGATACAAAATAAAAGGTGTTCCAGAAATGGAGCGCCTTTTTTTATGAGCAGAACAGTTCATTGCTGCTAGTATATTATTAATTTAACTTAGATCAATTTAAATGAGATTGAATTTAATTAGCAAGGCTTAACTAAATTTAACTACTAACGATAAAAAATCTTCACTATGAATAAAAGCAACCCATACGGTGTCGCATCGAATACAACAGAAAAACAAGCCGTTAATTATGCTCCTGTAAAAAATAATACATTAGCTATCACTACTTTGATTCTAGGTATTTTATCGATCTTTCTATCATTATTTACCGCATTACCAGGAGTTATCACAGGTCATATGGCTTTATCAAAAATAAAAAAAGCACCTAATGATAATGATGGAAAGGGTATGGCAATTACTGGTCTGGTTTTAAGTTATATATTCCTAATTTTAGCTTTGCTCATCATTTTCACATTGATTTATATGTCTATTGCTGTGCCAGGCTTTAAAGAGTCAATAACAGAAGGTTATAGCGAAGGACTTCAACAAGGTATGCAACATTGAAGCATTTCTTTAAGGCTATGATAAAAAAGTGCCTAAAAGTAGGGGGGTGTGTTTTATAACTATTACATTAGTTATTACACTATCGTTTTAAATGGATACACTAAACAGCTTCTTGAATAATGATTTAACGGCTTTTCAGTTGATGGCTATTGCTGCCATCTTTATCTGGACTGGTTTTGTAAGAACAGGAATAGGTTTTGGTGGAGCTGCACTAGGTTTACCTTTATTGCTTTTAGTCGATGATAAACCGTTAGTTTTCCTCCCTATCATTGGTACACATTTATTGATATTCACCACTTTTACGGTGGCGACAAGAATCAAAGATGTAAATTGGCCAGTTGTAGGAAAGTCCATGTCGATAATTATAGTTCCTAAAATACTGGGGCTCATTGGTCTTTTAAGTTTGCCGAATTACTGGCTGATTATAATTGTGTTCAGCATTACGCTTTTTTATGGGACAACCTGGTTATTCAATTACACCATACGCAGTCAGTCAAAAACTGTAGATGTAGCATTACTGTCTTTGGGTGGTTATATTAGTGGCACGTCATTAACCGGCGCGCCACTGATTGTTGCTGTACTGGCGCGTTATGTGAATAAAATTCAGTTACGAGAAACACTGTCTGTGCTGTGGATTATTCTAGTTACCTTTAAAATGACGGCCTTCATTGTTTATGATGTAGAACTACAATGGCAATTTAGTCTAATTCTGATACCTTTTGTGGCAATAGGGCACTTGATAGGATTGCGTGCTCATGACTATTTTATTAATTCTGATAGCAATACTTTCCACCGTGTTTTGGGTATTGCACTCATCGTTATTTCAAGTACTGGATTGATCAAACACATTTTTTAAGGACATTAACTAAGGTTGTAACTATAAAAAACTCATGACTGAAAAAGATAATTTTATATCGATACACCACATTAGCTTCATCATTTCCAACCTTGAGAATTCTCTTGAATTTTACGCGAGCGTTTTAGGTTTAGAAATCGATGAAAGCCGTCCAGAATTATCTTTTGGTGGCTATTGGCTAACTATCAATGACACGCAACAAATTCATTTATTATTAGTGAATAACGTTGATCCTAAAGAAAGACCTGAGCATGGTGGACGAGATAGACATGCTGCTTTTAAAGTGAGGGACCTTTCCAGTATAGCGTTGCGTCTGAATGACAATAATATTTCGTATACAATTAGCAAGTCAGGGCGAAAAGCACTTTTTGTAAGAGATCCTGATGGAAATACTCTGGAACTCATGCAGTGAAACAAAATACAACATCAGAACAGCAGATTCTTCCCATAGAATCAACTTTCAAAGAACGCTTCAAAGGTAAGTTCTACGGCGTATTACAGTGGAAGCAATTAGATCATATATGGGATGTGGTTAAATCAGATAAAGCAGATAGTTGGTTTATTTATGAAGTTAATTTAACTCCACCAAGTTCGACCATTAAACAACAAGATATAGCTTTAGAAATTGACAAAATCGATCACTACTTAAGAAAAGAACACAATGAAGACTATTGTGGGATTGTTTATGCAGATGATTTAGAGTCACCTGAATTTATCAAAGTGTTTGATCCGAAAAGTTTAGGCTCGTCATGCAGTATTGCAAAGACGCCACCCTTACCAAAATGGATAATCAGCAAGGTTAAGCCACAAGATCTGACGCTAGCAAAAGAACAAACCAATAAACCGAAACGCTGGCTAGGAAATTTATTTTCAAAATAATGCCTAAATTGCACTATTGATTCGATCTGCCACGTAGACACTTGTAATTCTTTTCGAGTAGAATACCCAACATTATATTATAGTATTTTTACCGGGATGTTGTTCTTCAGGGAGCACCATCCCGTTTTGTGTGTAAGCAATTTATAGCATTGTATTTTTGAAACCCCTTTCTTTAATACAAGGCAAAGTGGAGGCAGCTTGAATAAGAAGGCAATCCTAATTCTTGAAGATGGAAGTAAGTTTCATGGCAAGTCTATAGGTTACGATGGTAGCAATGTCGGAGAGGTAGTTTTCAATACTGCAATGACGGGATATCAAGAAATATTGACTGACCCATCTTATGCAAGTCAAATGGTTACTTTGACTTATCCTCATATTGGTAACACTGGAATCAACAAAGAAGATGAAGAAGCTGATACCATTTTTGCTACAGGTTTAATCGTAAAAGACGTACCGAGATTAGTCAGCAATTGGCGTTCAGAAGAATCTTTACCAGACTATTTAAAGCGCAAAGAAGTCGTCGCTATAGCAGATATAGACACTCGTAGACTTACACGCATTCTTCGCGAGAAAGGCGCACAACGTGGCTGTATAATCGCTGGTGATCTTGATGATAACAGCGCTGCTGAAGCTGCAAAACACATAGAATCATTTGCTGGTCTTAAAGGGGCTGATCTAGCTAAAGTTGTATCGACTAAAACAGCTTATGACTGGAACGAAGGTACTTGGGATCTTGATCCTGAAATTAACAAGACTAAAGTTCTCGCTAAAGCAGACGCTGACTACAAAGTCGTTGCTTATGACTTTGGTGTTAAGAAAAATATTCTACGCATGTTGGTTGATCGCGGTTGTGACGTAACCGTTGTGCCTGCACAAACGCCAGCTGCTGATGTGTTGGCGATGAATCCTGATGGCGTGTTTTTATCAAACGGTCCGGGTGATCCTGAGCCATGTGATTATGCTATCGAAGCGATCACAACTATCTTAAATAAGAAAGTGCCTACTTTTGGTATTTGTTTAGGTCATCAGCTACTTGGTTTAGCGAGTGGCGCAAAAACCGTTAAAATGAAGTTTGGTCATCACGGTGCAAATCATCCTGTACAAGACTTATCTACAATGAAAGTAATGATCACCAGTCAAAATCATGGTTTCGCGGTCGATGAAGAAACACTACCTGCGAATCTTGAAGCAACACATCGTTCTCTGTTTGATAAAAGCTTACAAGGTGTTCGTCGTACAGACTGTCCTGCATACAGTTTCCAGGGACACCCAGAAGCAAGTCCAGGCCCACATGATATAGCTCCAATCTTTGATGATTTTATTGCTTTAATGAAGGAGGCTAAATAATGCCTAAGCGTACCGACATAAAAAGCATCCTAATTATTGGTGCTGGCCCAATCGTCATTGGTCAAGCGTGTGAGTTTGATTACTCTGGCGCACAAGCGTGTAAAGCGCTCCGTGAAGAGGGTTACCGAGTTATCTTGGTTAACTCTAATCCTGCAACCATCATGACTGACCCTGAAATGGCAGATGCGATTTACATCGAGCCTATAAGATGGCAAACCGTCGAAAAGATCATCGAGAAAGAACGTCCTGATGTTCTATTGCCTACAATGGGCGGTCAGACCGCTCTTAACTGTGCATTAGATCTAGACAAACATGGCGTATTAGAAAAGTACGGCATCGAAATGATCGGCGCGAAGAAAGAAGCCATCGATATGGCGGAAGATCGTGAGAAATTCCGTGTCGCAATGGATGAGATCGGTCTTAACTCGGCTCGCTCTGGTGTTGCGCACAGTATGGAAGAGGCTAAGCAAGTTCAGTCTGGCTTAGGTTTCCCAACGATCATTCGTCCATCATTCACCATGGGTGGTTCTGGTGGTGGTATTGCTTACAATATGGATGAGTTTGTTGAAATCGTAACACGCGGTTTGGACTTTTCACCAACTACCGAAGTATTGCTTGAAGAGTCGCTATTAGGCTGGAAAGAATACGAGATGGAAGTGGTTCGTGACCACGCGGATAACTGCATTATCATTTGTGCGATTGAAAACCTTGATCCAATGGGAATTCACACGGGCGATTCGATTACAGTAGCACCAGCACAAACGCTCACTGATAAAGAATACCAAATCATGAGAGATGCCTCGCTTGCGATTTTACGCAAGATAGGTGTTGAAACGGGAGGGTCGAACGTACAAATGTCGATCAATCCAAAAGATGGCCGTATGGTTATCATTGAGATGAATCCACGTGTATCACGTTCATCTGCATTAGCATCGAAAGCGACTGGTTTCCCTATTGCTAAAATAGCGGCTAAATTGGCTGTTGGTTTCACATTAGACGAATTGCAAAACGATATTACAGGTGGAGCAACGCCAGCATCATTCGAGCCTAGTATCGATTATGTTGTTACTAAGATTCCACGTTTTACGTTTGAAAAATTCCCGAAAGCGGATAGCCGTTTAACCACACAAATGAAATCTGTTGGTGAAGTAATGGCGATTGGCCGTACTTTCCAGGAATCTTTCCAGAAAGCGCTTCGTGGTCTTGAAACTGATATCGATGGTTTGGACGAGAAGGTTGACCTTTCTGCTCCAGATGCGAAAGATGAATTACGTCGTGAATTAAGTTCGGCTGGTCCTGAGCGTATTCTATACGTTGCCGATGCTTTCCGTTACGGCATGACACAAGAAGACTTATTTGAATTGACCTCAATTGATCCTTGGTTCTTAGATCAGATTGAAGAGTTAATCGAATTAGAAACATCAGTAAAAGGAAGAGCGACTAGCAGCATCGAAAAAGATGAAATGTTCGAGCTGAAACGTAAAGGTTTCTCTGATCGTCGCTTGGCTAAATTGTTAAATGTAAAAGAAGACGAAGTTCGTAAATCTCGTCAGAGTATGGATATTCGCCCTATTTACAAGCGTGTTGATACATGTGCGGCGGAGTTCTCGACAGATACCGCTTATATGTATTCTAGTTACGATGAAGAATGTGAAGCAAAACCAAGTAACAAAGACAAGATAATGATTTTGGGCGGGGGTCCAAATCGTATCGGTCAAGGTATCGAATTTGACTATTGTTGTGTACATGCTGCTTTAGCAATGCGAGATGATGGTTATGAAACAATCATGGTTAACTGTAACCCTGAGACTGTTTCTACTGATTACGACACATCAGATAGACTCTATTTTGAGCCGCTCACACTTGAAGATGTTCTCGAAATTGTTGACCTTGAAAAGCCAAAAGGTGTAATCGTTCAATACGGTGGTCAAACTCCACTGAAATTGGCAGAAGCTCTTGAAGCTAACGGCACACCAATTATTGGTACAAGTCCAGATTCAATCGACTTGGCAGAAGACCGTGAACGCTTCCAGGAAATGATCAACAGATTAGGTTTAAAACAGCCGCCAAATCGTACGGCTACTGAAGTAGAAGAGGGTGTTCGTTTAGCTGAAGAAGTAGGGTATCCATTAGTTGTTCGTCCATCTTATGTATTAGGTGGTCGTGGAATGGAAATCGTCCATAACGAAGAAGATCTTCGTAACTACTTACAAACTGCAGTTAATGTATCGAATGACTCGCCTGTATTATTGGATCGATTCCTGGATGATGCGATTGAAGTGGATGTTGATGCTATTTGTGACGGTAAAGATGTTTTAATCGGCGGCATCATGCAACATATCGAACAGGCGGGTGTTCACTCAGGTGACTCGGCATGTTCATTACCTCCATACTCTTTAAGTGAAGAAATTCAAGATAAGCTACGCGAGCAGTCTCGTGAAATGGCATTAGCACTTAATGTTGTTGGTTTAATGAATGTACAGTTCGCGATTAAGGGCGATGATGTTTATGTGCTTGAAGTTAATCCTCGTGCATCAAGAACGGTTCCTTACGTATCAAAAGCAACTGGTAGACCACTTGCGAAAGTAGCAGCACGCTGTATGGCGGGGATTTCATTAGCCGATCAAGGCATGACAGAAGAGATTATTCCTGAGCATTTCTCTGTGAAAGAAGCGGTATTCCCTTTCATTAAATTCCCTGGCGTTGATCCCATTCTTGGTCCTGAAATGAAGTCAACTGGCGAAGTGATGGGTGTTGGCAAAACCTTTGCTGAAGCATTTTGGAAATCACAGTACGGTGCGAGTATAGAGTTCCCCGAAAAAGGCGGAACAGCATTCTTGAGTGTTCGTGAAAATGACCGCGTGGCAGTTTTAGAAGTGGCTAAATTATTAAATGAGCTTAACTTTAAACTAGTCGCAACACGTGGTACTGCTAGAACTTTGGTAGAAGCAGGTTTTGAATGTAAGACCATAAACAAGGTTCGTGAAGGCCGCCCAAATATTGTTGATTTGGTTAAAAATGAACAAGTTAATTTAATCGTAAATACCACGGAAGGTAAAAAAGCGATTGAAGATTCATTTGAAATCAGACGCGAAGCATTACAAGGTAAGGTTACCTATGCTACAACCATTACTGGCGCCTGGGCATTATGTCAGGCGATGACACATGTTGATGAAGAACAAGTCTATAAATTACAAGACTTGCACTAGAACTTCATAGAATACATAAACTTAATAAAACCAAGAAATAAGGTATAAAGGAATTTCCACATGGATAGACCTCCAGTCACAAGCGTTGGTGCTGATCGCTTAAAAGAAGAACTTAATGTTCTTAAAACAGTAACCCGTCCTCAAATTGTTGAAGCTATTGCTACAGCAAGAGAACACGGTGATTTAAAAGAAAATGCCGAATATCATGCTGCCAGAGAGCAGCAGAGTTTTGCAGAAGGTCGTATACAAGAGCTAGAATCTGTACTCTCAACTGCTCAAATTATAGATATCACTACTTTAGGCGTTGAAGGCCGTGTCGTTTTCGGTGCAACGGTAGAGCTAGAAGATCTTGATACTGAAGAGACTGTAACGTACCAAATAGTAGGAGACGTTGAAGCAGACATTAAACGAAATCTTATTGCAGTTTCATCACCCATTGCCAGAGCATTAATTGGTAAAGAAGAAGGTGATGTTGCAACGGTTAAAGCACCAAAAGGAATTCGTGAATACGAAATTGTTGATATTAAATATATTTAAACAATTTAGTCAGTCTTTTAAATAATCTAATAGCATTCTCGCTTCTACATAATAAATGGTTAGAGATGCATACGTATCTCTAACTATTTAACAGGCTCTAATAATAAATGACATCCACAACAACAATAATAGATTTACTTCGCCACGGTGAAGTTGAAAATGATGCAGTTTTTTGCGGCAGTACTGACGATGTGCTTACTGATAATGGCTGGCAACAAATGGTCAAGTCTTTAGAGAACAAAGGAGAATGGGATTTAATTGTCTCTGCCTCTCTAGAGCGCTGTCAGGAATTTTCAGAACTCATCGCTAAAGAAGATGATATCGATATAGAAGTCGATGAAAGCATGAATGAGATGGATTTTGGTCTATGGGAAGGATTAAGCCCAGAACAAATCATGCACGAGGAAGGCGAACTCCTCAATTCATGGTGGCAATCACCTACTAAAATTGTTCCTCCTGAAGGTGAAGACTTCCACGTATTTCAAGCGCGTGTCTTAGCTTACTTCAAACATGTTGTTGACAATAACCAGGGAAAACGCATTCTATTCGTAAGCGATACAGGTCCCATTCGATTAATCATCATGTATATTTTAGGCATGCAGGATGAAAATATTTTCAGACTGAATGTAGATTATGCGTGCTTTTCTCGTCTTCATATTTATCATGATGAAGTAGGTGAAAGAGGGTGCTTGATCCAGCACGGATAGTTCTAGATAATTTTCCTTTATACAGATCTATTTCTATAGAGTTTTAAGAATAAACACACCCCCCTACTTATAGGCACTTTTTTAAAGTGCCTTCATTCAATATCTATAAGTCTAAAGGTTTAGACCGAGTCTATCGGTCATCTAGCACTACCTAACTAGTTTTGCTAGATTTTAGCCATTGTTTAACCGTAGGTACAAAGATAAGCAGTTTCTTGCTTTACCACGACATCAAAAGAACTGTTTGCTTCTACATCAAAAGATTCTCCCGCTCCAAATGTTTTTGACTCAGTAGCGTCTTTAAAAGTAATTTCTAAAGCACCTGTGATGACAGTCATGGTTTCTTTATCAGCGGTATTGAAAACATATTCTCCGACTGACATAACACCTACAGAAGCTGGAAGCGATTCCGTTTTATAAGCAATTGACTTAACTTTTCCATCGAAATATTCATTTACGTTTAACATTAATGCGTCTCTTTTATTTATCTATTAAAAAAAACGTCAAAGTTTATCAGAGTAGTGATTTAAACCAGAGAATTTATGCAAAACTATCCACGTTGAAGGTAAGAATCTGTATACTTTGCTGCAATTAAATTTAAATAATATTCTTAAGCTTAGTGAGACATATATGACAATTAAACGAATAGGCCATCGATTTACTGATGCAGCGAGTGGCAAGACTTTAGATACCTGGTTTCCGCGTTCTAATAAAGAAATCGCAAGAAGCTGTTTAGCATTAAAAGTTGGCATGTTAAAAAGTGATTTTGTAGAAGTTGAGATTGAATCATTAGACGATGCACCTAAATCAGTCGAAGAAGCTTACCTACGTTTACATTTATTATCTGAATGTGAAGTTAAACCAAACAGCCTGAATCTTGATGGCGTTTTCGGTTTACTCGCGAATGTTGCATGGACTTCAGCAGGACCGGTTTTACCAAGTGAAGTTGAAAATCTACGTGGCTTGATCGCAGAAGAAAATCATCAACTAAATGTAACTTCAATAGATAAGTTCCCGCGCATGACGGATTACGTAATACCCGAAGGTGTTCGTATCGGTAATGCTGACCGAGTACGTCTGGGTGCACATTTAGCATCAGGCACAACTGTTATGCATGAAGGCTTTGTTAACTTCAATTCAGGCACATTGGGTGATTCCATGGTTGAAGGTCGCATTAGTGCTGGCGTTATTGTGGGTGAAAATTCTGATATTGGCGGTGGCGCTTCTATTATGGGAACGCTATCTGGTGGCGGTAAGCAGGTAGTATCGATGGGCAAAAGAAACCTATTGGGTGCAAACGCCGGCTTAGGTATTTCTTTGGGCGATGACTGCATTGTAGAGTCTGGACTATATTTAACAGCAGGTACAAAAGTAAAAACTCCTGATGGAGAGATTGTTTCTGCGCGCGATTTATCGGGTCAGTCTGGTCTATTGTTTAGAAGAAATAGTCAGACCGGTGCAGTAGAAGCTATTGTTAGTGATTCATCTGTGTGGGGCGGTTTAAATAGTAGTCTACATAGTAATGACTAATTTACTCCACTAAAAAACAGGTCGGCTCTGCATAAATTTTATTTACGTTTTTAAAAAACTAAAACGAACCGAGATTTATCGAGACAAAAGCATTGTTGTTTAATGCTGACCCGAAGGAAAGGCGTAGCCGCATAAATATCATTCAGCCGAAGCGTAGCGGAGACCATGTCGAAGTATAACGACGACTACTCGAAGAGTGAGGTTTGAAAAACCTCATATAAGTAGGGGGGTGACCTTTTAATAGAACTAAAAGGTCATTTCTCTAGTAATAAAAAAGCGCTCATATTTGAGCGCTTTTTTATTGGTTTTAGCATTGTTATCATCGCTATTAAGTCCGATTATTTAGCCTTGATAAAATCTCGTAAACGTTCAGCGCCTTCAATACACTCTTCAATAGTAGCAACCAAGGCCATACGGATTCTGTTTTCACCCGGGTTGATGCCGTCAACATTTCTCGCCAAATAACTTCCGGGGACCACTTTCAGGTTTTGCTGTGCGTATACATCGCGTGTAAAGATTTCATCATTCATCTTCACGTCTGGCCACAGATAAAATCCAGCTTCTGGTTTATCTACTTCCATCACTTGTTGAAGAATCCCCAGTACTGCATCAAATTTTGCACGATATTGATCCCTGTTTTCTTTCACGTGCTGCTCATCATTCCAGGCCGCAATGCTGGCCATTTGAATAGGTTGAGACATCGCGCAACCATGATAGGTACGAAATAACAAAAACTTCTTTAATATCTCAGCATCGCCTGCGACAAAACCAGAACGTAATCCGGGGGCATTAGAACGTTTAGAAAGACTATGAAAAACAACGCAGCGTTTAAAGTCGTGATTGCCTGTTTTAGCCGCCACTTCTAACAATCCTACTGGTGGCTTTGATTCGTCAAAATAAATTTCGGAATAACATTCATCGCTGGCAATAATAAAGTCATGCTTTTCTGCTAATGCGATCAACTGCTCAATTTGTTCAGCATCAATGACTGAGCCCGTTGGATTCCCTGGGCTGCATAAATACAGTAACTGACAGTCATCCCACTGTGCAGCTGTAACCGCTGAAAAATCAGGAGAGAAATTTGTTTCTTTGGTACATGAAAGAAACACCGGTTTTGCACCAGCTAGAAAAGCCGCACCTTCGTAGATTTGATAGAACGGATTCGGCATTAGAACAGAAGCGTTGGACTTTGTTGTATCTACAACTGCCTGTGCAAAAGCAAATAAAGCTTCACGGGTGCCATTAACCGGAATGATATTTTTATCTTCTTTTAAATGACTATCGTCAAGATGAAAACGTTGAATCAGCCAGTTCTTAATCGACTCTCTTAACTCTGTAGATCCAGCCGTGAGCGGGTAATTTGAGAAGCCAGCCAGATTATCTTGAACCGCGTCTAAAATGATATCTGGTGTTTTATGTTTAGGCTCACCAATGGCAAATGAAAGCAGATTTTTATCTGCTGGTTCTACGCCCTCGTAGAGCTCTGCAATTTTTTGAAAAGGATAAGGGTGTAATTTATTTAGATTAGGATTCATCAGAAAATATTAAGCTATTTATCAGGTCGGTTAGTATATTGTTAATTGAAATGATATTCACGCGATAGTCAAAATTAGTGTTTTTTAATCAAATAATTGGCAAAAAATGGTCTATAAGTAGGGGGGTGACCATTAACAATATTAATACTATTATTAGAAACATAAGAATTAATCATCTGTATTTAAATTTAAGTGATGAACTTTGCGGCTCTAGCTTGACTCTTTTGCTCAAGCAAACTAAAAACCGTATAGGCATATGACCTCAACTAGGAATTTATTCAATGACAGAAAACGTAGACAACAATAATAATAAAAACATACAACAAGAAACATTATTCGACGGTGATAATGCAGTTTATCTTGAAATGCTTTTTGAAAGTTATTTACAAGATCCTAATACTGTAAGTGAAGGATGGAGAAGATATTTTTCTGATTTACCTGTTCCCGCTGATTTTACTAATGGTGCAAGTCACTCAGAGATGCGTGAGCAATTTAGTAGAAAAAAACTCCATACATTACATGCGAGTTCAGCTACATCAGCAAACTATGGTGAAATCGAAACAGAACGTCAGCAAGTTCATGTACTCCAACTGATTAACAATTACCGAGCTTTAGGTCATTTAGTGGCTTACACAAATCCACTGAGAGGAGATGAAGTTCTTGCTAATCTCCCTGAGTTAACTTTACAAAACTTCGGTTTGGATAAAGTTGATAAAAATACGGTTTTTGATCCTGGAACTTTCCAGATGAAAGAAAAACCAACACTCGATAATATATTCCGTGCTTTAAGACATACCTATACCGAAAGTATTGGTATCGAGTATATGCATATTCTCGATACAGAAGAGAAGCGCTGGATTCAAAGCAGAATTGAACCTTGTGAAGCTCGTCCTGATTTTAATAACGACAAGAAATGTGAATTACTTGATGACTTGGTTGCCTCTGAGACACTTGAGCGTTATTTACATAAAAAGTACGTTGGTCAAAAAAGATTCTCACTGGAAGGTGGAGAGTCTTTAATTCCCATGCTGAATGAGATCATTCATCACTCCGCTAAACAAAATACGCGTGAAATCGTTTTAGCGATGGCTCATCGTGGTCGCTTGAATGTACTCATCAATGTTATGGGTAAATCACCTGAAGAACTATTCAGTGAATTTGAAGGCAAAAAAGTAGAAGCGCTTTCAGCTGGTGACGTTAAATATCATCAAGGTTTCTCATGCGACATTGAAACCAGTCATGATCCAATGCATTTGACACTGGCATTTAACCCATCTCACTTAGAGATTGTTTCTCCGGTAGCTTGTGGTTCTGTTAGAGCCAGACAAGAACGCAGATCAGAAAGAGAAGATGATCATAACGGTAAAGTAATCGCTGTATGTATACATGGTGATGCGGCATTTGCGGGGCAGGGCGTGGTTATGGAGTCTTTCAATATGTCTCAAACCCGCGGCTATACGATTGACGGCACGATTCATATCGTAGTGAACAATCAAATTGGTTTTACTACCAGTCAACAATTCGACAGTAGAAGTACTTACTATGCAACGGATGTTGCAAAGATGGTGAATGCACCGATTCTTCATGTGAATGGAGATGATCCTGAAGCAGTAGCTTATGCGGCTCAGGTTGCTCTTGACTACCGTTTACAATTCAACAAAGACGTTGTTATAGATTTAGTGTGTTATCGCCGTCACGGCCATAATGAGGCGGATGAGCCAGCAATGACTCAGCCAGTTATGTATTCTGCCATCCGTAGCAAAAAAACGACTCAAGAACTTTATGCCGCAAAATTAGTTAATGAAGGTTTATTGTCTGAAAACCAAGCTGCAGAAAAGATCAATGAATACAAAGATAAACTTGCTGCAGGCAAACCAGCGGTTGAAACGTTAAGTTATAGCAGTGTGCCTCCACACTTAATCGTCAACTGGCAAACCTATATTGGTAGAGAATGGACGGATAAAGCGGATACGCGTTTTGATCTTAAAACCATGCAATCCATGGTTAAACGTTTTCATGATGTGCCAGATCATATGGTTATTCATCGCCAGATAAGAAAGATTTTAGATCAGCGTAATGAAATGGCTGAAGGTAAACGTCCTGTCGATTGGGGAATGGGTGAAACTTTAGCTTATGCCACACTGGTTAGTGAAGGTTACGATATTCGAATAAGTGGTCAGGATAGTGGTCGTGGTACGTTCTCTCATCGTCATGCAGTACTTCATAACCAGGAAAAAAGACAGGCTTGGGTTCCTTTAAAACATGTTGCTGATAATCAAGGTCGATTCACTGTTATTGACTCTGTTCTCTCTGAAGAAGCTGTTCTTGCTTTTGAATATGGTTTCGCTACTACTTCTCCTAACACCTTAAATATCTGGGAAGCACAATTTGGTGACTTCGTGAATGGTGCGCAGGTTGTTATTGACCAGTTCATTAGTTCAGGTGAGCAAAAATGGGGTCGCTTATGCGGTCTGGTTATGTTTTTACCACATGGCTATGAAGGTATGGGAGCAGAACATTCATCTGCTCGCTTAGAACGTTTCATGCAGCTTTGTGCTGAAGATAATATGCAGGTATGTGTGCCAAGTACACCGGCTCAAACATTCCACATGTTACGTCGACAAATGCTTAGACCGTATCGTCGTCCGCTAATCGTAATGACTCCCAAGAGTTTATTACGTAATCCTGCTGCTGTAAGCACCATGGAAGAGTTGGCTGAAGGTAATTTCAAAACTATTATTGACGACGCTAGATTCTCTCAATCTAAACAAGATGTAGAGCGCGCAGTTATGTGTAGCGGTAAAGTCTATTACGATCTTCTGGCTAAATCTGAGGAAGAGAATGTTAAGAACATTCCTTTGATTCGCTTAGAGCAACTTTATCCGCATCCAGAAAAGTTAATGAAGAAGATTCTGGAATCTTATCCTAATTTGAAAGAACTGGTTTGGTGTCAGGAAGAGCCACGCAATCAGGGAGCATGGGATAGCGCGAAACATAGATTCAGAAAATTTGAAGATCAATATGAAGTAACGTGTGTGAGTAGACCTAGTGCAGCAGCACCAGCCGTAGGATCGCATAAAGTTCACGTTCAACAACAAAACGAATTAGTACAACAAGCACTTAAATTAGAGACAAAATAAATGACTATAGAAATCAGAGTACCACAATTACCAGAGTCAGTGAGTGACGCTAGCATTGCTGCATGGGTTGTTAAAGTAGGGGATTCAGTAACTGAAGACCAAAACATTTTAGAACTTGAGACGGACAAAGTTGTATTAGAAGTTCCTGCTCCAGCTTCAGGCGTTATCCTTGAGTTAAGTGTTGAAGAAGGAGATACCGTTTTAGCGGGAGATTTGTTGGGTAAAATTGATGAGACTGCTACCGCAGCACCTGCAGCAGAAGCTACCGCTGAAGCAAGTGCTCCAGCGTCTGGTGATGCTGCAAATGCGAGCCCTTCTGTTAGAAAGACAATGGCAGAGAATGATATATCAGGATCTGATGTTGCTGGCAGTGGTAAGAACGGCCGCATCCTGAAAGGTGATGTTGAGAATCATCTACAAAAACCAGCTGCTGCCGCAGCGCCTGCTAAAACAGCACCTAAAATTGAAACTATGCTTAACACGGAAGGCCGTGAAGAGCGTCGTGTTCCAATGACACGTTTACGTGCAAAAATTGCTGAAAGACTTTTAGATGCTCAACAAACTGCAGCAATATTGACGACGTTCAACGAAGTTGATTTAACTGAAGTTATGAGATTACGTAAGAAGTATCAAGATCGCTTTACTAAAGTTCATGATATTAAATTAGGCTTTATGTCTTTCTTCATCAAAGCGGCTACTGAAGCATTAAAACGTTACCCAGAAGTTAATGCAAAAATTGATGATGGCGATATCATCTATCAAGGTTTTTACGATATAGGTGTGGCAGTATCATCTGAGCGTGGACTTGTTGTTCCAATTATTCGTAATACCGATGGCATGGGTAATGCAGACATAGAAAAAGCGATTGCAGACTACGCTACACGTGCCCGTAGTGGTCATTTAGAGCTAAACGAACTAACAGGTGGAACATTCTCTATCACTAATGGTGGTACTTTTGGTTCAATGCTTTCAACACCAATATTGAATCCACCACAAAGCGCGATTCTTGGAATGCACAATATTCAGCAACGTCCTATGGCTATCAATGGCCAAGTTGAAATTCGCCCAATGATGTATCTTGCGCTTTCTTATGATCACCGCTTAATTGATGGTCAGGCTGCTGTTAGCTTCCTGGTAAAAATCAAGGAACTACTAGAAGATCCAGCTATCTTGTTCTTAGAGCTATAATAGCTCTGAATTAAATAGCAAGAGTGTCAGTCATGACACGCGGTCTAGTATTTATGCGACTAATTAATTAAGTCATATAAAATACGACCAAAAGTAGGGGGGTGTGTTTACACCTCCCTTTTTTTATTTACTGATATCTTATTTATGTATTTATGTATTTATGTATTTATGTATTTATGAATAACTAATACTGAACTGCGAAATTAATCTTATTTAAAGAGCCATTAGTCAATCTAACAACTCTAGGATTTTCTGACTGAATAATTGATCCTGTGGGTAAACTAGCCGCATCAATTTTTACTATAAAATTTCTGGAAAGTTTAGGATTAATCTTATTATCTGGAATGTGATATCTACCGTAACCATCTGTTTCTAAAAGCAAACCTGACACTGTCGCAAGTCTGACTCCTGGTATGCCATATTCATTCGTATCTTGAATGCCATTATTGTTTTCGTCATGAAATACTTTTCCAATGATCGTAGCGTTGTCAAAGTCATGTTTTGTTTCCATCGCTCCAGAAGGACTAAAGATTACAGGTAAAACCACAAAACAAATTGAGATAGGCAACGTTTTAAACTTTTTTCTCACAGAATTTAAAACTTTGCTTTTCGTTATCTGTTTTCTTTTCTGGGCTTGAGTATTTGTTTTTATATTGTTGACTGATCTCATTCTAGATTCCTTTCTAGTGATTCACTGGTATTTATATTAATTAATAGCTATTAACATTTTATAAATATACCTTTCGTCAAAAATAGATCTTTAAATTAAACGGATCTAGTCACCAAACTACTAACAGTATTAGAGTGAAGATAGTCGGTATTTTCGTAATTTCAGAAAATTCACTGTCATTAGTTTAAAACGCAAAGTTATCAATATTTTACGAGTAAATTGCTAAATAAATACCCATTCATCTAGTAATCACTTACGTATAGATAAGAATTGTTTAATATGGAATTCGCATGACTTAATATAATCACAGTATGTAACGTTTAAGTCGCAATTAATTGTTTCAATATGAATTATGAGGCAAATGATAGCTCAGTGATTATCGTAACTAATACTAAATTAATTAGTAATAATTTACGTTTTAGTTTTCGTAACAAATAAAGTAATAATAAATTTAAATTTTAAGGTTAACAATAAATGTCAGTTCTTACAAAGCAGACGAATAATACTCATTTACAGCCAATTGATGGGAAAATATTAACAGTTCCTGCTTCGCAGCATACGGCACCTATGCTGGAAGCCCCCAAAGAAATGTCATTGCGTGATATTTTCGGAATACTTCGTCGTCGTAAATTTACTATATTGTTAACTCTCCTGACTACACTGGCTTTAGCCCTATTGTATACTTTTTCGATCAAGCCTAGTTACCGCGCAAATGCGATTATTCAAATTGAAAGGGAAGGTACTGAAATTGTAAATTTCGGTAACACACAACAAACAGCAGGTTATTCAGAAAACGATCCTTTTTTCAGAACCCGTTACGAAATGTTACGTGGTCGTGTCATTGCTCAAAGAGTCATTGATGATCTTGATTTAAAAAGTAGTCTTGTGCCAAAACAGACTAAAGAACCAACATTCTCTTTATCAGGTCTTAAGAAAGCTATAGGACTTGGCGGTGAAAAGAAACAAGTTACAACCGGTGCAGCAGCAATTGACTACACTGCTATTTTTCTTAAAAACCTTTTTGTTCAACCTATAGGTGGTACGCATTTAGTAGAAGTATTTTATGAAGCGCCTTCACCAGATGAAGCCAAGGCTATCGTTTCTAGCTTATTGGATAATTTCATTAAGTTACAGATTGAATCAAAAAGCGAGACAGGCGAATACGCTAAAGAGTTCCTGGCTAAACAACTCATTGATGCTGGAGATCGTTTGCGATCTGCAGAACAAACGCTGGTTGAATATGCAAACAACAACGGTATTTTAGGTGTTGACGAAAATCAAACAAGACAAGTTAAAAAATTAGAAAATCTTGATAATGCCTTGGTTCAAGCAGAAATTCGTCGCATCGAAGCAGAAAGCTTATACCTCCAAATGAAAAGGGCTGGTAGCGTTTCAACAGTCTTAACAAACCCTGTCATCACCAGTTTAAAAGCTAGATTGGTTCAGTTGGAAGGTGATTACCAGGAAATGCTTAAAACCTTTAAGCCGAATTACCCTGATATGAAACGTTTACAACAGCAAATTAATTCTGCCAGAGGTAAATTGCAAAAAGAGATGGTTAATATTCAAGGTTCTATGGAAGCGGATTACAAAGCGGCCAAGAGACAAGAAGATAAAATCAGAACTCAACTTGGTCAATTCAACACTACTATGCGCAACCTTCAAGACAGCGGTGTTGATTACAATAATTTAAAGCGTGAAGTTGAAAGTAGCAGTAAAGTTTACAATAGTTTGTTGCAACGTTTAGAAGAAGTAAACGTTTCTTCAGCGGCCAATACCAGCAGCATCAGTATTGTAGAACCAGCAATATTACCGGTTTCAAAATATCGTCCAAAACCAAAAATGAATATGATGCTTGGATTACTTTCTGGATTAATCCTTGGATTGGCTTTTGCTTTCTTACGTGAGTCTCTTGATCAAAGCATTAAGACATCTGATGATCTTGAAAAAGTGACAGGTCTTCCTGTTTTAGGAATGATTCCTCGTGTGACTAAATCTTCGATGAAAAAGCAACTGGATTTAATTGCACATAAAGTTCCTCATTCGCCCGCAGCAGAAGCCTATAGAATTCTCGCAACTAATATCCGTTTAATGTTCAAAAATGAAGCGGATCATGTCATGTTGATAACTAGTGTTCATTCTGGTGAAGGAAAGAGTACAACCGCTTCAAATATTGCATGTTCATATGCTCAAATGGGTAAAAAAGTATTATTGGTAGATGCAGACATAAGAAATGCGTCATTACATAAAAAACTTAATATGAGCAATAAAAGAGGACTTAGTCATTACTTAAAAGGTGAGAGCGATCTTGTAGGCATTACTCAACCAGTAAAAAGTATTCCAGGCTTATATGCAATTACGGCTGGAGAATATGAACTTGATCCGGTGAGTTTATTGAGTCATGAAAGAATGTCTTATTTAACCACTCAGGGGTCAACTATCTTTGATTACGTTATTATTGATGCTCCACCAATTACTGGTTTTGCAGATACGCTTGTGTTGTCTTCATTGGCAACATCTACACTAATCGTCGCGCAAGAAGATAATTTAGATGCTCGTACTATTAAAAATATATTGGGACAATTAAGGCGTGTTAAAAACAATGTGTCAGGTTTTTTACTTGTTAATGTGAAAAATCCAAGTGTGAATGCAAAATACTATTCTAAATATCATTCTAAAAACAAAAAGAAAGCTTTGCTTGAGAATAAGAAATTAAAGTACGCCTAACAGCTATGATCATATAGTGTTATTTCAGCAATAAGCTTTTTAATAATGTATAGATAATTAACTATCTATACATTAACTAAATAATTGGTAGAATTAGCGAATGCTATTTCTTAAGCCAATATTTAGGACTGTTTTTTTATCAATAATTCTTGCGTTATTGATAATATATTTAGGGATAAAATATCATTGGAGTGACTATTTAAAAGCGGATGAATCAAGTAAAGTCAGCTCTCTAGAAATTCCACCACTGAGTAAGAATAATTTACCTTCCCAAAAAACCACAATTCAAAACTCAGTAAAACCTGAAGTTTTCGTACCGGAAATTATCCCTTTAAATCATAACAATGACCTGATCTCTAGCATGAATAAAGATCAGGTAGAAATGCATTGTAAATCCTTGTTAAGTAAATCAATTAAAAACGATGATCAGCTAAATCTGGCTGTTGTGAACTGTATGGTAAGCAATTATCAAGAGCCACTACAGACAATCAGAGAAACAAGCATCATGCAAAAGAGAGAGAAGTTTCGTCAAACCTGCCAGAAACAATTTGCTAATAATAAAAAATATTCCAACATAGAAATACAGCTGTTAATTGGAATTTGTACTTCCGATATAGTTACTCAATAGATTATTCTAAATAAGAAATATCTGCTAAAACCTGAGCATGAACATCTTTATTGTTACAAGCTAGAACAGACCTAGTTTCAAGGTTAAGTTCATTTCCTGATAAATCCGTAAATATGCCTCCAGCCTCTCTGACAATAACAGCCAACGCAGCTATATCAAGGATATTGACATCAGACTCTAGTACGATATCTATTTTGCCACTTGCTAATAAATGGTAATGATAAAAATCACCATAACCTCTGATTCGATTAACATTAGCGACTAAATTACCTACGTTACTCCACTGAATACTTTTGGCAATTGATGCAATATTACCGAGGGAAAGTGTAGAGCCTTTAATCGTATCAATATCACTTACTGTGATTTTTTCACCGTTTAACCAGGCACCTTTGCCTTTCTCTGCATACGCCATTTCTTTGAATTCTGGGCTGTTAGAAACACCTAGTATTAACTCGCCATTTCTCATTAATGCGATTTGTGTTGAGAAGAAAGGGTAACGACGCACAAAGCTTTTAGTGCCGTCTATAGGGTCAATTAACCAGTTATACTCTGCATCTTCATTTACCTTACCGGTCTCTTCACCAAAAAATCCATGATCCGGGAATGCATCCAGGATTATTTTTTTAATGGTTTTTTCTGTTTCGATATCTGCAATCGTAACGGGAGTTTCATCCGGTTTGATTTCAATTTCAAAGTCTCCAGCGTAATATTTGTTAATGATTTCTTGTGCGGCTTGGGCGGCTTCTAAGGCTGTTTTAAGAAATGGACTCATGTTGAAAACATCATAGTGTTATAATAAAGCGATTATTATACTGTTTTTATCATTAGTTAATATCAATCTTGGTTAATATCAATAATTATTATAATCGCTGAAAACTCCAAGATAAGTGAAACCAACTGGAAATAAAATATGGCTAGCGATATCGACATCATTGAAAGCTTTCTGGATGCTTTATGGTCAGAAAGAGGATTAAGCAATAATACCCTGGCTGCTTACGGGCGTGATTTAAAAGCATTATCCATATGGCTAGTATCAAAACAAAATAACTTATTATCAGCTAATCATTCGCTGTTATTAGAATACATCGCAAATCGTATCAATAAAGGCAGTAAAACGACCAGCGTAGCCAGAGTAATCTCAACTTTAAGACGTTTTTATCGATATCAATTAAGAGAAAGAAATATCGAAGAAGACCCGACGGCTTTGATTGAATTACCAAAGTTAGGTAAGCCACTACCAAGTACATTGACTGAGACAGAAATAGAGTTATTGTTGAATGCTCCTTTGATAGAAGACCCTTTAGGGCTTAGAGATAGGGCAATGCTCGAGCTTATCTATGCGACTGGTTTACGAGTTTCTGAGCTTGTTTCCTTACGTTATAATCAATTAAGTTTACAACAAGGTGTTGTCAGGGTAATCGGCAAAGGAAACAAAGAAAGACTAGTTCCTATGGGAGATGAAGCAGTTATATGGATAACGAAATATTTAGCTGAATCCAGAGGAGATTTAATGACTGGTAAAGGCGTTTGCGATCAGCTATTTGTCACACGAAGAGGCTCTGGAATGACCCGTCAGGCATTCTGGTATCTCATTAAAAGATATGCTCAACAGTCTGGAATTAAACAAAAACTATCGCCTCACACTTTAAGACATGCATTTGCGACACATTTATTGAACCATGGAGCAGATTTGAGGGTCGTACAGTTATTGTTGGGTCATAGTGATTTATCAACGACACAGATTTACACGCATGTTGCTAAAGCACGTTTGCAATCGATTCATCAAAAACATCATCCTCGTGGATAGTGATTAAATTATATTTAATATTAGATGCATCTAATTCACCATATAATACGTTGATCAGCTGTGATTTGTGCGTAAGGGCTGTTTTATTATAAAATCACTGTGGATAATATAAATAACGACCTTATATTGGGTATATACAAGGTTTGAAAATTAAAAAATTTAAGGGATAGTAATGATTAAGAAAATAATATTAGGAACCACGTTGTTCTTTCTTGCTTCAACAATGACGCCTGCATTTGCTAAAGTTGAAAGTACAGATGCCGATACAGCAAAAACCATAACTAGTTTAAAAGCAAAGCTTAAAACACGTTTTAGATCGGAGCCTTCTTCAATTAAAGAAAGTTTGCTTCCTAATGTTTTCGAAGTGATGTATGGAACTGAAGTTATTTATGTATCAAATGATGGTAAATACTTTTTAGCTGGCGATATGATTGATCTGGATACTAGAGAAAATCTCTCTGAAGTCGCAAAGCAATCGGTCCGTAAAGAAATTATGGATAAACAGGATAATAAGCCAGTTACTTTTAAGGCAAAAGATGAAAAACATGTACTACAGGTTTTTACTGATATTGATTGCCCATACTGTGCAAAATTACACAGAGAAGTACCAGAGTTAAATGCAAAAGGTATAACTGTTGAATATTTGATGTTCCCACGAGCCGGAATAGGATCGGGATCATTCAAAAAGGCAGTAAGCATGTGGTGCGCTGATGATAATCTGCAAGCAATGACTGATGCTAAAGAACGCAAGCCGATTGCTGACAAGACTTGTGATAATCCTATTGAAGCTCAATATTTACTAGGACAGGAAGTTGGCGTGACGGGAACACCTGCTCTAGTAACTGAAACTGGGCGTTTAATCCCTGGTTACATGCCAGCAGATAAATTGGCAGCTGCATTGGATGCTGAATAAGTAGAAATTTGATATTTAAATTTCTTTCTCGTTAATCCATCCTGAGGTATAGTCATTGCTTCAGTAAATTTTCTGCAGGAGAGATTCGGCATTTATTGTTAACTACTTAGTTTAGTTATCTAGTTATTGTTGAACACCGAAGGCGCAAATCCGCTCGGAAACGCTCAGGTAAAAGGACTGCAAGTAAAAACACTGGCTCTGGAGAGTGAAACACAGTTTCCACCGAAGGGTTTAACCTAATCTTGCTTTATTGGCATATATTTAGGGAATCTCTCAGGTACAAGGACAGAGGGGCGGCAGATTGAATAATCTGCCGCCCTTTTTTTTGTTTAAATTTAAGTTTAAAGGAAATTTATATGTCCGAATCATCACAGAATCAAACACCTAAAAGAACCCCGTTATACGAAAAACATCTTAAAGCTGATGGCAAAATGGTAAATTTTGCTGGTTGGGATATGCCAATCAACTATGGATCGCAAGTAAAAGAGCATAAACAAGTCAGAGAAGATGCAGGTATGTTCGATGTTTCCCATATGGTTGTTTTAGACTTTAAAGGAAACGATGTAAAAAAATTCCTTCAGCATTTACTAGCTAATGATGTTGCCAAATTAAAAGATCCCGGAAAAGCGCTATATAGTGCAATGCTAAACGAAAATGGCGGTGTTATTGACGATTTAATCGTTTATTACCTAGCAGATGATTTTTATCGTATGGTTGTTAATGCAGCGACTCGTGAAAATGATCTTAAGTGGATAGAGAAAGTAGCAGCGGATTTTGATCTTACTCTTACAGAAAGAGATGATCTGGCAATGATTGCAGTTCAAGGACCTAATGCACGAGATAAAGCTAATGCTACTTTGAGCGAATCTGATCAAAAATTAGTTTCAGGTTTAAAGCCATTCTTCGGTGTCCAGATAGGTGATAGTTTCTATGCTCGCACTGGTTATACTGGTGAAGATGGATATGAAATCATGGTACCTAATGAAACAGCTGCTGAGTTGTGGGACAAGCTTCTAGAAAACGGCGTAGAACCTATTGGACTTGGCGCACGTGACACACTTCGTCTAGAAGCAGGAATGAATTTATATGGCACAGATATGGATGAGTCTATATCGCCTTTAGCTGCAGCCATGGGTTGGACGATAGCCTGGGAACCAGAAGATAGAGACTTTATTGGCCGTGCTGCTCTTCAAAAAGAAAAACAAAATGGCTCTAAAGAAAAACTGGTTGGATTAGTTCTGGAAGACAAAGGCGTATTACGCGGTCATCAAAAAGTAGTTACTGAATTTGGCGAGGGTGAAATAACGAGCGGTTCTTTTTCACCAAGCCTAGGTAAAGCCATTGCATTCGCACGTATTCCAACAGAAGCAAAGGAATCATGCCAGGTTGATATCAGAGGAAAGCTATTAACTTGCCGAATCATCAAACCACCATTCGTTCGAAATGGTAAATCACTCATTTAGAACTAGAGTGTTAAACACATAATTTTAAACTTTTTTATTTAGAAAATATTAACTGTAATCGGAGAAAAAATATGAGTAATGAAAATCCAAGCGATCTTAAATATACCAAAACTCACGAATGGGTTAGAGACAATGGCGATGGAACTGTAACTATTGGTATCACTGAGCATGCTCAAGAATTATTAGGTGACGTGGTTTTTGTAGAATTACCAGAAGTTGAAACGACGCTTACTGAAGAAGAGAACTGCGGTGTTATTGAATCTGTTAAAGCGGCGTCTGATATGTACGCACCTCTAGCAGGTGAAGTTACTGAAGTTAACGAAGAGCTTGATGGCGAACCAGAATTAATCAATTCAGCACCATTTGGCGAAGGTTGGATTTTTAGCATGAAACTCAACGATATTGCTGACCTGGACAACCTCCTAAGTGCAGACGAATACGAAGCTGAGTGTCAAGAATAAATAACGCTCTCTAAATACCATTTGATTATTAACCCTTAACAATGCATTCAACTTATCTATGAAAAATTTACCACTAAATATTTTAGATCAGCACGATGATTTCATTTCTCGTCATATCGGACCTCAAACGGAAGACTTGAATGAAATGCTGGAAGTTATCGGCGTTTCATCACTCAATGAACTTGCTGATAAAACTGTCCCTGAAACTATTCGTATTCGTGAGCCATTAAAGCTGGATGATAGTTGTTCTGAAAGAGAGGCTTTAGAGACGCTACGTGAAATTGCAGATAAGAACATTGTTAATAAATCATTTATTGGCATGGGGTATTACGACACTATCGTACCTTCAGTAATACAGCGTAATGTATTAGAAAATCCTGGGTGGTATACCGCTTATACACCATATCAGGCTGAAATTTCTCAAGGCCGTTTAGAAGGGCTACTGAATTTTCAGCAAATGATCATGGATTTAACCGGCATGGACATGGCGAATGCTTCATTACTTGATGAGGCAACAGCCGCCGCAGAAGCAATGGCTTTATGTAAACGATCTAATCGTTTAAAAACAGATAAGTTTTTTGTAGATGAGGCTGTTTTTCCACAAACACTTGAAGTGATGAAAACACGCGCACAATATTTTGGTTTTGAGTTAATTGTGGGTAATCCTCAGGAAGATTTAGAGCAACACGAAGTATTTGGTGTTTTACTGCAATATCCCGGCACTTCTGGAGAGATAGCTAATATTGAGCCAATTATTACACAAGCGCACGAACAAAATGCGCTTGTGTGTGTGGCTGCTGATTTGATGTCTTTAGTGTTGATAAAGTCACCCGGTGAAATGGGTGCTGATATTGTTTTCGGCACCTCTCAACGTTTTGGTGTACCAATGGGCTTTGGTGGTCCACATGCTGCATTCTTTGCCGTTCAAGATAAACTAAAACGTTCTGTACCTGGTCGAGTCATTGGTGTTTCTGTAGATTCTCGTGGTAATCAAGGTTTGCGAATGGCTATGCAAACACGCGAACAACATATTCGTCGTGATAAAGCCACTTCAAATATTTGTACTGCTCAAGCTTTATTGGCAAATATGGCTGGCTTCTATGCGGTTTATCATGGAGCAGAGGGTTTAAAACGTATAGCTTCAAGAATCAATCGTTTAACCAGTATTTTTGCTGCAGCGGTTCGTCAAAGCGATCTTTCAAAGGCTGAATATATCGTTAATACAAGCTGGTTTGATACTTTAACTGTATTTGTAGGCGATCATCAGCAGGAATTTTACAAAGCGGCACTAAATAAAGGCATAAACCTAAGATTAGTTGAGTCTGACAAACTTGGAATAAGTTTTGATGAAACTAAAACAGCTAAAGACCTGGAAACACTCTTTGATATCTTCTTCGGCAGTGATCATGGTTTAACGGTAAGTGCACTCGATGATCAAATAATCAATGAGAAAGCTGAGTCTGGCATTCCAGCAGATTATCAGCGTGAAACTTCATTCCTAACTCATGAGGTTTTCCATCAGCATCATACAGAAACAGAAATGATGCGTTACCTTAAGCGTCTTGAAAACAAAGATTTATCACTCGTACATGCAATGATTCCATTAGGGTCATGTACGATGAAGTTAAATGCAGCTAGCGAACTAATGCCGCTTAGCTGGTCAGAGTTTTCTAACGTCCATCCTTTTGCACCTAAAGATCAAACAGATGGCTATCGCGAAATGATTGATCAGTTAGAAGCATGGTTATCTGAAGTGACAGGTTATGCTGCGGTGTCAATGCAGCCTAACTCTGGCGCACAAGGCGAATATGCAGGCCTTGTTGCCATCAATCGTTATAACAAAAGCATAGGGCAGGGACATCGTAATATTTGCCTTACACCGACTTCTGCTCATGGAACCAATCCAGCATCAGCAGCAATGGCTAGAATGAAAATTGTTCTGGTTAATTGTGATGATAATGGCAATGTTGATCTTGAAGATTTACGTACTAAAGCAGAAGCAAATAAAGACGATCTAGCCTGTATTATGGTTACATATCCTTCAACACACGGTGTATTTGAAGAAGGTATTGTAGAGATGTGCAAAATTGTTCACGATTGTGGTGGCCAAGTCTATCTCGATGGTGCGAATCTAAATGCTCAAAAAGGTCTATCTAAACCAGGTGTTTTCGGTTCGGATGTTTCTCATCTTAATTTACATAAAACCTTTGCGATACCGCATGGTGGTGGCGGACCTGGCGTTGGTCCAATCGGTGTACGTAGTCATTTAGCACCTTTTCTTCCGGGACATATTAATAACGAAGAAGATAAAACACACGCTGTATCTGGCGCACCTTTCGGCAGTGCATCTATTCTTACAATTTCATGGATGTATATGAAAATGTTAGGCGCCGAAGGTAATGCTGCTGTCAGTAAAATGGCAATACTCAATGCTAATTACATCACTGAACGCTTAGCACCTTATTATCCGGTACTTTACAGAGGCAAGAATGGTCGAGTTGCTCACGAATGTATCATTGATATTAGACCGATAAAGCATGATTCTGGAATTTCTGAAGAAGATATCGCTAAACGTCTAATGGATTATGGTTTCCACGCACCAACCATGTCATTTCCCGTTGCTGGAACGTTGATGATAGAGCCAACCGAGTCTGAATCTAAATATGAATTAGACCGTTTCTGTGATGCCATGATTGCAATTAAAGAAGAAATCATGAATGTTCAAACGGGTGTTTGGTCGTTAGAAAATAATCCTTTAGTGAATGCGCCACACACTATATTCGATGTTTCAGAAAACTGGGATCGTCCGTATTCTCAAGAAACGGCTGTTTTACCAAAGGGTGTGATAGCAACCAGTAAATATTGGCCTACAGTTAATCGTATAGATAATGTGTATGGTGACCGTAATTTGGTATGCTCTTGTCCTTCTATAGAAAGTTACCGATAAATACCCGTAACTTTAATTAGATCTACATAATCTAAATGAAGGAGCCACTATGGCTGGCAGCGGTAATACAGGCATAACACGCTGGGTAAAAGCTTTAGGCTTTACCTGGCTTGGTCTAAAAGCGACTTATAAGCACGAAGAGGCGTTTCGCCAGGAAGTTTGGCTATTGGTGGTATCGACACCTATCGCTTTATGGTTTGGTGAAACAGGAATAGAGAAAGCGCTGTTAATTGGAAGCGTGCTTTTATTATTGATTGTTGAGTTATTAAACTCTGCTATAGAAGCAGTTGTAGACCGCTTTGGTGGAGAACACCATGAGTTATCAGGCAGAGCTAAAGATATGGGTTCTGCTGCGGTATTCGTTGCAATGATGAATACTGCTATTGTTTGGCTATTTGTACTTTGGCCTTAATCAATGCCTTCAGTGAACAAAATATAAATGCTTAAATACACCTGTGAGTAAAAAAACTGCCGAAAAGTAGGGGGGTGTCATAATTACATATTGGCATTAGATCTAGCTCGATCATCGTCCATCGACATTTTACCAGACTTATATAAGAACTGGTAAAACCACACCCCCCTACTTATAGGCGTTTATTTGTTTGCTGACGCTGCCATTATATTAAATTTCTGCAAGTCAGTCAGTATATGCGCCGCTTCATTCAAGAACACATCTACTGGTTGTTTAGTGAAGATATCGTCATTTTTCTTTTCTTGTGCATCACGTAATTCTTTAATTGTTTTATATGCAGGTAAACCATTCGCTTTTTGTAGATTATTCTCCAACACCAATAATTGCTTATTGAAATCTTCACGTTTTGCTTTTCGTTTTTTCAGGTTTAGAGAAACAACTTTTTCATTGCCCGCATCTACCAATAGCTTTACTCTATCAACCGTTGTTTTAAATTTAGGGTCCTTAGAAATTCTTTCTAAGGAATTAGTTCTCGCTTGTTGAATAGCAGCAGCACCGAAGGCATTTTTATAATCCTTGTGTTTAGCTATATCAATACGTCTCCAAGGTAATGCATTCTTAAAAGCACGTTCCCCGAAATCTCCATCAACTTGCGGTAAATCCCAAGATAAATCCGGAACAACACCTTTATGTTGAGTACTTTCACCATTGACACGGAAGAATTGAGCTGAAGTAATTTTGATCTGCCCTAAAGGCTTATCAAATGTTTTACGTGTGTATGATTCTAAGGGTAAAACTGTTTGAACCGTGCCTTTACCAAAGGTAGTTTCTCCTATGATTACACCACGCTTATAGTCCTGGATAGCGCCCGCAAAAATTTCTGAGGCTGAAGCACTACCTTTATCAATCATTACTGCCATTGGACCATTGTAGATAACGCCAGAATCATTATCACGAAGAATATCTGTACGACCAGTCGTATCATTAATTTGTACAACAGGACCTTGGTCAATGAATAAGCCTGTCAGAGAAACAACTTCACTTAGTGATCCACCACCATTACCACGAAGATCAATAATTAAATCGTCAATGCCTTCTTTATTTAACTCGATTAACAATTTTTTAACGTCACGTGTGGTACCGGCATATTCAGCATCGCCACGATTACGCGCTTTAAAATCGATGTAGAAAGAGGGAAGATCGATAACACCGACTTTAACTTTTCCTTCTGGTCTGTCGATTTCTATAATTCTTTTACTTGCAGCCTGATGCTCAAGCTTTATTTTATCTCTAACAATTTTTACAGTCTTCGATTTACCACTTAAACCTGTTTCGTTAGGTAAAACCGATAACACAACAGTACTACCTTTCTTACCACGGATAATATTAACCACATCGCTTAAACGCCATCCAACGATGTCTTTGATGCTCTTTTCAGTCTTTTGACCCACACCAATAATTCTATCGCCAGCTTTGATTTGGCCAGTAAGATCAGCAGGTCCGCCAGGAACCACACTAATAATTTTAGTGTGTTCTTCATCTGTTCTCAGTACAGCGCCAATTCCACTTAAAGACAAGCTCATATTGATGTCGAACTGTTCGGAAGAACGTGGAGACAGATAAGAAGTATGCGGCTCAATAGCGCCGGCGTAAGCATTCACAATAGTCTGGAATAGCTCATTGCTTTTAATCTGGTTGGTTCTTTTTGTCATGCTTGCATAACGTTTTTTTAACTTACTAATGACTTCAGCTGGTTTTTCATCAGAAAGTATCTGATTGATGTAGTCATTTTTTATGCGTTTATCCCAAAGCATATTTAGGGCAGTTGCATTTACTTCCCAACGCGCTTTTTCGCGATCCAGATTGTATTCTTCATCTTTGGTTAAATCGAATTTCTGTCCTAGGCGTTGAATCGCATATTTAGAACGTTCATTAACTCTTTGCTGATACTTTTTGAAAATATTTACCGCAACTTCAGTATCGCCCGCATTAATATAATCGTCAAACTTATCGCGATGCTTGTTGAATTGATTGATATCCGCCTGAGTAAAATAAATACGGCTTGGATCTAGCTGTTTAATGTATTGATCGAGTATTTGTCCGGAAAATTCATCATTAAGCTCAAACTTTTTATAGTGATAGCGCTTTAACATGCTATTGATGATTTTGTATTCGAAGGTATGTCTTGGTGTTAACTCTTCAAGATTAGTTTCGGTTTTTTCAGCAGCATTTGCAGACTCTATTAATGAAGTGCCAGCAGGTGGCGTACCTAAACAACCAACAGTGATTGAAAGTAGCCCCGATAATAGTGAAATCTTTAATATAGAATTCATCTTTAGGGTTTTAAGTTTATTTTTGGTATTGATCATTATAGTTAGTATCTGCAAAGTTGAAATAATTCAAAAAATATCAAAAGACTATATCATTCGACGTTAGAAAAAACTATTTACACACACCGTCTATGTCTATAAATATTAGTGAATTGTGGGATTTACACTAAGTCTTATACTTAATACGCCACATATTTAAAAATAGAGGCATAAGTATCATTTTCAAGTATGTGCAGTTATATAAATCACGGTATGATTGGTTTTTACAATTTTAATAAATAGGTTAACGCTACAGTGAAGAAGATAGGAATAGTTGGTGCAACAGGATACACCGGCGTCGAATTACTCAGAATATTAGCAACTCACCCAGACGTTGAGATTACTTATGTAACATCTCGTTCTAATGCGGGTACACGAGTAGATTCAATGTTTCCTAATTTACGTGGATTTGTAGATCTTGAGTTTAGTGACCCGACTACTGATGCTTTAGCACAATGCGATTTAGTCTTTTTTGCTACGCCTAATGGTGTTGCTATGAACCATACTGCTGAATTGATAAAAGCAGGGGTTAAAGTAATCGATTTAGCCGCCGATTTTAGAATTAAAGACCTCGACGTCTGGAGCAAATGGTATGGAATGACCCATGCTTGTCCTGAGCTTGTAGAACAAGCCGTGTATGGGTTACCTGAAATCAACAGAGAAATGGTCAAGTCAGCCAATCTTGTAGCAAATCCCGGTTGTTATCCTACTTCAGTTATTTTGGGTCTGATGCCATTATTGGAATCGAATTTAATCGATCTTGATAATATTATCGCGGATACCAAATCAGGTGTTAGTGGTGCAGGTAAGCAGGCTAATGTGGCAACACTGTTTAGTGAGATGGGAGAAAGTTTCAAAGCTTACGGTGTTGGTGGACATAGACATCTACCTGAAATCGCTCAAATATTTTCACTAATAGCAGATACCAAGGTTGATCTTACTTTTGTGCCACACTTGTTGCCTATTATTAGAGGGATACATGCGACTATCTACGCAAATTCTAACAGCGATATTGATTTCCAAACGCTTTATGAAGATCGCTATAAAAATGAATTCTTTGTAGATGTATTACCACAGGGATCCCACCCTGAAACCAGAAGTGTTAAAGCCTCTAATATGTGCCAAATAGCCATACACAGAATTCCTGATACTATGCGTGTGATTGTGCTGTCTGTTATCGATAATCTGGTAAAAGGCGCAGCCGGCCAGGCAGTACAAAATATGAATTTAATGCTTGGGCTTGAGGAAAATACGGCTATTAATAAGCCTGCACTTTTACCTTAAAACCAGCTATAACAAAACTATACAAATTAAGTTAAAGAAAAAGAAGACTTTATAAGATACGGAATACGCAGGAAATATAATGTTAGCCAAGAAAAAGAAATATGATGAGATCCATCGAACCAGGATCGATTCTTTAGTAGGTGAAAATACTATCATTGAAGGTCATATGAATTTTGAAGGAAAGATGCATATAGTTGGCACAGTAATAGGTGATATTAATTCTGAGGCGAAAGATTCATTGTTGATCTTGAGTGAAGGCGCTCTAGTGGTAGGAGATGTCAAAGTAAATCATTTGATAGTCAACGGCCAAATTGACGGAAATGTTTATGTTGATGGCAAGGTTGAATTATTCGATAAAGCCCGCATAAATGGAGATGTACATTATAGTTTGCTTGAGTTGCCAGTAGGAGCAGAAGTAAACGGAAAACTATTAAGGCAAGATGATAAATAGAACAGACCACAAAAGCCTTTAGAGGCTCAGGTCTAGTTTCTAAATTTAAGCATTAAAAAGATATGGTTTATTTAGTTTGAATACCAATCTAAGGTAAACTAACAAAGTATCTAAAACAAATTTTTAAATTAGTTAACTCTTTAAACAATACATAAACGTAAAGTTCTGAGATAAGTAGCTAATTAACAAAATATAAACGATTTTATAAAGGTTATTATCATGACAGCAGAAACAGCTACAGTAGCAACAGCAAGCGCAGCACCTATTTTAAATTTTACAGATGCGGCTGCTAATAAAGTGAAAGGTTTGATCGATGAAGAGCAGAACGACAATCTAAAGCTGCGCGTATTTGTCTCTGGCGGAGGTTGTTCAGGCTTCCAGTATGGTTTCACGTTTGATGAGAGCATCAATGACGGTGATACCACTGTTGAGAAAAATGGCGTTAAACTTCTGATCGATCCTATGAGTTTTCAATACCTTGTTGGTGCTGATATAGACTACACAGAGGGTCTGGAAGGATCTCAGTTTGTTATTCGTAATCCGAATGCTAAAACTACTTGTGGTTGTGGATCTTCTTTTAGCCCAGAGTAATTTGTACTTATTTTGATTATAAAAAAGGCAGCTTAAAGCTGCCTTTTTTGTTTTTATAAGATTAGAGATTAGAGATTAGAACGTTGATAGTTCTATTCCCACACTCAACATATTTATATCTGTTGAATCTGTATCTGATGTTTCAACATCCAGTATTTTTTCCCACTCTGCGCGAAGCTTGGTATTTTCATTAATATTCATTTTTGCGCCAACACCATAACTCGCACCAAAACCGCTAGTACCACCATCGGTATTATCACTACTCCAGCGTGTTGCACCTATTTTACCAAATACATCAAACTGTTCAGTGACGGGAAGTGTTCCTACACCATAAGCAGAAAATGCACTTACATCAGAGTTTTCACCATTCTTATAGATATCTCCAAGATTCATATAAGCACCTTCAACGCTTAGTTTATCGGTAAACTTATAACCCCCAAATACCTTCCATGCGGTATCTGTATCTTCACAGTTTGATTCACCCGAGCAATAACTACTTGCTTCAGATGCGCCAATTGAGCCGCCAAAAAAGTAAGGATTTGCTATTGAACCAAAACCACCTGAAGTGTTATCAACATAGTTAGTTGAAGCTTTTTGATAATCAAATGCTTTTGGTAAATCAGCAATAGAAACAGAACCTATAGACATTAATCCGATCAAAATCACGGATTTCTTTAAGGACATCATTTTTATACCCCAATTTTATTATTATTTTTCCTTGGAGATAATCTTATTCCACCTAATCAAATGGGTAAAGAATAGCTAGATAAGCGGTTAATAAATAACAGCTGTTTTATAGGTCTGAAACAGCCTTTTACCCTGATTGATAGTGCCTTTTGCTGTTAGATGAGTGACATCGTATTTTTCCAATCCATTCATCGACATGAACGTAATCGTAGGGTCATCATTAGCTAACTTCTTTTGAGCAGTAACAATTTCTGGTTGAGTTCTAACTCGTGGATGTTGTTCATCAACACTCAATATCACTGGAAGTGATGGATTTCGTAGCACATGATTACGCATATTCTTTAACAGGTTATTTAGACGCCAATAATATTCTTTTGCTAAATAAGGGTTATTCGCATCAGTTTCACCTTGAATCCAGATAAAGGCTCTCGGGGTGACAGTATGACCTTGATTTTTTAGCTCATGGATCGCCACATTGAGATTACGTACCATATCATCATACAAGCCATTTTGGCCGGGTGCTTTCCAGTCTGTTTTTATGCTGGTGCCACCAGAACTATATTTGAAAATGGCGGGTCGCATATTTAATTGAAAAAGGGCACGGGCAAAAGTCACTTCTGGTCCAAAATGTCCTTTTTGAAAATGACCAATCTGAGGACCTAAGGTTTCCCATTGTTTTTTAGAAGAGCCATAATTGAGTGCTTCAAAATAAAAGGGTATTTCCGCATCTTTGTATGTTGGATCAGGTGGGTACATCGCTGCGTCACTGCGCCAACCTTGCATATTTGATTGACCTGCCATGATGAATAAATCTATTTCATCTGCATAGGCTGTAATTGTAAAAATGTGTAATAAAAGACAAAGTGTGATTTTCATAGATTATGATACAGCGGTATAAGCAGTTATTTATGTTGAGTATGTTGCTATTTCATATCAATTTTATCAAGACGTTTATTTGATTTAAGATGGATAGATACATTAGCCAGATAATTAGTGTTGATAAATTGCACTAAATTATTTTATATCAGATAATTATCAGCTTAGTATTAGCCGTTACAATTATAAAAAACTGGCTAAAAGTGGGGGGGTGTAAATTAACTCCTTGATTCACAATATTCAACGGATAACAGTAATAAAACATCTGTTTTAATTGAAAATCCTACGGAAGTTAAATGTTAAAAATTATTCTACCCATTCTTGTTTTAGCTGCAGCATTTACTTATGCAAAACACCTGAAAGAAACCGCACCAGAAGCGGTCAAAAGACCATTTGTAAAACGTTTAACCGTAGTTGAAGTGGAAACGCTTAAACCGACTCAATATACCGTTAATATCGAGGCTTCTGGTACTGTAAACGCCGGCACACAGACGAATTTAGTCGCAGAAGTCTCAGGACGAATTGTCAATATCTCAGATAACTTTCTTGAAGGAAACTATTTTGATAAAGACCAGACCTTACTAGAAATTGATAAATCCAATTACATAAATGCAGTTGATATTGCTAAAAGTGATGTGGCTGCCAATGACGCTAGCTTGAAACAGATCAAGGCAGAAGAAGATAGCAACAAACAATCTATACAACTCGCCCAACAAAATCTGGCTTTGGGTAGAAAAGAACTAGCTCGAGTTAAATCACTGCTTAATAAAAAACTGATATCAAGATCACTGGTCGATGCAGAAGATCAAAAAATTAATCAATTACAACAAAGACTTCAAGAGTTGAGGGGATTACAAACTACCTTTGCCAGTAAAAGAAATGCGACTCAAGCGAAAATTAATTCGACTAAAGCCAGACTAAAACAAGAAACGTTAAATCTTTCTCGAACTCAATTAAAAGCACCTTACAGAGGAAGAGTCCTGACGAAGAATGTAGATTTTGGTCAATATGTCTCTGTAGGGACGGTATTAGGTGAAATTTATGCAACCGACTACGTTAACGTCGAACTTCCTTTATCATTGAGCCAGTATGAATTATTAGGGATGCCAGAAGCATTCAGAAATAAAAGTATAGACACTAAAGATCTTCCCGAAGTTGTTCTTACAAACCCCGATAGCCTGAAAAATGACAAATGGCTCGGACGAGTTGTTCGTACAGGTGCTGCTCTGGATTCTGCAAGCAGACAGATCAACGTTATTGTTCGTGTTGATGACCCTTATGAAGCTAAAGAAGGTATTTCAACACCTATTCGTATTGGTCAGTATTTGAAAGCAACTATTAAAGGAAGAACCTTTAAAAATGTATTTGTATTGCCATCAATTGCAGTTATTTATAACCGCGAAATAAGATTACTTGAAGACGGTAAAATTAAAATAGAGCCGGTAAAGGTAATATGGAACACTAATTCTGAATCAGTCATAGAAGCTAATCCTGATTTTATTGGCAAACAAATTATCACGACTAATTTGACTCAGGCTATTGATGGAATGGAAGTCATTACATTAGAAGAACAAAATAAATTAAATAAGAAAAATACATTAGGTAACAAAAGAAAAGGGGATAAAGAATCCAATAAGAAAGATAAAAAAGGCGAAAAACAATAAATGGATAACAACTCAACTGGCAATGCTGAAAATACAATTGCCAAACATCCTAAAAATTCGTCTCAATCTCAAGGTGTTATCGCCTGGTTTGTAAATAACCCGGTAGCCGCGAATATTCTTATGATAGCGATAATTGCATTTGGACTATATGCAGTTGCTAAAAGAATTCCACTTGAGACTTTCCCTTCCTTTGAAGCTGATATAGTCAACATTACCGTCGTTTATCCAGGTGCAACCCCTCAGGAAGTTGAAGAAGGCATATCCATACGAGTTGAAGATGCCATTGGTGATTTGCCGGGTATTGAAAAGATCTACAGTGACTCAGCTGAAGGAAGATCTTTAGTCAGGGCAGAAATATTAAAGCAGTATGATACAACTAAACTGCTGAATGAAATAAAAACCAGAATTGATGGTATTTCATCTTTTCCAGAAAATGCTGAAAGACCTACAGTAGAACAATTGATTAGAACGAGAGAAGTTATAACCGTTGTTCTCTATCAGGATAATCAGGATGAAGTTTCATTGCGAAGGAACACGGAAAAAATTCGCGATGAAATCAGAGGCTTACCCAATGTAACTCAAGTCTCAATGGGAGGAATACGTCCTTGGGAAATAAGCATTAATGTGCCAGAAGCAACATTAAGACAATATGATTTAACGCTAGATGATATCTCTTCTGTGATTCGAAATGCTTCCCGGGATATTCCAGGCGGAACCATAAAAACCCAATCCGGAGATATTCTGGTAAGAGCGCTTGGACAAGCTTATAAAAAAGATGATTTTGCCAGCATCAAAGTTATCAGCAAAAGTAACGGCACCAGTATTCGTCTTGATGAAATTGCAGAAATTAATGACGGCTTTAATGAAGACCCGCTTTATAGTGAATTTGATGGAAAGAAAGCCGCATTTATTAATGTTGCGCGAGTAGGTGATCAAAATGCCATTGAGTTGGCGAACACCGTTAAAGACTATATTGATAAACGCATGGAAACCTTACCCGCTGGTCTATATTTAACCTATTGGCAAGATAGTTCAAAAACAGTAAAAGCACGCTTAAACACCTTAACCAAAAGTCTGGTTCAGGGTATTGGTCTTGTTTTATTATTATTGGCGTTATTCTTAAGACCTGATTTAGCTTTCTGGGTGAGTGTCGGTATTCCTATTAGCTTTCTTGGAGCTTTAGCAGTAATGCCACAGTTAGGAATGACATTAAATCTGGTCAGTATGTTTGGCTTTATTTTGGTGCTTGGAATTGTGGTTGATGACGCTATCGTCACCGGCGAGAACGTATACACTCACCTACAGAAGACTGGCGACCCTCATGAAGCAGCAATCGAAGGAACTAAAGAAATAGCGGTTCCCGTAACGTTTGGTGTATTAACGACTGTAGCCGCATTCCTGCCTTTACTTCTAATAGATGGAAGAAGAGGACCTATATTTGCTCAAATTCCTATGGTCGTAATTCCGGTTCTATTATTTTCACTGATTGAATCAAAATTCGTTTTACCTTCACATTTACGTCACATGAAATTACGTAAAGACACGGACAACCTCAATATTCTTACTAGAATGCAAAGAGCTATTGCTCAAAGCCTGGTCTGGTTTATCGATAATATATACGGGCCTATTTTAAATGTTAGCCTTAATTTCCGTTACGCAACCTTATCAATTTTCATCGCAGTTTTGATTACTACTATTACTTTAGTTACTACTGGCAGATATAAGTATACTTTTTTTCCTCGTATAGAAAGCGAAATAGTCTCTGCAACTATTGAAATGCCTGAAGGTACAGCGCTTGAAGTAACCGAGAAATATGTTAAAAAAATGGTGGCAAGTGCGGAAGCTTTACAAAAGAAATACATAGAACCTTATGATGAAGAAAGCGATGAAGGATCGAATGCTGAAGGTGCTGTAAATGCACAATCAGGAGAATCCAAAGACGTTAAAAAAGGCAAAAATCTTATCAAACACATTCTGGTTACGGTAGGAAATGCTGGCAGAAGACCAAGTGGAAGCACTGGTGTATCTAACATTGCATCAGTCACTTTTGAAACCATACCTCCGGAAGAAAGAAAGCTTAATATAAGCACCAGAGAAATCGTTAAAGAATGGCAGACTCTAATTGGAACAGTCCCTGGCGTTAAAGAACTCAGTTTCAGGGCTGAATTAGGTAGGGGGGGCGAACCTATCGATGTCCAGTTAACAGGTAATAATTTCCTTATACTTAATGACGTGGCTCTCTTGGTTAAAGACAAATTAGGGGAGTATGAAGGATTATTCGATATTAAAAACACCTATGAAGGAGGCAAGGCCGAAGTTCAACTAAGAATTAAACCGGCAGCAGAGCAATTGGGTTTAAATCTTACTTCTTTAGGATTACAAGTTAGACATGCCATATTTGGTGCAGAATCACAGAGAATACAAAGAAATCAATCTGAAATAAAAGTCATGGTGCGTGCGCCTAAAAATGAGCGCTACTCCTTATCCGGGCTTCAAAACCTCAGAATAAAAACCTCAACTGGGGCCTCAGTACCTTTAAGTGAAGTTGCAGAAGTCACTATAGGAAGAGGGTCTTCAACAATATCTCGTGTAGATAGACAAAGAATTATCAATGTAACCGCGGATTTAAACAAAGATAAGATTTCCGCCAACTCAGTCGTATCAGATCTAAAAACGTGGTTTCCAGACGTCCTTACTTCGTTTCCTGGTATTTCATTCGATATGGAAGGAGAGCAAAGGGAGCAGAAAAAGTTTGGTACAAGTCTTATCTTTGGTTTTGCCATAGCATTAACGGCAATTTACATATTACTGGCGATACCTTTTGGTTCTTACTTCCAACCCTTAATGGTTATGAGTGTCATACCATTTAGTATTATTGGAGCCATTGGTGGGCATGCCATTATGGGATTAAGCCTAAGCATTAGTAGTGTAATGGGTTTATTGGCATTAATAGGTGTTGTGGTAAACGACTCATTGGTATTAGTCGACTACACAAACAAAAAAATTAAGAAGGGTGTGCCTGTGGCCGACGCTATTCGGGTCTCAGGAAAGGCCCGTTTTAGGCCTATCCTGTTAACATCTTTAACAACCTTTGCAGGCTTAACGCCTCTAATCCTTGAGAAGAGTACTCAAGCACAATTTTTGATTCCTATGGCAGTGTCACTTGGTTTCGGAATTCTGTTTGCGACCATGCTTACTTTGATACTAATTCCGACCTTCTATTTAATCGTTGAAGATATGAGGTCGTTATTACAGAAATTACGAATCATAAAAGCGTAACTATTGAAGTCTATCAGGTATTTCTTTTTGCTTAGTTGCTAAGCAAAAAGAGATTAGAACGTCACTAGAACGAAATTAAAACGAAATTATTTTATCTATTGCTGCGTGTAATAATTCGCCATTCAATAACTGATAGACAAGAAAAGTAACCAAAGCTAATAAGACTGTAACTAATACATAAAATAAAATATTTGTTAACTTGTTTGCCGGTTCTGGGACTTCTCCGTATTGGTTTAATCCGTTAGTACCTGGTATTAAAGCAAATACGATATTGGCAAATGGAATTAAAGCCAAAACAGCTAACCACCCTGATTTATTGAAATCATGACAGCGTTGTATCGTAAGTCGCACAAGAATAAAGAACATAGCCATTATCGCTAAACCTAAAACCGCGTAAGAAGTTAATGTCGCAACACTTCCCATGTGCACTAATACACCAGCAATACTTGCGAAACTCCAAAAAAGAATAAATGGAAGCAACACCGAGTATAAGAAATAGCGCTTGCTACCGATTCTTCCATCAGTGGATAGTAGATTAACTTCGCTATATCGTTGCAAAGTATGATTTTCAAATTGCATATTCATAGTGTTTGAGTTCCTAGCCATCACAATATCCTTATAATGATTATTATTAACAATATTCACTTAACATTTACGTTACGTTGATTTTGACAGATCCAATATGATAAATATCCCGAGACACCGATAAGTGGACTAAGTGAGTCGCGTAACGGTAAAAATTAATAAAAACATAGTTATTTCAGATAAAGTGTTTTTCCCCATATTTATTAAAGATTTTCTCTATATAACAGACACAAAAAAGCCGCCAAATAGAAACTATTTGGCGGCTAGTTGACTTACTTAAAGCTTAAATATTACTCAGCTTTAGCTGGAGCCGCTGCTGCTGGTGCAGCTGCCGCAGGAGCTTTCTGTTGAGCTTGTGCTTTTTGATGTGCTTGAGCCATTGCTTGCTGTTGAGCAGCAATTTGCTTAGCAAATGCTTCGTATTGCTTACGCTGAGCTTCCATCTGTGCTTGCATTTGCTCAAAGCTAGGTGCTGCATAAGCAGGAGCCATCATTCGAGTTTGTGGTTGCATTTGAGGACGCATCATACGTTGCTGTGGCATCTGCATTTGTGGTGCATAACCGCGGTTGTAACCACCATAGTTATTATTGTTCCAAGGCATATTGCTGTTGTTGTTCCATGGCATGTTCGAACCATAGCCATTGCCACTGTTTTGACCGTAACCAGAACCGTACATATTTCCAGCAGTGTTACCGGCGCCGTCAAAGTTACCTGCTGTATTACCAGCACCCTGACCAGACCCAGTTAGGTTGCCAGCTGTATCCATGTCAGTCTTACCTTTACCTTTAAAAGTAATGCTGAAATCAACTTCACCGTCTGCATCGCCTTTACCAGTTCCCCAGCCTTGACCTGAACCAGTAGCATTACCAGCTGCATTACCTGCACCCTGCGTGTTACCAGCTGCATTTCCATAACCAGATCCAGAACCAGATCCATCATTAAAACCATCCCACCAGTTTGCTGATGCAGTTCCTGATAGTGCCATTATTGCTGCTAATGTTGCGATGTGTAATTTCATTTTAAACTCCTAGCGTGTAATTTAATAGTCGGGGGAATTAGTAGTAATACCTAATTTAACGATATTCTAATATGCTAATATAGCAATTGCAACTGTAAGTATCACTAAATATAAAAATACCTCTTCATGGGTAGGGTTATACATCTAGCCCTATATATACGTAGATATATAAGGATAATTACCCATTCAAGGCCCCAGAAATCTTATCTAAAAACACAAGAGAGTGAAAGATATTCATATTAATTGAATAGTAATTCTCCATATTTTGTATAATAAGAAATCAAGATTTGCGATGAATTTATAACTAAGAATTAACTGCTAACTAACTGTTAGTTAAAGCACATAAAGGGGAACAAATATGGGTATAGCACCTGTCATGCTGGATTTACATGGAACCGAAATAACTCAGCAAGAAAAAGAATTACTCAATCACCCACTAACGGGTGGAGTGATATTTTTCACCAGGAATTACGAATCTGTGGAGCAGTTATCTCGTTTGGTAAGCGATGTCAGAAACGCTACTAAAGATAAATCATTACTTATCTGTGTTGATCATGAAGGAGGGCGAGTACAGCGTTTTCGACCTGAGTTCACAAAATTGCCTGCAATCGCTCAATTGGCTGAAACAGATTCACCCGCAGAAAAATCCTATTCACATGGTTGGTTGATGGCCGCTGAAGTACGAGCAATGGATATCGATTTCAGTTTTGCTCCGGTACTCGATATCAACTTTGGCGTCAGTGAAGTTATTGGAGATCGATCTTTTAATCGAAATCCAAAAACCATATCTGCGCTAGCCACAGAATATATTAAAGGTATGCGTGAAGCCGGCATGGCTTCCACCGGAAAACATTTCCCCGGTCACGGCGCAGTAACTGAAGATTCACACCACGAAATTCCTGTTGATACACGAACCAGAGAAGAGATCTGGCAGGAAGACATTATTCCCTTTGCTGATTTGATCAAACAAGGTCTCGATGCGGTAATGCCAGCGCATGTTATCTATAAAGAAATAGACGACAAACCTGCTGGCTTTTCTCAATATTGGTTACAAACTGTTTTGCGTAACGAATTAAATTTTGATGGTGTCATCTTTAGTGACGACCTCACCATGGAAGGGGCGTCAGTCATGGGCAATTATGCACAACGAGCTGAAGCTGCTATAACTGCAGGCTGTGATATGGTTTTGGTGTGTAATAATCGCGAAGGTGCAATAGAAGTATTGGACAATGCCAAGATTGATCATAGTGAAGAATCTTCAAAACGATTGTTAAGAATGCAAGGCAAACCATTTATGAATCGCTCTGCTTTGTTAGATACGAAACGCTGGGCAGAAACCGTAGATGAGATTTCTGCACTTGCTTAAAAAAAGTACCTAGCTCTGCACTGCTGTCCCATAGTTATTCAAACTAAAGAAAGCCTGAACTTCAATTGTTATAATGTTTGTACCACCAAGCACTA
>NZ_CANLZW010000009.1 GCF_947495625.1 uncultured Cocleimonas sp.
ATTGAATGTTAGAACACCGAATGAGGTATTCTACAAAGGAACGAATATTGCATTTAATAGTTGAATTCACCCCCCCCCTACTTTGGGGCGTTTTTTTCATAACAAATTAAACCCAGGATTTATGTCTGGGTCTAATTTATCTCAAGATTATTCTTCTTCAGAATAAAAGAAACTACCAATAACAAGAATAACTGCACCGATATTTATTGCGATATCAGCGACGTTAAACGTAGCAAAATGAGAAAAACCATCAGTCCACTTAGAAAGAAAAAACACCTCCCAGTCAGCATAGACATCGATAAAATCGATAACGCGACCATGCAACACACGATCAATCAGGTTATTCCCGACGGCTCCACCCAAAACAAGTGAGAGCCCAATGGCTGTCCATTTCTGATCTTCTTTTAACTTCTTTAGCCAGACCAGAATAACAATACTGACAACGATTGTTAGCCCAACAAAAAACCAGCGCTGCCAGCCACCCTGATCACCAAGAAAGCTAAACGCAGCACCATAATTATAAGCAAGTGTGAAGTTTAAATGAGGTATAACAGGGTAGCTCGCACCACCTAGCTCAAGACTGCTTTCAGCAGTCCATTTCGTTATCTGATCAATAAAAATAACAACAAAGCTAACCCATAACCATTTCAATGAGGTATTGGACAGAATAGAGCTTTCTTCAGTTAAGTCCGCAGCCTTTTTATTAGGCATATGAACGAGCCTCACCGTCACCAGCGACATTTTCTACACAACGTCCACAAAGTTCAGGGTGCTCAGGATCTACACCAACATCTGCCCTGTGATGCCAACAACGAACACACTTTTCAAGCGTCGAAGCATTCACTGAAAGCCATACACCATCAATATTGTCACCTTCGGCAGCAACACTATTTTCAGGCTGTTGTGCAGTCTCTCCAACTTTCGCATCTGAAGTTATCAAGACAAAACGTAACTCGTCTTTTAGTTTACTTAAAGCCACATAGGTATCACCCGATGCATATACCGTGACTTCCGCATTCAAAGAAGAACCAATCGAGCCATCTTTACGTAGCTGCTCTAGTTGCTTACTGACAGCGACGCGTACAGCAAAAACTTTATCCCATTCTTGCTCTGTTAATGCTTCGTTACTTCCTAGTTCAAAGAGTTCTTCGTACCATTGAGTTAACAAAACATAGTCTACTGGCTTCTTACCTTGCATAGCTTCATCTTGATACATCGAATCCCAGATTTCTTCCGAAGTAAAACTAAGGATTGGGTACATCCAGCGAACCAGAGCTTGCAAAATATGATAAGACGCAGTCTGCGCAGAGCGACGTGCCAATGAATTAGCAGGCATGGTGTACTGTCTATCTTTAGTTATATCTAAATAAAGACTTCCCATTTCAACCGAACAGAACTTAAGAATTTCCTGATAGACCAAATGGAATTGCATCTTTTCGTAAGCATCAACAATAATTGCCTGTGACTTATGCGCCTTCGCCATTGCCCAGCGATCCAGCGCCAACATGTCCTCAGGTGCTACAGTGTCTGTCGCAGGATTGAAATCATTGGTATTCGACAAAAGATATCTCGCGGTATTACGTATACGGCGATAAGCATCTGCAGAACGTTTCAGGATTTCATCAGACACCGTAATTTCACGAGAATAATCAGATGATGATACCCAAAGACGCAAAATATCTGCCCCAAGGTTTTTCATCACTTTATCTGGGTAGATAACATTACCTACCGACTTAGACATTTTCTTGCCTTCGGCATCCGTCACAAAGCCATGTGTCAGAACATTTTTATACGGAGGTCTGCCACGCATTGCCACAGACGTTAATAATGACGAATGGAACCAACCACGATGCTGATCCGACCCTTCCAAATACATATCTGCAGGAGAATTTCTTAAACGATCATCTCTGTCGAGCACAGAATAATGAGTTGTTCCAGAATCAAACCAAACATCTAGGGTATCAGTGGTTTTGTCGTAGTCACTGGCGTCACTGCCAATAAGCTCTTCAGATGAAGTTTTATGCCAATACTCAATGCCTTCTTTCTCCATACCTAGAGCCACTTTTTCCATGATCTCAAGTGTATTCGGATGCAGTTCCTGGGTATCTTTATGCACAAACAAAGTAATTGGTACACCCCAGAAACGCTGGCGTGATATACACCAATCTGGACGACCTTCAATCATTTTATAGATTCGGCTTTTACCCCAATCAGGAATCCACTTCACTTTATCGATACCCTTTAAGGCATCTTGACGTAAATTCTGTTTCTCCATGCTGATAAACCACTGTGGCGTTGCACGGAAAATAATAGGGGTTTTATGTCTCCAACAATGTGGGTAACTATGACGAATTTTTTCTTTGTGCAATAAACTGCCGTTCTCTTCAATCTTCTCAAGAACCGTTTTATTTCCACCGTATACAAATTGTCCACCAACTAACTCGGTATCCGCCAGGAAGTGACCGTCATTACCCAATGGATTGATGATTTCAAGGTTATATTTTTTAGCAACCACATAGTCATCCGCACCATGAGCGGCGGCAGTATGTACAGCACCAGTACCACCTTCAGCGGTAACGTGCTCACCCAAAATAACAGGGAGTTTTCTATCGTAAAAAGGATGCTTAAGAATTAAGCCTTCAAGATCAGCACCTTTGCATCGACCCAGAATACCTTTGTTTTCGAGCTCGTAGCGGGCTAAAGCAGCTTCATACAAGGTTTCTTCTAATACAAGATTACCTTTATCTGTAGCAACAAGTACATATTCAAAATCAGCATTCAACGTAACCGCCATACTCGCTGGCAGCGTCCATGGCGTTGTGGTCCAGATTACGACGTTGATATCCGTTGTGCCCGGAGCACCAAACTTTTCTGCGAAAGCGACTTGATCGACAGCCTGATATTTAACATCAATTGAATCAGAGGTTTTATCCTCATATTCAACTTCCGCTTCAGCCAGCGAAGAACCACAATCCAGACACCAGTTAACCGGCTTCTGCCCTTTTTCTAAATGGCCCTTGTCGATGATCATCGCCAATGAGCGAACGATATCGGCTTCCGTCTGGAAATTCATCGTCAGATAAGGCTTGTCCCAGTCACCTAAAACACCCATGCGGACAAAGTCAGCTTTCTGACCTTCTATTTGCTTGGTTGCGTATTCACGGCATAGCTTTCTAAATTCTGTTGCATCGACCTTTTGACCGACTTTGCCAACCTTTTTCTCAACCTGAGCTTCAATCGGAAGTCCATGACAATCCCAGCCCGGCACATAAGGTGCATCAAAACCAGCCAAGGTCTTACTTTTCAAGATCATATCTTTAAGGATTTTATTGACGGCGTGACCAATATGCAGATCACCATTCGCATACGGAGGACCATCATGCAAAATATAGGTAGGTCTTCCCTCAGCGTGTTTACGAAGCTGCGAATATAGATCTGACTCAATCCATCCTTTCAACATCGCAGGTTCACGATTTGCCAGATTACCCTTCATAGGGAAATTCGTTTTCGGTAGATTTAGTGTCTTTTTATAATCGATCGAATTATTTGTGTCGTTTGAATTGTCGCTCACGTTACTTCCTGAGGTTAAGAAACTTTAAAGCACGTAAGAATAGCAATAAATGGGGCGAAAACCGATAGTTTAAATGTTATTTTTCATCTGTTTCGATTATGTGCCAAGGAGACCTGTGACCGCGCGCTGCAGCGGCCTCATCCATTTTTTTTCGATACAAACCCAAGAAGTAATATTGTATTTGATTCGCAAATTTACCACCTATACCGGGAAAAGGTATAAATGGGTTAGTCCGACTATCCCCCCAAAGCGCTAAACGTGTACTTTTTTTACTATTTCCACGGCGATGAATACCAAACACATTTACAATAACCAGAGTATTCTTTTTTACAGTGAATGGCTTTGGTTCGGGCAACACAAGCTCCTTTAAGTCTCCCTCCAAATATCTTGTGGATCCTTTGGCGTGATAGCCATTTTTATCGTTACTGGCCTCCAGACTCATTCTGTATTGCCACTTAATACGCTTCCAGCTTAATTTATGGGACTCAGGAACAAACGTAAAAGGCCCTGTTTTAGGCGTCACATCATCAATAAATAACCAGCATTTCATTGATGGGTGAAAGGTATCATTATGAAACGTTTTTTGCGGGTCTTCGGCTCCAGAGCAATACTGGTTTTTTACTTCTTCCAAGTAATACAGAGGTTTCCTTAAATGGCCAGAAGTAAACTTGGTAAGTTTATTTAGATTGCGGTTATCGATTACGTCCTCTAAAACCTGCCTTCCTTCTAGTACCTCAGGAGATAATACTGCTCTATGAGTCAGTGTATTTCCCTGACGAGCCTCTCTAATTTCTCCATCGAAGGTTCTAGCCGCATTTTCCAGACTTTGAAACTCCTCATCAGTCAAAAAATTTTCTTTTACAATATAGCCTTTTTGAAAATAGGATTTTCTATCTTCAGCAGAAATCATTGGAGACAACAACAGCATTCTGCCACGCATCACAGCATGAGAAACCAGTAAACGAAAGACATGAAGTCCCATCTTATTAAGCACTGGAGAACCTATTATGGGATTACCCTGAAAAGATTTGGCTGTAGTAAAAACTTCGACTACCCAAATTGGTATATTTAATAAACGCTTCATTTTGACCATACATTACAATTACAGATAACTCATGCTGAGTTATCTGTAATCTCAATTTAACTCATTTTATCTGGTCAATATAATGACAGATAATCAGCGACAAAATCTGCATCTTTATCACCACGATCCGACAAGTTAACCAAAATGGTTTTATCTTTTGGCATTTCTTTAGCTATTTTCATCGCATGAGCAACAGCATGCGCACTCTCTAATGCCGGAATAATACCTTCTAGACGAGATAATTTCATGAATGCATCCAGACACTCTTTGTCATCAGCTGCGACATACTCAACACGTTTTATATCTTTTAAATAACAATGCTGCGGACCTACACCCGGATAATCTAGACCTGAAGCTATTGAATAAACCGGTAATGGATTTCCTTCTTTATCCTGTAAATTATAACATTCAAACCCGTGCAGCTGGCCTTTTATTCCTAGCGATAAGGTAGCTGCGTGATCTGGCGTATCCAGACCTTTACCTGCCGGTTCTACGCCTATCATCCTTACTTCATCATCTTCCAGAAATGCAGTAAATAATCCCATCGCATTTGAGCCACCGCCGACACAAGCGATTAATGTATCAGGTAGTTTATTCATTTTTGCCAAGAACTGTTCACGCGCTTCTTGCCCCACAATACTCTGAAAATCCCGAACCATTTTAGGAAAAGGATGCGGACCAACCACAGAACCAATCGCATAAAAGAAATTCACCGGGTCTTTCAGGTATTCTTCAAATGCACTATCAACGGCATCTTTCAAGGTCTTAGTACCGCGAGTAACCGGCACCAGTTTACAGCCCAGGATTTTCATCTTGGTAACGTTCGGATGTTCTTTGGCAATATCGATCTCACCCATGTGAATTTCGCATTCCATTCCCAAGAGCGCACATGCCGTAGCTAGCGCAACGCCGTGCTGACCTGCGCCAGTTTCTGCCAAAACTTTAGTTTTTCCCATGTGTTTAGCGAGTAACGCTTCACCAATACAGTGGTTTATTTTATGTGCACCAGTGTGATTCAAATCTTCCCGCTTCAGATAAATTTGGGCGCCACCCGCAGCTTCAGTCAAACGCTTCGCATGATAAATCGGGCTTGGGCGACCAACCTAATTAATTTGCAGATCATATAATTCGTCTTTAAATGCCTGAGTATTTCTCACTGTTTCGTAGGCATCATTAATTTCATTCATAATATCGACGAGTTCCGGCGGAATTATTTGTCCGCCATATTCACCAAAATAACCTTTGTCATCTGGCATTTCTAAGAATTCTTGTGTCATTTTTATTCCCTCAAATTGCTTGATTCTGATTATTAATGTTAATGCTTGATATCAATTTTAACAGCGGTATTTTAATAATAATTGAATCCTGGTTAGCAGACTTAAATCAGGTTCTATTCAAAATCTAAAGTCATTTTTTTGAATAACACATTATTTTTGTATAAGAAAACATTAGAATTTTGATTACCATTCAATGTTTCAAAGTAAATTCAAAAACTAGATTGCCGCCTCTTCTATAATACTTAGTTGTTCGGCAATTGCTTCTTCATCGTCCATGATTTGTGGTTCACTCAGCAGCCAGACTGAGAAAGTAGAACCCTCACCCACCTCAGATTCTGCGGTTATATTTCCGCCATATCGGCGCACTAATCCATAGCTTATAGACAATCCTAAACCTGTACCCTCTCCCTGTTGCTTGGTACTGAAGAATGGATTAAAAATCTGTTCAAGATGTTCTTTATCAATCCCTTTGCCATTATCGGAAACACTGATAACAACACCTTTGTCTTTCCAGTTTCGTGATTTCAGGTTGATTTCTGCATCATTCCTATCTAAAGCGTGAATGGCATTTACCAGCAGATTGACTAGCACTTGTTGTAGCTCTTGTGGATTAATTTCTACGACTTCTGTCGCCCTTAAATCCATTTTGAATTCAATTGATTTACCCTGACTGAGATGATTGACTAGTTTCAAGGTATCTTTTATCAATGAATTAACCTCAACCATATTAATATAGCCGGAATACTCCTCTGGATGAGCGTACTGCAATAAACGATTGATAATGTCTTTAATGCGGTAAATTTGATCAATAACCAGATCAATTTCTTTTTGTACCGGTGCTGCATTATCACCTAACTCGGCAACCATAATATCCAGATTACCCAACATCACCGCGGTGGGATTATTAATTTCGTGTGCTACCCCAGCGGTTAATTCACCCAATGCTGCGAGCTTTTCTGCGACCACCAACTGCTGGCGAGTTTTACGCAATAACTGAATGCTATTTTCCAGGTCTTGATTCTTTTGCTTTAATTCGGCGGTACGACTTTCTACCTTGTCTTCAAGTGAATCTGCCCATTCTTGAATTTCCTGATTGCGTAATTGTAATTGATCGAGCATATCGTCAAATTCACGGGAGAGAGTCCCCAACTCGTCCTTGGAAGCAATTAATCCAACTCGAGTAGCGCCTCCTTCCTGAGTTGCATGAACTACAGCACTCATTTTCTCGATGGGTTTGAATATTCGCCGTGCTCCACGAATGGCTGCCCAAGCAGAAACTAACATCAAGGTGAGGAACATTAAAACCAAGGCAAGTAAGGCATTCCAGAGTTCATCACGAAAAGGTTTTTCGAGGAAACCTGCGTACAGCATGCCAACTCTATTTCCATCGACATCAATAATGGGTTCGTAAGAAGATACATACCAATCATTTACTACGAATGCGCGATCAATCCATGTGGAGCCGTTGTCTAAAACTTTGGTTCTCACTTCATTAGATACGCGAGTGCCTAGCGCACGCTCACCTTTTTTTAACGGGACATTGGTTGAGATGCGCACGTCATCTATGAATACCGTAACCGTCCCTATACTTCCCTCAGGGAGGCTGTCAGGACCGTAAGCAAGATCACGAATAGCATCGACAAATTCGAAATTCCCATTCAATAGGACTCCTCCATCTAATAATGCAACTACTTCACCTCGCGAGTCCTTTACAGGGTACAGCGCACGAATCACCATTGCCCGACCCTCATGGGTCCGATTGCTTGGTCTTGCCCTTGGCGTTTGAAGGATGGGAAGCTGGACGCGCTTATGAAGTTCTGCGTCCTCAACTAAAAGTTCTTCTGGTGAATATATCTCCACCCCCACACTTTCATGACCTTTTAAGGCGTTTAATAATGTAGAAGAATTTCTTCTGCTGGCTAGAATATTGTGCTGATCATTTTCTGTGGAAATGACTTTGAGGAAGGAGAACTTCAGCTTATTTTTTAGATTATTCACCTGTTCTATAACTGATGAATTATTCCCAGATTCCAAAGCAGTCCGAAATTGGTGAGATTCTGCCAGGCTAGTTAAATGATTTAAATAATCGTCTTGAATACGATTGAATGCATCATGAGAAACGGCAAGGTCAGTATTGACCTTGAGAAATAATTGTTCATATGTGAAATTTTTACCCCAATAAATCGCTAAACCTAATGCGACAGGCATTATCAGCAATATGGGAAACAAAACCAGCAGCAATAATTTATAACGTACCTTATGCCTTACAGCCCTTCGCATATTACCAATAAAACTCATTAAGGAATCTCTGATTAAGTTAGTTATACTTAGGCTTGATTAGAATTTTTTAATCACATTTCATTCCAGGTCTTTACTTTGCGTTCCAGTGTTTTTCTTGAAACACCAAGTATTCTGGCCGCAGCAGACTTATTACCATCTTCGCTTTCTAGCACTTTAAGAATATGATTCTTCTCTACATCTTCCAACAACGAACTATCTGTTACCTGACTTGCTGATGATGCCTCGCTCACTTGACCAGTTATACACTGACCGGGAGTCTGATTTAGCAGAAGGCAACGCTCGATGACATTTCTAAGCTCACGGATATTCCCAGGCCAATGATAATCGCGCATCTGGAATAAATCCTCACCCGAAATTGCCTGAGCTTCTACCCCCAAATCAGATGATAAAGTTTGGAAAAAGTGCTGAACCAAGGCAGGCAAATCATCCATTCTTTCTCGTAGTGGAGGCATTCTGACATTAACCACATTTAATCGATAAAATAGATCTTGTCGAAAATTACCTTTCTCTACCTCTTCTTCCAAATCACGATTACTTGCAGCGATAATACGGACATAAACAGGAATTTGACGATTAGAACCCACAGGGCGAATCACTCTTTCTTCCAAGACTCTTAATAGATGGACCTGCATCGACATTGGCATTTCACCAATTTCATCTAAGAATAAAGTGCCATTATTAGCGTAAGTAAATAATCCTTCACGGGTTTTTTGTGCCCCGGTAAATGCTCCTTTAGTGTGGCCGAAAAATTCGCTTTCCATTAACTCTTCTGTAATCGCTCCACAGTTTACAGGGACAAAACTACCCTTGCGCCCACTCCAGCGATGCAAAGCTCTAGCAGCAAGCTCTTTACCCGTGCCTGATTCACCACTAACTAAAACGGTGGTTGGCATGGGGGCAATTCTTTTAATCACCTCGCACACGCTTTTCATGGTATCGCACTCACCAATCATACCGCTATCGTAGAGTTGATCGACTTGACGTTGGAGCACAATGTTCTCTCGCTTAATTTGTTGATGCGCCATACAACCTTCGATTGAAGCCATCATTTGATCCATCCGAAACGGCTTTAAGATAAAGTCACTGGCACCCACCCGTAATGCCGCAATCGCAGTTTCCAAACTTGCGTGTGCGGTGATAAAGATGACCGAAGTAGTACTGCCTTGTTCACGAATTTCAGTCACCCAATCAACACCCGATTTTCCCGGCAGGCGAATGTCTGAAATAATCAAATCGAAATTACAACGTTGCCTTAATGCTTCTGCCTCTTCAACATCTTCTGCCACCTCTACTAAGCCAAAAACCTTTTCCAGGCCTTTTTGTAAAAAGTTACGAATGCCTAGCTCATCATCCAATATCAATACTGAATTTCGCTTAAAACTTATCGGCTTATCGTTATTATCTTTTAGCTGATCTTCTCGATCGTTAATTACTTCTAATGTAGAACTCATTATTTCCTCAGATTTATACGCCCAAATATTCCACTTATAAAATCAATATGGGACATTTTTTACCGATTTTAATATACCTCTTGGAATATATACGGTGTATTTATCAGTATTCTTCGAAATCCATACTGTAAAAGTCTTTACATATCCTATATTTAGCCTATTTAGTGATTATTTTCAGCACATCTTCAAAATTTGGCATTGAATTTGCAAAATGGCTAAAAGGATGTGAGGAATTTTAACATCCAATTCCCTTTCAATTAACCAGGTAAATTTAATAATGTTTTTTACGAAACTAATGAAAACACTCACTCGATTTTTATTGTTATCAGCGGTAATTTTTTCAGCATTAACTTTCTCATCTGCCGCCTACTCTAAGACAGAGGGAGACTCAAAGCTTATTCGTTTAGCCACAACGACGAGTACTGAAAATTCCGGACTACTTCGTTATTTACTTCCTGAATTTGAAAAAGATACGGGCTACAAAGTTCATGTAATCTCTGTAGGAACAGGTAAAGCATTAAGAATGGGACGAGATGGCGATGTTGATATCCTTTTAGTACATGCATTAAATGCGGAGCAAAAATTTGTTAAAGAGGGTTACGGCGTAAAACGTTATCCAGTGATGTATAACGACTTCGTTATTATTGGCCCTGCAAAAGACCAGAAATTATATAAAGACGCAAAGAACGTAGGCGATGTACTTAACAATGTTGCCAGTAAAAAAATGCGCTTTGTTTCTCGCGGAGATGATTCTGGAACGAACAAAAAAGAATTATCCCTATGGAAAGGAAGTAAATACCAACCAAACTCTAAAACTGATACCTGGTATGTAGAAGCAGGTCAAGGCATGGGAAAAGTATTGCAAATGGCTGATGAAATGGGCGCATATACAATGACTGACCGCGGAACCTGGCTGGCATACAAAGATAAGCTTGCTTCAAAAATTGTATTTGAAGGCGACGAGACTTTATTTAACCCTTACGGCATTATTGCAATTAACCCTGAAAAATACCCTGATGTAAATATCGCGGGCGACGATGCTCTGATAAAATGGATCACTTCAGAGAAAGGACAAAAGCTTATTGGTGATTTTAAAGTAGCCGACGAGGTTCTGTTTGTACCAAATGCAGATACCATGGCAAAAAATGAAACCGTTAAAAAATAAAATCACATGCAATCACTAGCAAGTACCACAGTTGATGCTGTAAAACTCTTGCTATCTGGAGATGCCGATATTTGGAATATTATCGGCATCTCCTTTCAAATATCCACCATAGCGATACTTATATCAATGGTGCCAGCAATTCTGATCGGATTTATACTGGCTTACTATAATTTTCCTGGTCGGCGACTTTTAGTCTCAATATTCAACACTATGCTGGCAGTGCCTGCGGTTGTCGTAGGACTCACTCTATATATACTTTTATCACGCCAAGGCCCGTTAGGAGAGTGGCGATTACTCTTTACTCAAACTGCCATGGTTTTAGGCCAGATTGCTTTATGCTTTCCAATTTTAGTTGCGATGAGCCATAGTGCATTTCAATCGATTGAAAAACGCGCATGGGATACGGCAAAAACACTCGCCGCAAATCCCTTCAAAGCATTTTTTATTGTAATGCGAGAAGTACGCTTCGCTTTATTTGGGGCTTTACTGGCGGGCTATGGCAGAATTATTGCTGAGGTAGGAGCTTCAATGATGCTTGGTGGAAACATACTGCACTATACCCGTAATATACCCACGGCCATTGCACTTGAAACCAGTAAAGGTGAATTTGCACAAGGCATCGCTTTAGGCATTATCTTAATCTCACTCGCTTTTATCTTAACGATCGGTTTGCACTATATGCAAGGCAAAGGAAGTGTCGTCCGTGACTAAAACCTCAATAAACAAGAATGCCAATGAATAAAATTTCTCGACCTGTTCGTCTTGAATATACGAATATCGTAAAAAAATACGGTAAAGGTAAAAAAGCAAAAGCCATTCTAAACGACATAAATTTAAAGTTAGAAGGTGGCGAGTGCACGCTGATTACCGGTAAAAATGGCTGTGGAAAATCCACTCTATTGCGTATTATGGGCGGCTTACTAAAACCTGATTCCGGCATGATTAACACCGGCCTACACACACTAAACTGGAATAAGTACCGTAAAGCTGTTGGTAATGATGTGATGTATCTTTATCAAGAGCCCTATATGTTTGATGGTACCGTAAGAGAAAATCTAGGCTATGCCTTAGATAATAAACAAAATACGCAGATCATTGATAAAGCACTAAAGTGGGCTGAACTAGAACACCGTAGCGACACCCAGGCCAAGTGCTTATCCGGCGGAGAAAGACAACGGGTAGCATTGGCGCAAGCATGGATTAAACAACCCGCAGTTTTACTACTCGACGAACCAACAGCCAATATGGATACAGAACACAGACTTAGAACAGAATCATTTCTTTCGACCTTTATTGATTCTGGCACTGCACTTTATATTGCAAGCCATGACCCAAACCACTTCCATCGAATAATGAATCACCGATTAGTGATAAAGGATGGCTACATCTCTGACTTTAACGAATCGGATTTAAATGAATCAGAACATACAGGATCAAACAATGATCAAGATGTTGGTGTTTTAACAGGCGAATCTCTACTACAATCAAACAAGAACGTAACTTTATTCCCTCAAAATAAGACCCTAAACTTCTCATCACAAGATAATAAACAATGACGATAGACAAAAACCAGATCACCGCTGTTATTCTGGCCGGTGGCAAAGGAAGCCGCTTAGGAGGACAAGATAAAGGATTAGTAAACTATCTAGATAAACAGCTAATCCAACATGTCCTAGACAAAATAGAACCACAAGTTGGACATATCATCATCAATGCAAATCGCAATCAAGATGACTATGCGAAATTCAATTACCCTGTTATCTCCGATGAGCTCAGTGATTTCCAAGGTCCTTTAGCTGGCTTTTTAACGGGAATGAAAACAAGCAAGACTGATTACATACTCACTCTCCCCTGCGATGGCCCAGATTTACCTGACGATTTAGTTTCGAGATTAGTTAAGGAACTTGAGGACAAAAAAGCAAATAATAATATTGTGGTCGCCCATGATGGAAAGAGATTACAGCCCGTTCATGCATTAATACCTACTTCTTTAATTGAGAGCCTTGAAGACTTTCTTACCAATGGAGACCGTAAAATAGACTTGTGGTATTCACAACACCCAATGGCAACCGCGGACTTCTCGGATAAACCTGATGTATTTTTCAATATAAATACTGAAGAGCAGCGTAATCAACACCAAGGTAATTCATAAAATGGTCGAGTTTCATTTACCTATGCTTGGCTTTGCTGCCTTTAGCGGAACCGGAAAGACCACTTTGCTCAGCAAACTAATACCATTACTAAGAGAAAAAGGTCATCGCATTGGCGTAATTAAACACACGCATCACAATATAGACATTGATAAACCAGGCAAAGATAGCTATGTACTTCGCAAGTCTGGTGCTGATCAAATGATATTAGCATCAAGATATCGCACCGCTTTGATTATCGAAAAAGCAGACTCTACCAGAGAACCTGAATTACAAGATGTGCTAGACAATCTGCAAACCGACTCTTTGGACTTGGTATTGGTAGAAGGCTTCAAATTAGCCAAAATCAATAAAATAGAATTACATAGAAAAGCATTGGGCAAACCTTATCTATACCCAGATGACCCCAATATTATTGCTATTGCCGTGGAAGACAAAGGATCCAAAGACTATCTTATTGATAGTTTAGATTTGAATGACCCGCAACAAATAGCAGACTATATTGAAGCAAAGCTTCTCAGTTAGTACTATCTAGTTAATACTTTTAGTTAACACCGTATAGTTAAAACTACCTAGTGAGCCACACTATATCCCGTTAAAACCAGACCCAAAAGATATGAAAAATAATAGACCAGCCAGTTGTTTAGATCCCTTTGAAGCTGATGCCATTAGTGTTGATGAAGCACGACAAATTATTGCAGATAACATTACCCCTATTAGTGTGAGTGAAACAGTAGCGGTAAGAGAAAGTTTAAAGCGCTACTTAGCTACAGACATCATCTCCCCTATCAACGTCCCGCCCCATACTAATTCAGCTATGGATGGTTACGCATTGGCTGGAAATGATTTACCGACAAATAAACCAGTAGATTATAAAGTTTCTGGCGCTTCATTTGCGGGTGTACCGAGCACTCAAACTTATCAACCTGGAACCGTAGTGCGCATTATGACAGGTGGTGTAATGCCCGCTGGAACTGATACCGTTATTCCCCAGGAATTAGTCGAAAAACTAGATGATCAGACAATTCGATTAGAAGCTGAACACACAGCAGGACAAAATGTACGTCATCCCGGTGAAGACCTTGCGCTGGGTAAAAAAATATTTGATAAAGGCCGAAAACTTAGCGCAGCTGATATTGGTATTTTGGCATCATTAGGTTTTGGTGAAATAGAAGTATTAGTCCGACCTAAAATCGCTTTTTTCTCAACTGGCGATGAATTACGCTCAATTGGTGACGAACTAAAAGAAGGTGAAATCTACGATAGTAATCGTTATACCTTATTTGCGATGTTAAAAAACATTGATGCCGAAATCATCGATTTAGGTGTGATCCCTGATACTGAAGAAGACATTCAAGACGCATTTAAAAGAGCTTCGGAAGAATCCGATATCTTTATTAGTACTGGCGGTGTATCAGTCGGTGAAGCCGATTATATTAAACCAACACTAAAACTACTGGGTGAAACGCATTTCTGGAAACTGGCAATGAAACCCGGTCGCCCATTAACTTATGGCACAGTTAAACATGGTAAAGGACAAGCTAAGTTTTTCGGTCTCCCTGGTAACCCAGTTGCCGTAATGGTGACCTTCTTACAATTTGTTCAGCCGGCGATTAATTATCTAGCTAGTGGAAAACAGGTAAAGCCAATCTTCTTAAAAGCTACCTCTGAAGAAAATATCAAGAAACGCCCTGGTCGTACGGAATATATTCGTGGAGTTTTTGAACAAACTCCTGACGGCGGATTTATCGTTAAACGTACCGGCAAGCAAGGTTCAGGAATTTTAATGTCAATGAGTCTGGCTAATTGCTTTATACACTTTGATGCTGATTCTAGTGGAGTAAATCAGGGTGATAACGTTGAAATATTACCGTTTGAAGGCGTGGTTTAAATAAGATGATTTAAATAGCGCTATTTAGCATATCTAATCAGAACTATTTAACACCCCCCTACTTTGGGGCACTTTTTTATCTTAAGCCCATTAACTTTCACTGGAATAATCGTGCTTATTAAAAGCTAAACCAGCGAGTATTTACCTTCTGGAATATCGATGCGTGCAGCAATTGCAGCCGTGGCAATAACAGTAACGGTTTCCTGAACGTGATCTTCGATATTTAAACCACCCTTAATAGTATTAACCTTGACGCTTCCAAAAGGTATTTGCGCCGCAACCTCATCCGTATTAACCAAATCCGGCTTTTGCGTGCCAATTGTGACTTCTACCTGCATCTCATCTCGGTCAAAATCCATCGACCGAAACAATGTAATAGAACTATGATGAAGCGCATCTTGTACCGCTCTTATAGCCGCTTTGGTGTAATCCTCACCATATAAGTCATTACCTGTACCCATCTCTAAAATAATACGCTGAAGGCTCATGCCACATCCTCCGCAAAATCTAAATACACAACGACTCCAGCATTGGCGATTACCGTTGTTTTAGTTTTACAATCACTCAGAATATCCAAACCGCCTTCAACAACTTCAACCGAAGCTTGACCGTAAGGTAAAACCGCTTTCACTACATCTTTATCAACCTCATCTGGCTTGGCCACGCCAATAGAAACTTCAATAATCATTTTCTCACGATCAAAACCAAACGCAGGAGCAATCGTCAAAGAGTTATGCCATAACGCATCCTTTAGAGCGCGCACCGCGGCTTTTGTGTAATCCTGCCCTTGCAGATCAGTACCCATACCCATCTCTACAACCATTCGCTTTTTCGCCATGCCAACTCCTAAACAACATAATACCTAATTAAGGTTTCTGTGATTGATTAACTGATTAATAGATTGATAGTAGTACACCCCCCTACTTTAAAGGCATTTTTTTAAAACAAAGATTGGGACAGGCATTTATTTTAGGCAAAAAAAAGCCCGCTAATACATAGCGGGCTTTTTAGAATATGGTGGGGCGTGAGCGATTCGAACGCTCGACCAATTGATTAAAAGTCAACTGCTCTACCAAAAACAGCATTGTTTCTAATAATACAGAATTTAAACGCAGAGTTTTTAACCGTCTATCTTCTTTTCTCTTCCATGCTTTTTTTAGACAAAAAAAAGCCCCGACCGTCACTTATCTATTTGGTAGTAGAAAACGGTCGAGGCTAGGAGTGTCACAGAGGAGTACCCGCAACATTCCTTTAATCCCTGATAGAAATATTTTAATTCAGGAGTTAACAACATGGAAGCTAAAACGGAAGATAAGCGTAATAACATTGTAATCACAATTTGCTCAACGAAAGGTGGAGTCGGAAAAACTACGCTAACGGCCAATATAGGCGGTCTACTTGCCGACTTAAATTATAAAGTTCTACTCATCGATGGTGACACCCAAGGAAGCCTGTCATCTCATTTCAATATTGTTGAAAAAGCAGATGGAGGACTTACTAATCTAGTCAGAAATGACGGTGATCCACTTGATGCAATTTCAAAAACTGATATAGCAAATCTTGATATCGCTATATCAAATGATCCAGATAAGGAATTAGAGACCTGGATCGCTGCTCGTCCCGCAGGTAGAACAACACTAAAGAACTACACCTTACAAAGTCTCAGACCCCATTATGATTTCATCTTGATGGATTCTATTGGTACGGACTCACCCTTACAACACACTACAGTTCTTGCAGCAGATTTACTCATCTCCCCTATCCCACCAGATGTTCTCTCAGCGAGAGAGTTTAAGCGTGGCACTTTAGGCATGATCGAGATGATAGAAGCATTAGCGCCGATCGGACAGCTTTATGGTTTGGTGTATCGAATGGAAAACACTAAAGACTCGAAAATTTTTGCCAATGAATTAACCTCTGAAACCTTTGCAGAGTCTAAATCAAGAATTCGTATTATTGATACCGTAATTCCAGACTTGGTCGTTTATAAAAATGCTGCCACACAAAAACAACCGGTTCATCGACTAGATAAACGTGCCACTCGTGACATGTGTACGCTAATCAGCGAAATCCTTCCGCATCTAGCCTCTCAATGTGACACATTCATGGAGGGTAAATAATATGACTAAGTCTAAAACAGATATCAGCAAAGAGCTGGAAGGTGAAAACAAACGCACCAAGAACCTGTTGCAAACATATAAAACAGGCTCACTACTCACCTTAAATATCGATCAAGTCGATTTCTACGATAAAAATCCTCGTATTACTAAAAATGCAAAATATGATGAGGTTTATGTATCAATTAAAGCCAAAGGCTTAGAGGGATCATTATCAGTTTCTCAACGACCAGATAACGACGATCCACAGAAATTTCTACTCTTCAGAGGTGGTAATACTCGTCTTGCCGTACTCAAAGCACTCTATGAAGAAACCAAAGATAAAAAGTACTTTGAAGTTAATGCTTTATTCCATGAGTGGATATCCGAATCAGATACACTCATTGGCCATCTCACAGAGAATGATTCTCGTGGTGATTATGTATTCATAGATCGTGCTTTAGGTGTTCGTGAAAGTAAGCTTGAGTTAGAAAAAGAAACAGGCGATAAAATATCTGATAAAGGCCTTATTAATCGCTTAGAACAGCAAGGATATAAAATTAGTACGCGTGATTTACGACGTATGAACTATGCCGTGGATATCATGTATCCACACTGCCCCAAACTACTTGCTTCTGGAATCGGCCCTAGACAACTAGATGCGATCAAAAAACTCAATGTCAAAGCAGCAGAACTCTGCTTAGAAATTGACCCTGATAAAAAACCTGAGTTTTTTACTCAGCAATTTAGTGGTGCTTTGGCTAAGTTGGAAGAGGATTATGTCCATCACAATGAGGCAAACCCATACAACTATCAAATACTCTATGATGCCGTATTAAAAATACTCTCTAACGAGGAACGCATTGCCGCCAATCGACTAGAATTTTTCTTAGATAATCGTATCAATGCAAAAGCCGATCAGCAGCAAGCCTTTGATCCTGATTTTGTAGAAGAAGATGATCAATCGATTTGGGCTGATAATACAAAACAAAGTTCTCAACAGGGTACTGAAAAACAACAAAGCACTGATACTGTAGATGATGCAAATGAGGTTAGTGAAGATAATTTAGTTAGCGCTACTAACGATCAAATTCTCCCGCCTAGTGATGTCAGCAAAGAGAATGATGTGACTGATTTCTCACATTCTATTGATAATATTTCTCCAACTTTATCCAACAATGTATCAGCTATCGAGAAAGCAGCTTCACTTCATCCTGTGAACTTAGACTATTCAGTCTCACTAACTTCTGATAATCACCTCAAACCAATCCCCTGGGACCGCGAAAAAGACTTTGATCCTGGCTTTACCTATCTAGATAATTTACCCATCTCTTGCGGAGACAGAAGAGAACTCGCGCCATTACCCGACGATATCTCTTCACTCAGACACATCATGTCTCAAAAAGCGATTCTTTTTCAACAATACCTCTATATTCCTGGTGACATCATTCCAATGGATGATGGTATTGGCTATACCTTAAAAGATATTCCTCCGCTTGAAGAGTGGATAGGTATATCGGACGAATTTCTGAATGATAGTCCTCGTAACAAAAACCCACTTGTAGGTTTCATGGATAAGCCTCTTCATGGCTGGTGGATCTTGCTAGGTTTTTCTAACCTAATGGTATTAGCGCATATTAATATCGATTTTGCTAAGTCAGTTATCCCTGCTGGTAGCTTATATGACTATATTTCAGAGCATCATAAAATCACTCAACATGAAAAGTTGGTGTATGAACATAAGGTCCAATTGGGTAAAACCCATGATTTGATCAACCTCTTCTTGACTCGTGCTGAGCCTAAAGAGCTACAACTGTTTATAGAACTTCAACTGATTAATAACAAAATCTTCAAGGTAATGAAAGGTGATATCTGGGGGTTAAATGTATGAACAGCAAACCAGGAATCGAACTAATCAACAATACGGTAATGGGTGTATTGCAATATAGTGTTGCTAATGGCGACACGCGAACTTTACGTTCGCTGGGAGTTAGTGAGCAAACCATAGAACACCTACTCAAGAGTAATATTTCTTTTTTAGGTAGAGGTATTGCTCCCATTGTTCAACTGGATAATAAATCCGCACAATTACATCTTCGTGCCAGCAACAATCAATACCGTGAGCAGTTATTAATCAAACAATTGATTCAACGCGATGCGCCCTACTCTGTACTTAAAACAAATTACGGTATGGACCGTAAAGAGTACAGCAAGTTACGCATAGAACTGAACATGATAAAACCTATCATCGGTCGGCCAGCTGATCCAGATCCTAGTGAATTACCCAATACGCTGATTCAAGCATTAGAGGAGTATATTTTAAACTCTGACAATCCTCCGTTGGTTGAGAGTCCTGATTTATTACTCCTTCATTCATTTATTCATAAATTAGGCATACGCGTCATTCTAGGGCTAGAAAGCGTGATAAGAAAAGAGCTAATTTAGGGGGACATCATGACTATCGATACTAAAAGGCCATATTCAATATTACGGGATAGATTTGAAAATCAATCTCGTGATGTTGGTGAGAAATTATTAAATGAACAACATAAGGGGCCACGAAACTTATTAGCAACAACGCATATAGGTAATGAGCATATATCAATACCAGGTTTCTTAATTGCGGATCCCATTTTAGAACCTGTCGATAAAGCAGTTTACAACGCTATTCGCTTAGTGACACCCAAACAGATATCAGGAGAACAAGCAGCTTATCCAAACTATAAGGATATCTGCCGTGTAGCAAACATCTCATCAGATGCCACAGTCTCTCGTGCACTAATTATTTTGCGCATGATGCGATGGGTATCTCAACGTACATTAAGTGCATCTAGTGGCGTTATGGGAAATGTGTACATGACTCATGACCACCCACTAGACTTTGAAATGTTCATTGAGATAAACAGCAATTACGATGAGCTACTGAGATCATCTTTACATCATAACCATGCTCGTGTTCGTGCCGTTGCTGAGGTTGTCATTGAAAGTTATGAAAATGACCTTGTGAAAACTGATGCGCCTTTACATACCTTAGAACAAGTGACTGTGTCATCTGATTATCTTCAGGGCGAGAAAGACTGTGACTATTTCTCAATATCATCAAAGAGCATAGATAACTTAAACAGCTCTTCAAAATTTAAAGAGCCCTACATAGCAAGCTCTTTAAATATTAAAGAGCCCAAAATCAGTACCCCTTTAAATATTAAAGAGCACTCCACTTTAAATATTAAAGAGCCAGCAAAATCACCCTCTTTAAATATTAAAGAGGGTGATTTACTAGGCACTTTAAATATTGAAGAGCCTAGTAGTAGTGGTAGTAGGAATATAATAACTACAACAACAAGAGCGGGAAATCTGCACTTATCAAAACAACCAGATATTAAACTCATGAATGAGATATCTGAAATGTTTAGCAACATGAAAACAGATCAACATCGACAGATTGGTCGGTTAGTCATGCGCTGTGAGTTAGAAGAAGATCGATACTTAGCGGTCTATGAATTATCTAATCGTCTCAAATATGGGGAAAAACCCATACATAATCCGATTGGCTATCTGGGGAAACTTATTGGAATGCTCAACGCAGGTGAGTATCCATTTTCATCCTACGCTCAAAAGAATTTCAACAATACTCAAACTGAAAAACCACAGCAAAAAACAAAAACGGTTGAGCAAGAACTCAGTGAGATTCGTTTTGAGTTAAACAATGTGATTAACGAGATCAGAGCGCTTGAGAGGATGCAAAACCAAACGCCAAACGAGTTGTTTGAAAAACAGTTAACTCAATTCAAACAACAGGCAAAAGAGTTATCAGAGAAGAAAACGTTGCTTGAAGAGGAAAAGCAAACACAGCGTTTTAGAAATTAATGTTAGGGGGGGGCACAGTGCCCCCCTAAATAAGAAAAATCTAATATAGATGGTGAGTAATATGAGTGATGAGAGCACTAAGCAAACGCCAAAGAAAAATAAAATTCCTACTGTGGATCTGGGGTTTGGAGAAACTGAAATGTTTGTTCCAAAGAATCAACCTCCACGAGTCAATTTGGCTGCAAAAAGAATGGCAGAGAGAGCCAATGAAAATGATGAGGATATCATCTCAGATGCGCCGTTAGATGGTAGTGATATTTTTGAGACGCCTGGGGCATTGCGTGGCACAAGCCAATTAGTTTTGGAGACACGCAAAGCACAATTGGTTTTTGAAGGTAGGAAACCCGATAAGCAAAAAAACAAACCATTCATTATCGGCCTTAACAGTTTTGCTGGACAGCTACGAGTTATTTACGATGCCTCTGGAGACGGGGACCCGTATGCAGATTATTGGTTGATTCAAGTGGAACGTGCTCTGGCAGAAAAATCAGAGATGTTTGATGCAAGCATTGATGAGTACACAAAGTTATTGGGTCAGTACGAAAATATCAACCATGAGGTGGCGCATTCGATTAAGCCCATCACTAAAAGCTTAAGATTCTCGATTGCATACTCATACCAAGGCGCAACGATGCTGATGAAGTTGGACCAATTGATCAGGACCATACTCACTGCAAATCATGTCGGCTTATTGGATTCTGATAAGGCCAACAGACATATTCGTAGAGCAGCCAGAATTTCACGAGGCGCACTTGAATCAGTTGTAGGTTATCGCTTTTGTGATATCAACCGAGACGATGTGGCAGCAAACAATCCTAAAGCTCAAAGAGCACAGGAGCTTATGGGAGGGTGTCCAAGTGCAATACTAGAGGATCAAATTGCGCCAAAGTTCGTCTCATCGAAAGCAATGTATTTGAAAAGTGAGCGCTTAAAAAAGAGTGCTGAGGTGCTTGGATAAAATATGGAGGTCTTTCTTAAAATTTACTTGCAGGCCTTTCCATTGGTGGTGCAGAAATCAACCAAAGGGAAAACCCTTTAAGGGTAAGGGGGGGAATGAAGTGATTCGGCAAATGGATAAATTCGAAATGAGCTTGAAGAAAAATTGGTTAGTGAAAATGAGTCAGTTGAATATGCAGAGTGTTGGCTTTGCGGTGAAGCAGATTTTGTATGTCGATCAACGTGCAGTTGCCATATTAATGATATGACGAGGTTAAAACTGGTGAGTTATATGTCAAGTGTTCAGTTCGTTAATAAGTAGTAGTTTATAAGAATATTAATTTAATCAAGGAGTAAATAATGAGTAATGGTACATCTCAAATCGTGATTATCACTGGCAACATTGGTCAAGATCATGAATTAAAATATATGACGAATCAAAATGCAGTTCTTAATTTTTCATTAGCTACAAGTGAGTCATGGAAAGATTCTGCATCGGGTGAACTCAAGAGTGAAACTGAGTGGCATCGATGCGTAGTGTTTGATAGAAAGGCAGAAAATACAGCTCAATACACCCGTAAAGGTTCAAAGGTACAAGTAACTGGAAAATTAAAAACGCGCAAGTGGACCGACAACAAGGACGTAGTTCGATACATTACGGAAGTGATGGTCCGCGATATTCAATTTTTGGATAGGAAGCCTTCGGACAAGACGGCTAATGAGAAAACTAAAGAATCAAGCAGCTCTGATTTGGATGTTCCACCCAATACAAATTATCAAGTACCTGAGTTTGATGACGATTTACCATTCAATTAAGCTGATGAGAAAACATGTTAAATTAGTATGAATTGTCTTGTTGAAACATCATCGAGAAAATGGAGATCTCACATTGGGTTTCCATTTTCTACATCCGAACAAACTACGGTTCATTTAGTTCAATTATGCCAACAAAGAGATCATTTGAAAAAAGTAGCTTCTGCTTTGATAGAACAATGGAATGAGCAATTTCCTAGATCTACGGTTCCTGTTTATTTAACCAGGGTATCCGATAAGTCATACAGTACACTTCGATGGAGACTCAGTGCAACACATTCAAAAAAAGCATCTCAAATAAGCTTCAGTGAGGAACTGTTAGATTATTTTCATATAGCGAAAGATCGTAAAATAGTCTGTCTTTTTGAAAGTCGCCGTCAAGATTTAGATCTACAACTATCCTTGGTTTTGTACGAAATATTACGTCTCGAATCTTATCTGAAAAACATCACTGTACTTTCTGACATTAAAAAATGTACTGCTTAAAATATCACTAATTTATTAGTTTATATTATTAAAAGACAGTATTTTGGTGTACAAGACATCAGACCATAAAAGGTTAAAATTACCATATGCTATTAACTAATAAAGACATTGGAAATCTCATACTAAATAGAAGGCCAGGTTTTGCGGTACAGATCGGTAATGAAATTTTGATCACGTATTTGGGGCAAGATGAGAACGATGCTGCGAGACTACGAATTAGTGCGCCAAGAGGTCTGAATATCTCACGTGTTCGCTATGAGGATGGGGAATTAATTAAACAATAAAAGAATGAATATGAATAATAAGACTAAGAAAGATTCTATTAATTTGAATGAATTAATCAGTTTCAATTTCTACTCTGGCTGGCGAGAGATAGAGCAGTTATTTAGAGAAATTGTTGGAAGCGATATGTCTCTGCAACAATCGTTTATTTTATCATTTTTACATGATTCCTATCGAACCATGAAGGAAGTCTCTGAGCATCTTAATTTAGATCCATCTGCAGTTTCTACAATTGTTGACCGGATGTTTAAAAAGGGATTAATCCACAGAGTTAGAGACCCACGTGATAGACGCGTGATGTTAGTTAGTCTCACTGATGAAGGCATTTTACTTAAATTAAAACTGGATGAAAAAGTGAAGGTATTTTCTAATGTTTTGGATGAAGGAATATCTTCTGAAGATAAGCTAGTTCTTCGTAGAATCATCTCACAGATTCAGGCTAATAGAATTAGAAATTCAGTGAGTGAAGTTGAGTGAAAATATAAATGCAGTTATACCTATGTGAAAAGCCATCCCAAGGGCGTGACATTGCCCGAAATATGAATGCAAATACACGTGGTGATGGTTGTTTAAAAAAAGGTAATGAATTAGTCGTTACATGGGCTATTGGTCATTTAGTAGAGATGGCAAACCCAGATATTTACGACCCAGAATTGAAAAAATGGTCATTTAATACATTACCTATCCATCCAGATCATTGGAAGAATGTTGTCAAAACAAAGACCAAAAAACAATACAACATCATTCTCAAACTTATCAAACAAGCAGATCATGTAGTGATCGCTACCGATGCGGATCGTGAAGGTGAAGTCATTGCACGAGAATTACTTGATGCTGCTAAGTTTTCAGGCAAGATATCTCGTTTGTGGCTATCTGCACTTGATGACACATCCATTCAAAGAGCATTGAATCAAATAAGACCTGGTAGCGATACGGCAGATCTTTATGCAGCTGGATTGGCAAGATCACGGTGTGATTGGCTGGTGGGTATGAACCTGACCAGACTCTATACCTTGAAAGCCAAAAATGCGGGTTATGATGGGGTGTTATCTGTAGGGCGGGTACAGACACCGACCCTGCGAATGGTGGTTGATAGAGACTTGATTATCGAGAATTTTGTGGCCACAGATTTTTGGGATGTTTTTGCGATTCTCAGTTACTCCGACCATAACAATTCAAGTCAAAGCTTCAAGGCAAAGTGGCTACCCGGTGAATCTGTCAGTGATACAGAAGGCCGTTGTATCCAGCAACAATCGGCCATCAACCTGCACCAACAAATCAAGGGTGCAGCTGGCAATGTGATTTCTTTTCAAAAACAGCGCAGAAAACAGAACTCACCGCTGCCTTTTTCTTTATCAACACTTACACAATTTTGTGATCAGTCATTTAATTTAGGTGCCAAACAGGTACTGGATATTGCCCAAAACCTGTATGAAACACACAAGGTAACTACCTACCCTCGTTCTGATTGTCAGTACCTACCAGAGTCACAGATTGATGATATTGACACTATCTTCAAGCATCTGAGACAACAAAGCGAACTGAAAAAGTGGGTTGATAGTGCTGATCCGAAACGGCGTTCCAAAGTATGGAATGACAAAAAAATCACCGCCCACCATGCAATTATTCCAACAACGGTTACCGCCGACTTATCCAGAATGTCCGGGATTGAACGCAAAGTCTATAACGCGATTTGCCGTTACTATCTGGCACAGTTTTATTCCATCCATGAATATGATCAAACGACCATTCTCCTGGATATCACAGGTGAGACATTCAAGGCTACGGGTAGAGTAACCGTTGTTGATGGTTTTAAATCCCTGCTTGCCAAGCCCTCTGAAGAGAAAAAAGCCGGTGTAGATCATGCTGATACCGCAAATTTAAAAACCGAGAGTTCAGAACAATCGTTACCACATGTCGCCAAAGGCGACCTCATCCCGGTCATAGATACTGAAATACAGCAAAAGAAAACCAAACCACCCGCTCGTTACACAGAAGGTACGCTCTCAAAAGCGATGGAAAATGTAGCGCGAGAAGTAACCGATCCAAAGCTTAAAAAGATTTTAAAAGAAACCACCGGAATCGGTACAGTCGCGACACGGCCCAACATCTTTGAAGTGCTTCTAAAACGTGCATTACTAATCAAGCAAGGTAAATATCTGCACTCATCTGAAGCCGGACGTAGCTTGATTAGTGCGTTACCAGAAGCCGTAAAGTCTCCAGGGACAACTGCAATGTGGGAACAGTCCCTTGAATCCATTGCAACAGGTAAAGTCTCCATGGATGATTTTATTGCCTCTCAGAAAAACTTCCTGCAACGTCTAGTAAAGTTTGAAATTGACAATACGAGTAGCATGAACATCAAGGCAACTGCCAAACACCTTTGCCCGACATGTAACCAGGCGCTTCGACGAATCAAAGGGAAGAAAGGCTTTTTTTGGGCGTGTAGTGAGAATGACTGTAAATACACAACACCTGATAATCGTGGCAAGCCAGGGAAAAAACGCAAGGTTGTAGCATCGAATATTCCGTGCCCGGAATGTGGTAAACCACTGAGGCAAATAACGGGTAAGAAAGGTAAATTTTGGGGTTGTTCTGGTTACAGTGATGGTTGTAAATTTTCAGCGGAGGATAAGACTGGTAAACCTGTTTTATAAGTCTCCCAAACTCTCTAGAGCTTTACCTAGGTAAGCAAGCATATTTGATTTATAACCTTGTTTCGCAAAATCATAAAAACAAGAAGCATCTAATTTTATTAGGTCATCACTATCAAGTCGTAAATCATTCTCTAAATAATTCATCATGGCACTTGAGGATTGAATGCGTAACTTGCGTGTAGAGACCAGTAGATCAGCCAACGCTTTTTCAGGTGTAGCCATCATAAATGCTATTTTATCTTGCTGGATGCTATCTATTCCAACTGAGTAGTAGGAAGCTGGAATAGCCTGATAGTGAAAACTACCACGAGCCGTTTCTGATTGGCGAGAGCGTCCAATACACATGGAAGTAACGACTGATACTTGCTCTGTTAACAGACCATAATAACTCAAAGCCCAATGCCTTGAGACATAGCTAGGACCATGCAAGTGATTGGCAATCAACTCCAGTGAGGGCTGTTGAGAGTCCGCAATAAGATACAAACCACGCTTTAAAGGCACAAGTTGATGTTTGGCGATGAGTTCACTAATCTTATCATTGGGTCGTGCATAACTACCCAAAACCGATACAAGGGTTGCATGGTTAATGACAGGGTTAGCTAATGACTCCAAATGATTCATATCACAAAATTTAGCATATTTTGTTAAGTTAAACGTAAAAATACCGATTAACTAAACAATATTTACTTATGTTGACAAAATATACTTTCCTGTTCCGTAAGTGTTCTTATGGTAATAAATGATTTCAAGTTTAGAAGACAGTGATGATCTATACGCAATGAAATCCTGACATTAATTGATTATTTAAACAAAAAAACTCTAAATTTAAGCATCGCACTAGTGGATCTTGGTGCAGCGTTTTTTAAAACGTGATCACATCATTAATTCTTCATAACCACTTAATGGAATGGGAGTAACACCGCAAAATTTTCAACGATAATACTCGTATTATTTATCAATATATCTCGTATTATGATACGATTTATCTCGTATTATTAAACAGACATAATCATGTATAGTCGCTTTAGCAAAAACCTTCTAAAAGAATTACTCAATGAGTTTCGTATCCTGTATCTAACCGGCCCAAGGCAAGCAGGTAAAACAACACTCGCACAACAAATAGCTAAAGATTTAGAAATGCGTTATATCTCCCTTGATGAACAGACAGCTTTAGCCTCTGCTCAGTCTGACCCACATGGCTTTATTGATAGCTTCGCTGGACAGCCTATAGTTCTTGATGAATTTCAATATGCTCCTGAGCTTATATCTGCTATTAAACTAATATCAGATCAACTAAAACCCAGTGAACGAGGTCGATTTTTTCTTACAGGATCTGCTGATATTTTCAGTTCAGCTAAAACTCAAGAAGCTTTGCCAGGCCATATGGCTAGAGTGGAGCTATACCCTCTTTCTATCACAGAAATCATGGGCGGAAAATTTAATTTAATTGATTTTTTACTGGCTGAGAAATTATCAGTACCAGAAAACTTGCCCTCACTAAATCGTGAACAACTCGCACAAACATTAATTGATGGTGGTTATCCCGAACTACAGAATAAAAGCCCTCGTGCCAGACAAATCTGGCTACAGTCTTATCTTCAAGGTCGTCTATTTAAAGACTTTGAAAGTGTTTATCAAGCCAAAGGAGATTATCATACCAAGCTAGAAAGTCTCATACCCTATCTAGCGGATTTAAGTGGCAATCTATTAAAGTATGCAAGTATCGCCAATGATCTTTCTCAAAACGACAAAGTCGTTAAATCGTATATCGAAGCGTTAGAATGGATGTTTATCATTAAGCGTATACATCCCTTTGTTAAGAACAGCGCTAAACGACAAACAATAGGAATGCCAAAGCTGCAAATGGTCGATACAGGGCTGGCTTGTTATTTACTAGGCATAAAGAAACCACAACAACTATTAGATTCATCATTTTATGGTGGCTTATTGGAAAGCTTTGTTGTTATGGAATGCTACAAGCATATGGCATGGTCACAAGAAAGTATGAAGCTCTATCATTACCGAGATAAACAAAAGAATGAGGTAGATATTATTCTAGAACAATCTGATGGTTCTTTAATTGGTATAGAAGTTAAAGCATCAAGTACGGTTCGTGAAAGTGACTTTAAAGGAATCAGTAAATTTGCAGAGCTTGTGGGTGAGCAACTCAAACTTGGAATTATATTGTATGCAGGCTCAAGGTTTTTGCCTTTTAGTAACAAAGGCAAAATATACTATGCCGTTCCGCTAGCGTTATTGTGGTCATAAATGATCTCATACTTAGGAGGCGTGAAAATCAATACCCAATGAAATCTATTCATTAATTGATTATTTAAACAAAAAACTCTATATTTAAGTCATCGCACTCTGCGGATCTTCGTGCAGCGTTTATTAAAACGTGATCCACATCATTCAACTCGTAATACGTTTTTCATAGTCCAGAATACTGGCTCTTCTGTTTGTCTTTTCAAGATTTATCTGGGAAGTAAATTAGGCATATTCGACTACACAATTCCAATATTTTTTTGAAAGTGATCACTCACTCGCATTATTTTTAGTGTTATTGCGTGATTATTTTTAAGTTTTACCGTGCTGTTGCGTACTCAACAGAAACTAAAAACCATCATTCCTCGCTCAAATATGATGGTATCAGATATTTTATCTGATAGAGCATTTTACAAACGTCGGCTATTCAATAGCCATTTCTGATCAAGGAGATAAAACATATCTCCTTCAGGAGTCGTGTTTGCCTCCTTTGTTTTTTGAACATTCTAGGAGATTAAATCATGACAACTCAAACAAGCGAAAACACATACTTTGACCTACACACCTCTGGCATCGGTTACTTAAATCGTGCACGAGTAGTAAAGCCAAGTTCTGGCAAGAGGTTTAAACCCTTCACTGCCGTATCTATTAGCGCTTTATTTGGTAGCTCAGAGGATATTCAATATTCAAGATACGATGTTACCTGTGTAACTGACGATACCGCTACTCTCATCCAGCAGTATCGAGATGAAATCAATAACGAATCGAGCAAAGTAATTTGTCAATTCGTGATCTCTGATAGTTATGCAGAGCCATTTAAAACGAAAGAGGATGAACTTAGATCGGTTAATAAAGGTCGTCTGTTATCAATTCGTTTTATTAAAATAGATGGAGCAATTGTTTATCAGGAAGAGAAAAAGATAGTTGAAAACGTAGCTGAATCAAACAGTAAGAAACTACCCGTTCAGATAATTGAATCTGATCAATCTGTAGACTCAATCGTTAAAACTATTGCAGCAGCTCAACCTAGTATAAACAATACTCAAAGTACTTCCGTAGGAACGTCTGACGCTGCAACATGAAAAGCAGCAAAGCGTAACCGCCTTATTAAGAAGGTCGTTTCAAAATCATTTACGGTTGTTGGAACACTATTATCTTATTAATTAACGAGTCTACTAGTGTCTACCTCCATCGGTAGACACTATGTGGCTTTTCTCATTAAGAAATAAGAATTCCCTATTGGTGTCACTAACTTAATTTTGATAACCTATATCCTAGATTTCACAGTGTTTGCTCGTCACTTATAGCGAGCTACTAAAGAGCTGCTTCCGCGCTATCCAATCAGCAGACAGGTGTTTCACTTCCATGTACACCCGATAGCACACTGTATTGACCGATCCCTGATAGAATCACCACAATACAGAACAATACAAACTGAGAATGTGAAAACCTTAGTTTATTCTCTACGTTGTAAGTCCAGGTAAGCATGCTTACCTGGCAGCATTAAAACTCTTAGTAAATATATCAAAAGTGCTTTATGAGGCATTTTTGAGATATCTATATGGATATCTAACAAGCAGCAGTGACTCGTAACTGCCATTAAATGCGAGGCCCTTTGTACGTAAATTCGTGCCTTAGAAAATGAATCACCTTCCCTGTAAATACGATTCGAGAATGATGCCAACGTTGTTTGACGAGAACTGATGGCATGTTTTAGCAGGAAACCCCCTACTCCATCTGCAAAATGCACTATCTCTTTTTCAGGTAATTCTCAATGTCGCGTTCGTATATCGAGCGCATACCATCTTATAAACGACCACTCGTGATGAGTGGTCGTTTAAACAAGACTGACTGAAATAAATGTGTAAGTGCTGATTTAGCTTTTACGCAAGATTTTACAAATAATGTATGGCAATTTCCCTTCTGTCTATTTGGGAAATTACATTATGCAAATCACACCATCTTGGTTGATTTTGTTACTACTGGTAACGACTTCAATTTCAGCAAAAACACCCTCTTTACCCCATCAAAATGAAAGCGTCTTATCAGTCTCTCGATATGTAGATGTCCTGCCTGGGCCCACCAATGCGCAAAAGAACCCAATGAACTTGGTGCTGCCTCATATCAGTTTTAAAAATGATATTAAGTCCGTAGGGCAAGCCATTAATTACCTGTTGAGTGACACAGGCTACAAATTAACGCGTTATCACCCAGATAAACGTGTTCATAGTTTGTTTCGTTTACGATTGCCAAAGATCCACAGAAACATGGGGCCACTGACACTAGCACAAGCCTTAACAGTACTCGCAGGTGAGCCTTGGAGCTTATCCGTTGATCCAATCAATCGATTAGTGAGTTTTCAGTTACCCGGTCATTTTAAAGATGCACGTCATAAGGTTGAAACTAAGCAAGTAAAGGCGAATAAGACGACCAATATTTCAAAGCAACAAATTAGTATTACTCAGAAACAATATCAACGTGCTCTTGAGTCTAAAAGACGTGCTCTTCAAGATAGAAAAAACAAAGCAAGGCTTGTTAAAGCGAATTCAAAGAAACACAGAGCGCTAAAAAATAATAGTACTCATTCTAACTATCAAATCAATTGGTCTGATCTTCCTAAAGAATTGAGATAGGACGATTGATTATGACCAATACAAAAACCTGCATAGTCTCTTTCATATCAATTTCCCTTGTCACCATAGCAATGGTTGGATGCGGCTCTGTCATTGATTTAAAGAAAGTCAGTTCACAATTAACACCCACCCAACAAGTCACAAAGACTAAGGTCGTTAAAGTGACGAAGAAAAAAGCAGTACCTAGAAAAATTAACAGTGACTGCAATTACATTATACGGGATCTATCTGTTCAGAATGCCAAAGACGTATGGTGTATCCCAAGGGCATTGCAATGAGACAGGAATCACTCTGTCGATCGTTAACGTCGGGGCAATTACTGTTGTGTGTGTTTTGCTTTTTACTCTCGGTGAATGCTTATAGTGATAGTGAGACCTATACCGTTGAACGTGAGTCTTTAAATAAAGAATTGCTAATGACTCAGTTTAACAAGAAAGGTGTCAATGCCTGGGGCCTTAACTTTAAAGAACTTCAAGAATATCAACGCGTGATTCAAGGAAACCGTAAATTCTGGTCTCCTAATCTACATCCTCTGGCAGCTTTAGGAATGCGTGAGGGGGTAACAGCTTCAGAAAGAGATGCGCTTGCAGAGAAGCTTGTTCATATAGAACGAAAACGTGTAGATCGTGAAATTGCTTTTGAGGAAGCTTTCCAAGCGGCAAATAGAAGGCTCTATTCACATGTGCCGCTATTTAAAGCAGACCCTCCATATTCGAATAACAGTGAGGGTACACCTTCATTAGATTCGATGTATTTGAATTATTACGTTCGTCTACCCTGTCCTGAATGTAAGAAGCCGATTCAACAATGGCTAAAGCAAGATAAGCAGATTGATCTTTATATCGCTTCTACATCTGATAAAGCCATTCGATCATTTGCTAAAGAGATGGGGATTTCTCCACTCTTAGTACCTTCCAAAGTACGTCTCAATAAAACGTCAGCAGAGGCACTAAGAAAAGCTGGGATTACGCAATTACCTCAAGTAGATGTGAGGAGATAAGCGTGTATTTTCATCAACATACTTCTATATCAAAAAGCCTGACACTCTCTATCTTTGTCATATTGTTCTGCTTCAGCAGCACAACTTATGGCAAGAGTAAGGATGCTTGGGTGTTTGATTCAATAATCCTAAAAAAAGCAGTGAAGTACGGTGTAGACCCAGCGCTTGTACATGCCGTTATTAAAGCTGAATCCAACTACAACCATTTGGCTGTATCTCATGCTAAAGCGGAAGGACTGATGCAATTAATTCCTGCGACTGCTGCGCGTTTTAATGTCAAAAATAGTTTTGATCCTGAACAGAATATCACCGGCGGAACTAAATACCTTCGTTGGCTGTTCAAACGTTTTAACGGTGATATACGTCTCACATTAGCCGGTTATAACGCGGGAGAAGGAGCGGTTGATAAATACAAAGGGATTCCTCCATATCAAGAAACTCAAAAGTATGTAAAGAAAGTGATGCGATTTTATCGGCAATATAAAGGCTTACCCTCCTTACAAAATCGTGAATTAAGACCCAGTAAGAAAAACACTCGTCAACTTGCGGTTAACAAAAAGAACTCGATCAAAAGTGCTAGACAACCTCTAAAAGCTATAAATATATTGGTGCTACATCGAAGCGATAAACCAAAAAACAAAGCAGTGTTAGCACCCAAATTCTTACGTACTAATGAGAATGTTAGCACCAGCGGTCCGGTGTATCGTGTGACGTCATTAACACTCATTACTAAAGAACGTCCATTAACAGGTTACTCAAGAATAACCGCATCTAGGACAGTTCAATGAGTACTAAATACTTAGTTGAGAATTTGCTGCGACCGCCTGTTGAGATGAACTCAGCAGTCGTGGCTATTCTTTTTTCTGTCATTTTATTTGTTGCGCCTGGTGTAATTATGCTTACACCTTCAGTGACCTATTTTGCCTCGTTCTTATTGTTTGTTTTAGCGATTGTCCGATACCGGCAAGCCCGGAGGATAAAGAAGTATCAACGTGGTTTAAAAAAGCTACCGTATTACGAAATGTCTTCAAAGCAGGTTCCTGTCTCTACAAAGAAATTATTCTTAGGTAAAGGTTTTCGATGGCGATCAAAGCATACGCAACGGCTCAAAGATATTCATAGGAACAACCCTGATAAGTACCTTGAACCATCAATGAGCTATCGCTTTGCTCGATGGTTAGAGGATACCTTTGAAACAAACCCTGTGATTAAACCTATCACTAAATTAACCAGTTCTAAATCTCGAATGAATCCTTTGAAACCGCTACCTGATGTAGGTGGCTCGCCTGAGATCCACGCAGTGGGTATGTGGGAAGGTGAAAAGGATATCTACTCAAAGCTTGGGGAACGTGTTGGCCATACTCTAGTCTTAGGTACTACACGCGTTGGAAAAACACGTTTAGCTGAATTGTTAATCACACAAGACATTAAACGCGGTGATGTGACGATAGTTTTTGATCCCAAAGGTGATGCCGCTTTGATGCGACGCGTTTACGGTGAAGCGATAAGCGCAGGACGTAAATGCTATATCTTTCATTTGGGCTACCCAGATATCTCTGCACGTTATAACCCTGTGGGTGAGTTTTCGCGCATCACTGAGGTTGCCGGTCGTATTGCCGATCAGCTTCCTTCTGAGGGAAATTCAGCTGCATTTAAAATGTTTGGCTGGCGCTTTGTGAATATCATAGCTCAAGCCCTAGTACGTTTAGGTGAACGTCCAGATTACCATAAGATTTCACGTCATATTCTCTCCATCGATAACTTGTTTATACGTTATGCCAAGCATGTTTTTAATGAGAGAAAAATTAAGGATTGGGCAACTGCCACTCAGGTGATTCAGGACAACCTGGATGAGAAGACACTACCGTTTGCGTTAAAAGGTCGTGACTTTGAAGGGATTGCCATTATGAAATACCTGGAAACCTCAGAAGTTTATGATTCTGTTCTCGATGGTTTGATGGGCGCATTTCGTTATGACAAAACCTATTTTGACAAAATAGTTTCTTCGTTAGCACCGCTATTGGAACAACTCACATCAGGTCGAACTGCAGAGCTCTTAGCACCTGAGTATTCTGATGTGAACGATAATCGTCCAATTTTTGACTGGAAATCCGTGATTCAACAAAAAGCAGTTGTCTATGTTGGTTTGGATTGCCTGTCTGATTCAGTCGTAGGTGGGGCAATCGGTGCATCTATGTTCGCTGATTTAACATCAGTCGCCGGTCATTTATATAAAAACGGTCTAGATCATGGCCTTGCTGATGGTCTTAAAGCCACTGAAATGCCCAAAATATCCTTACATGCTGATGAGTTTAATGAGCTTGTAGGCGACCAATTTATTCCCATGCTCAACAAAGCTGGTGGCGCAGGATTCCAGGTCACCGCTTATACACAAACGATCTCTGACATTGTCGCAGGTATCGGCGATGTCGCTAAAGCAGGACAGATCGAAGGTAATTTTAATACAACCATTATGATGCGGGTGCTTAACAAAGAGACCGCACAGTTCTTTACGGACAAATTACCTGAGGTTGAAATTAACTCTCTGACTGCAATCACCAGTGCTTCTGATTCATCAGATACCTCAAGCGATACACAATTTGACTCCAGAAACGAAGACAGAATTACAGAAAAAGACGTCAAGTTAGTGAGTGAAGACGTAATGATGGCTCTACCAAAAGGTCAAGCGTTTGCCATGTTAGAAGGCGGGCAATTATACAAACTCAGATTGCCGATGCCAAACGAGGCACAAGATAGAAAAGATAAGATTCTGCCTGATAATTTAGCCGCTATTGCGGATGATATGGAACGCGGTTATCTGCCGATCACCTCTGAAGATTGGTATTCATCTAATGATTTTGGTTGGTTCAACGCTGGGGAATTAAACCGTGGCTGAAGACAGAGATTTACCCAAAAAGAAAACAAACATAATAGGAAATATTATTCGGTTCTTTTTCTATCTCCTAGTGTGGACAGTGATTGCCCTATTCATCAATATTTTGATTGAAATATTGGGTATTCTTTTTGCTTGGTGGGAGCTTCCTGGTTCAGCACATTCTCTGCAGATGTTAAGAGTAGAGCTTGGTTGGCTCAATCGTGATTTTCATGGGGTCCTGGGCTCACCCACGGATAATGCGGTGCGCTTTTCATCGTATATGTACAACCTCTTCTTCGTCTGGTTTGGCTACGATATTGCACAGTCTATTGTCGATTCCAGTGCCAATACAGGCTATGTCGGATACATCAAAGCATCGCTAAATATCACCCAGTTGTTCTTTGTGCGGGTCTTTGTATTGACTTTCTCACTACCTATCTTCCTGCTCTTTGCAGCGATGGCATTAGTCGATGGTTTGATGAAACGTGAGCTAAGGCGCTTTGGTGGTGATAGAGAATCAGGCTGGATTTGGCATCGGGCTTTTCAATCGATTAAACCCCTATCCATTGCACCCTTTGTTCTTTATTTAGCCTCTCCCTGGTCTATTCATCCAACGATAGTGATTCTTCCTTTTGTGTTGATGATCTCCTACGCAATCTGGTTATCCACCTTGAAATTTAAAAAGTACGCATAAGGATTCTACTGACTATGACTCTATATAAACACATGAGCTTCACATCCCCATTGATAGTAACGATTACGTTCATCTTTTTATCGGTGATGGCTGTCACTGAGGCACGTCCAACACTTGTCGTGGAAGAACAATCGACATTACAACGCATCCTCTATGAGATGAATGCTTCGAATGAGCTATTGCAAGAAGCTCAACGCAATGCGGACAATCAAGACCGTTTTCGTTTTTCATATCATTGCCTGGTGATGGATATCAACCTCGTTAAGAAAGGTCTCTATACAGCTATCAATGGAACGCAGAACCATGCCTTTCAAAATCAGGAATTGTGTATTGAGTATGGGTTTTCAGGACAGTTCGGAAATGAGAACGCCCTGCTGCAACAATATATCCATGAACTACAGAGCATCCTGCCTATCGCCCAGGAAGCGTCTAGGTACGCCAATAAGCAAAACAGAGCCAGGTTCAACTACCAGATCCTAATCAGTGATATTAAAACCATCATTAGTGGCATCGAGCGCGCCTTAATTGGCTCAGGTGATCAGATTCGCCAATTTCCAGTACTGCGAGGTAAGTACGCTCAATGAAGTATTCACTTCTCAAATCTGTCTCCTTCATTTTACTGCTAATGCTTCAGTCGGTCGTGTTTGCTGCGGATGAAGATAAATGGGATGAATATATCGGCCAGGCAGCTGCTGCAACCAGTGTGGACCGTGATTTTATTAAGGCAATTATCAAACAGGAGTCTGCCTTTCGTGATGATATCGGTAATGGCACAACACTCTCAAGTGCAGGTGCCATTGGTGCCATGCAAGTCATGCCAGCTACCGGCGCTGATTTAGGTTATAGCGTCGAAGATCTCAAAGATCCTAAGACAAATATTATGGCAGGGGCTGAGTACCTGAAATGGTTATCGGGTCTCTCCTACATCGATGGCGATCCATTATTAATGGCTGCTGCCTACAACGCAGGTCCTGGTGCAGTTCAACAATATGGTGGAGTTCCCCCCTACTCTGAAACCGTTCCCTATGTGCAGAAAGTTGCCCAGAACTACGCCGGTTATTCAGGAAATACCATCAACACAGATAGCGTACCTGCGCCAACCATAGAAGGGGGTAGTCCTGGCATATCCATTGATTTAGCTTACCCAACTGTGTTGGCTGATATATCAGATGCTATCGATGTTTTTGAAGCTTATACCAATACCAGCGTATCAATGATGCAGAAGTTTTTTAAAGGACTGCTCGTGTTCTTGATGATGCTCCTTGCTGGTGTACAAATTTTGTTTTTTTGGAAAGAAGGTGTGAGCCAGGATGATGAGGAAGTATTTGCTGGCACATTCATTTTTTCCATGAGGGCACTGCTCCTCATGTCATTTTTATTCATTTTTATCACTGCCCTTTAAGGAGGGAAAAACTATGTATCTTGCTCAAACTATTAAATCTCCATCTTTTGTAAAACAAGGATTATTTGCCCTGCTTCTTCTGAGTATTGTCATGTTATTTCCAAACATTGCCTCAGCTGCCGATGAAACCGGTGCAGAGGTCACTACTGCCATTCTGGAAAATATTGTTAAGTACGCTAAATGGATCGCTTTTGTCATCATCGGAATTGCATTCATGATGGTGGGCTGGTTCTGCCTTAGAGCTTACGGTTCGTGGGCTGATGATGACAATAAGCAAGGCACTATGCCACGACTAGTCCTGACTATCTTTCTTGGTATTTTGGTATTAGCTGTCGTTACCATTTTTGTGACTAAAGGCGTTACGTACTTAGAAACAAATATCGTAACCACTTCGATCAGCCCAGCTTATGAAACGACTATTGCCTAACAATGGCTGATTTCGTTCCCAATAGGATCGACCGTGACCCCGTGATAATGAAGGGGGTCACAAATCCTGAATTTAAAATGATTACCGTCATCGCATCCGTAATAAGTATTGGTGCTTTCATTTTATTTTTATTTGTCATTAGTGCCGTGTTTTCAATGCTTGCCAGTGCCTTTGTCCTGGTGATTAGTTTATTCGCGGGGGTGTACATGCTTGCTGCCTATAAGCGCAATAAACCACGTAATTACGTTACCCACATGAAGCATGTATACATCGAGCGTTATTTCAAAGTTCCAGCACCTTTTATTCATAAAACCACACATTTTAAATCCACTCGAAAAAGAAGATTGACGAGGAAAAGACATGGCTTATCAAAAAAATAGAGATAACTTACTGGCGGTTATACGAACCCTTTCTGTCGCGCTGATTTTGATGACACTATTTTCAGGATATCTACTCGTTTCAGCAAAGAATCAACTGAAGCGCTCATTTGTCGATATCCCCTCCTATACCCTGGGCGGTAAAGCCGAATCAGTGGCTTTAAATACCATGCACAAAACCACCGTGTATAGCTTTGCACAGCTCGTATTTCAGCGTCTCAACCACTGGTCTTACGATGGTGAAAAAGAATACGAGAAAAATATCCGTGCGAATGAACACATGCTGACACCTGAATACATGGCGTTTTTAAGACGTGATGTAGAAAGACGTAAGGGCAACAAAGTCAGTTCAGAACTTAAGCATCGGAGCCGATCCATTCGTCCCATTGCTTCGGGCTGGGATGAAGACCGGGTGAAAGTCGTATCAACCAAAGATGGAAAACCCTCTGCCTGGGTGGTGCTACTGGATGTTGAGTTAACAGAAATGATTAAGGGAGAGACCATTAAACACCTCTACTTACGTTACCCCCTTCGAGTCGCACTGTACGATATTGATCGCGATAGAAACCCCTGGCTATTGGCACTCGATGGATATCAGGATGAACCCACAAAGATATCCAAAGAATTAGATAAAAAAGAAATGGTTAAAACTGAGGACTCACTGTTATGAAAATGTTTACCCGGCTAATAGTCATAGTAACGCTCGTGTTTACACAATCTGGAACACAAACAGCGTTTGCACAAAGCGCAAAACGGATGATTTATAGGGGTGATGCTTTGAAAATCACGCTAGGTGTGGGTAATGAGCGCCGTTTAACGTTTCCCGATATCAAGCTGGTGTGGGCCGATGTTAAAGATAAGTTAAAGCCAGACCTGGACGTGCAAATCGTTGGTAAGAATGTCTATTTCAAAGCCAAGAAACCGTTTAAATCGACCCGCATTATTGTTGGTGAAGATGGTGGCAATAAAGTGTACTTACTGGATGTTATGGCCACTAAAAAAAAGGTGGGCAATCAACGCCTCGTGATAGTCGTGGGTGAGGACCGCTTTGCGGTGGCCGATAAAGATAAAAAAGTCATAGCAGAGTCTGTAATTGCGCCTTTAAAACGAAGGTCATCACCAGGGGCCGGGTTTAAAACCTTACTGCAATATGCTGCACGTGAAGTCTATGCACCTGAAAGACTTCGCGTTAAGACCGTGGGTATGCACCGTGAGTTTATTAATAAACGTCGCACCTATCATTTGTATAGAGGTAATGAAATCAATACACAGCCTGTCGTTGCCTGGCGCTCAGGTGGACTCCATGTCTCAGCGATTAAAGTGCAAAACCGAACCAATAAGTACTTGGCTTTAGACCCCAGGTTACTCAGAGGTAAATGGAAAGCTTCCTTATTTTATCATACGCAGCTTGCTCCAAACGGAAGTCCGGATGACACAAGTACCCTCTTTCTTATTTCAGAGGATGCCTATGTAGATGCGATTCGATCAAACCCAATGATAAAAATAGGGGGGAGATAAATAATGGCTTCTTCCAAATCAAGCAAGATGCTTCCCATTATTACACTACTGATTGTGGCAGTAGTCGGAGCGGGTCTCTATGTGAATTTCTTTCTCTTTGATAAAGATGGTACACGCAGAGCCAACCTTGGCTTTAACTCAAGCAGAATGAAGAGTGTACAGGTCGATGCAGATCTTCCTGTCGATACTTTGAACACCCTGGCTGAAAAGTCAGCGACTTTTGAGAGTCAAGTGAAAGGTGTGAGAGAAGCAACGTCAAAGTCCTCACAAGAGATTCTTGAAATGAGAAAGATGATGAAGCAAATGGTTGAGAGTAATAGTTTGTTACAGCAGAAGTTAGATCAACAGAACCGTGAAATGACTGCCGTAAAATCAGCGGTATCAAGCAATAACAATAAAACACTGGATTTTGAAGCGATCAAAGAGAATCTGGTCGAAGCGGTCACAGGAAACATTGCAGCGATGTTACCCAATGAAGCACAAACCGAGTACCCCATTTCAACGGGGGGACTTACCAATGAACCTACGGTCGTGCCAGAAACCACTTCACGTGTTAGAGCCTATGGCGCACCGATAGATAAAAATGGGCAAGTCCCTAAAAACTATCTGGATCAACTCGATCAATCATCAAACGATGATCATAGTAAAGACGCTGTCTCAGCAGTCGATCAGCAACCTGAAGTGGTCGTAGACCCTCGTTACACTATTCCTGCAGATGCGGTATTAAACGATTCGATAACGATAACTGCCTTGATAGGGCGAATTCCTAAAAGTGGCAACATAGGCGACCCTGCACCTTTTAAAGTGGCTATTGGTCGGGAAAACCTGGCAGCGAATGGATTCTCTATTTCTGGTCTGGATGGAATGATCATGTCAGGGGTGGTCTACGGTGATTCAGTTAGAAGTTGTGTCATCACCAAAATCAGACGCGCTACGTATATTTTTGAAGATGGGAGAATCCTCACCCTGCCCCGCTCAAAAACAGCAAGATCAGGAAGTGCTAAGACATCCAGCATAAGCGCTGGTAATACCATCGGTTATTTAACAGATCCATACGGTGACCCTTGTATCAAAGGTCGTCTCTACTCCAATGGTAATGCCCAACTGAGAAAATCAATCCTGGCGAACATGGCCGCAGGTGCCGCTAATGCCTATGCACAAACACAAGTCACCACGCTCACTGATGCCAGTAATATCGCCTCCGCAGTGACAGGTAATGATACAAAGTTTGTAACAGGATCTGCTATCGCGGAAGGGGCACAAAGTGTCGCTGATATTTTAAAAAACCAAGAGTTTGATAGTTGGGACCAGGTGGTTGTGCCAGTGGGTACGCCTGTGACCATTAACATCGATCAACAACTTGAAATTGATAATGCCACCTATTTAAGGAAACTGGTTTATGGACAAGAAAATAACGTTAACGGCCTTACTGATTAGCAGCATTGCTATCAGCGGATGTAGCTCATCGAGTCAGATGAATACTGCTAACTCAGCGTCAAAAAAGCCTCGTGCAACTGTCGCAGACATTATGAAACGTCAAGGCTCAGAGACTGATATTAAGTCATACAGGCGTTCTGTATCAGAGTCAGCGCATCAGCCTGTCCCTGTATCAATGTTCAATAGGGTGAGAGGACAGTCAAGACATGTCCCATTAATGCACTACACACGTTCAGAGGCTAAGGAACTCAAGGGGATTTTTCCGCGCCTTCCTAATCCTGATTTGTGCATGTATGTATACCCACACCTATCGTTAGAAGAGGCAACAATACCGGGTTATAGCAGTTGCTTTTCCCTTTATGACAAAAACCATTATGCCTTGCCAGGTGAAATGCCAGCAACTCTGCAAGCGAACTACTAAGAGATTACCTTTATGAGCGTTAAACCACCCACTGAAGGACTGACACCAAACACCTCTGACGGAGTGGTCAAATATGGCAATGTACGCCGTAAGAAACTAAAAGATACCTGGTGGAATAAGATAAGGCGAGGAACCTATTATCCGTTGTCCGGTGATGTGCCACTAGAGGAAAAAGACCGAAAAAAGCCGATTACTAAAACAGGAACCATTGCTGAAGAGTCATTTTTAGATCATGTACCCTTTTCTCATTACGATACGATCAATAAACAGATTGTTTCAGATGATGAACCAGGACGTGAAAAACGTGCGGTATTTCTGGATATCCTACCTGCCGATGTGGAAGGCATGAATGAGGAAAATATCGAAGAAATAGCGGATAAAATCGCGATTGCCTTTAGCGCGATTACCGGTGAAACCATTCCCTGGATTGTTCAGATTTATATTAATGATGAACCAGTTAGAGCACTCACCCATGAAATTAAATCCTATGCTGAAAGCTATGACAAAGACAAACTTGAGGGTGAATTACCCCCCAAAGAATATAGAGAAATGTGGGGTAATGTCTTAGACGAACACTTAAACAATATATCGTCACGCTCAGGTGTCTTTGAAGAATCTCGCACCGGTTTATCCTGGCGAGCTCGATTTCGTCGAGTCAAAATGGTTCTGTACAAAAACAGCCGTGATGTAGATCCATTACACCTCAATGATCAGGTTTTGCGCGTCTCTGAAGCACTCAGGGAAGCAGGTATTCAGACAAAACGTATGGACGGTGAATCGGTCTACAAGTGGTTGATGCCTTGGTACTCAGGTGAACAGGAAGATGCCTATGAACACATGGAAAGAATGCCGTATCCGCGTGAAGAGGAAAACAATGGCGAACTTCCCGCTGCCTTTGATTTGGGCGAGATGTGTATTCGTAACAGTCCAATTAGCTGTGATCATGAGAATAAATGTTGGCGCTTAGGTAAGCGTTTTAATCGTTTTATTACGTTAGAGCCTTATCAATATAAACCCAAGCCTGGGCATTGGGTACTTCAAAGTAAGAATGGGACAACACCTTTTGACCGGATGCCTGACGGATCCATTTTAATGTACACACTGATCATTCATGCTCAAGATAAAGTAGAAGGCAAAGTGACTGGGACAAAATCACGTGCAATCGGTGATGGTATGGATGCTGAGCTTACTCGCCAAGAATGTGATGCCACCTTGCTCGCAATGGCCAAAGGTGATCGCTTGATTACCTCAGTCGCTGGAATCTACATTGACGCACAATCACTAGAGGAGCTAGAGACAAGAACTACAACCTGTATGGCTGCAGTGAAAGGTGCAGGGTTCGATGTCATTGAACCTGTGGGTGAGAATGGTGATGTACTGATTCTCGATACCTTTACGCGCGGATTGCCCATGAATTTTGATGTGGAACTGGACGATAAAGAGTTTGGACGTGCCAGAAAAATATTTGATGATCATTCTGCACGACTCATACCCTTCTTAACCCGTGGTCGGGGTACCAATCATCATGGTATCAACTTTAATGCGACCGGTGGAGAACCGATATCTTTTGATCCTTTGAATAACCTGGACCGTGCAAAAAATGCACATTTATTCATGATTGGTTCAACAGGATCAGGTAAAACCGCAACGACGATTAATATGTTGCTACAGCTGCTCTATGTCCACAACCCTAGACTCTACCTTATTACAGCACTTCCCACCTTCGGACTATTTGGTGATTTCCTTGATTTTCATGGCTATAAGGTCAATCGAATTCAAGTGACTAAACACAGCCAACCTTCTTTACCTCCTTTCGCCGATATTCCATTAATTGAAACAGGTAGTGATGGAGATCCGAATAACACGGTTATCAATGATTCGGGTGATCGTAATATTCTTGGTGAGGCTGAAATTGTAGCAAAGCTAATGCTCACAGGTGGTAGAGAAAAAGAACTTGATAAATACGATTCACATGCTGAAGCACTAGTCTCAGAAGCCATCCAATTCGCTGCTAAAACAGTTGTAGAAGATGGTCGCAGAGAAGCACTGACAGAAGATGTGGTTAAGGCGTTAAAAGCATTATCTGCCGATGAGGAAAGATTCCCAGAACGCAACGAACGTCAAATGTTGGCTAAGTTTGCAACGATCATGCAACGCTTCACCAATGGCTTCAAAGGACAATTATTTAATCGTCCAAGAGATGAAGTTAAAAATGCCGATATCACGATCTTAGAATTAGGTGAATTGGCGAAAGATGGCAATGAAATTGACCTAGCCATTGCTATGACAGGTCAACTACAGACGATTAATCATATCGTGGAAAATGATCGGGAAAATCTACGAAATACGATTACGGTTATTGATGAAGCGCATACCCTGGTTAAAAACCCACTGATTGCTCCCTATTTGAAAAAAATCACCGCCATGTGGCGAACTTATGCGGGTTGGTTGTGGATTATCACCCAATCACTGGAGCAGATGCCTGATACCACCAAAGAGATCTTGGCTCAACCAGAATGGTGGTTTGCTTTGAATATGGAAATAGATGAGCTTGAGCGTATCAAGAAGTTTAAGGACCTTAACGAACATCAAGGCAACTTATTAACCGGGACGAAGAAAGAATACCAAAAGTTCACGGAAGGCGGTGTGATCTCATCGAACGTGAATACAATCTTTAGAGCTGTTCCTCCGGCGATTGTATTAGCACTGACAGGTACTGAGAATGCTGAGATTGCGAAACGACATCGCTTGATGAAGAAGCTCAATATTAATGAGGCTGAGGCAGCCTTTAAAGTGGCCGAAGAGATTCTCCATAAAAGAGAACGCTTTGGTAAACAGATCAATGGTTAAAAAAGTTATTAAAAACAACACGGATAAAGTCATCAATATTTGGTGTGCTACTTGCGGTGACACAACCATTAATTGCCCCGAAATACGCTGGAAAATTAAAGATGAAGCACGAGGCATCGGGATCTGTTGTCACTGCGCTGAAGTGTTAGATGAAGAGTATTTGGTATTACCCAATAAGAATGAGGATGGTTATGCAGCATTTGATTAAATTAAGCCGATTAACGACAAAAACTTGTGCGTCTATCACGTTATTACTACTGCTCTCACAGGCTGTTTTCGCCAGTGAAATTAAAATTTTCCTGAATAAGGAACATGCTGATCAGGTCACAGGAATTGCTGAAGCCAAAGCATATGGTTTCACCGTCAATTATATCTATGTAGACCGTATTGATGAAGTCCAGGATCAGATCTCACAGCGAGTAACTGAAAAGTATCAACCAGCAATCGATGCGGTTGTTGCCAATATAGGCCTGGAGGCGTTAATGGCAATGGGTGATATCGAGCGTACCGAATTCTTTATGCAAGAGTTTGCGAAGATGAAGGTTAAGCCGGTTACACCATCGACTATCTTACCCAGCGAATTAGATGACGTGAAATACGCTATCAGTGATGTTAATCAAGCTGAAGAACAGGGCATTACGCCTGAGATGTTGCCAGCAGTGATTCTCAACGGTCAACTTTACCAACAGCAATACGACCTCTTGACGCTGATCAAGGAGAATCAAAAATGAGGAAAAACAATAAACTGCTTGCCTTCATTATCTATATTGCACTGATCAATCCCTTTGTGAATGTCAATGTACAAGCCGAAACGTTTAGCGGCATTGATGTCATTGCCGATGCACACACCTTTGAGTGTCTTGACTATGAAATCATTATGCCAATATGTATTTATCTGCTGATTATAGTTACACCATTTGGTGTTTATTTTAAGTGGTATTTCCGCGATAGGATTAATCACAATTTGCCTGATCTTGTTGTGACCTCTTTTAAAACACCTGGGCAAACGCCTTTCACCGATATTCGCAGCACCGAAAGCAAAGCGGCCATGGAGATTTTCAACTCAAGTTCAATGCGTTCAGCATTCGATGACCATGCATTAGGTGGAGGTGAGGTTTTAAATGGTCACGTAGGAAGGCAATCTTCAAACACAGTAAAGAACAATCGGATGTTCGAAGCCAATGTGATCGGCTCACCCGCGCCTAAAGTAATTAGAAAAACCATGAAATATGGTGTTCCAGCAATTTTAGGCAAACAGTTTATCTGTAAGTCTAATGTAAAACGCTATAAGCCCTATTTTATGTCTGAAGCAGACGCAATAGCCTGGCGTAGAGGCGAACTAAACCCCCATGCCTCGATCTATATCACAGGTGCACGAGAAATTGGAAGTCTCAGCGTCAGTAATCCAACCGGTAATACCTGGGGCAAAGTACACCCAAGAATAGGATTTGTTCTTCAAACAGAACCTGCCAAAGCTGCAGCTGTTATTGCACAACGCTCAATCGATATCGTTACACAGAAAAACCAGGTTCCTCATGTGTATCAGTCCTATGGGACAAGTGAAGGTGAAGTTAATTATATCCCGACAGAAGTGGATGAGAGTAACTGTGAAAATGGAGGCTTTGGGGAGTATTCACAGGATCCTAACTGCGTGGCTGAGTACAATAATGATACGAGTGAATACTCAGACTCTTATGACACACTCGAAGAGGCGTGTCCTACAACCTGTTATGGCGCTTCAGCCTCTGCAACTCAGATGCCAGCCGGTGATGAAAAAAGAAAAGCCTGGCAAATGCTAGTACCTGAACCCTCCGATCAATGCGAAGCGTTTGGCACCGATGATAAAGACTGGCCAAAAAATAAAAACAATGAAGAAGGCGAGTATGGCTGGAACTACTGGCGAGAGTATGAATGCTGCAAACCTGCTCCTGGTATTTTATTAAACCCCTAATATTAAGAATCAATAAATATGAAAAACACCATGAAACGTATTTTAGTGGGCTTTATTTTAGCCTGCGCATCCCAAACGGCAATCGCTGAGAATATACCAAACTTACCATTGCCTAGTGATGAAGTGTTCTTTTACGAGATTGGGGCAGGTACTAATTTTAGGGTCATCGGAGGAAAGGATGTGCCTAAAGAACTTCAGATGATTCGTGATTTTGGTTTATTGATGGGTGATGGAGAATTTGATCCACTTGAAACCATTAAAGCGACACTAAAAGGTTTACTGCAGAGCTATGTGAATGCTTGGACTAAAAAAGTAAAAGGTATGATGAATATTAGCCAGTACACATCATCTTTAATACAACTTCCTGGTTACACACAATGTATCGCCAACCCTACTTCGTGTCAGATAACCGAAAACTATACGGTCCGATCTGAAGAACGTGAACGCTACCAGCGTGAATTCTTAAATAAGCTGGAAGGTGAATTAGGCAATGTCAGGGGCCAATTGGACGGTTGGCTTCAAGCGGGTAAGGCGAACCATTTGATTAAAGTGATGAATGAGGCAAAAGCATCGGGTGAACAAGATATCGAAAAAGTCACGGGTAAAATCCGAGATTACACCGGCAAAGAGGGGCTTAAATGGATCGGAGGAGAAATGGCCGGTGGAGATGGCCAGCCCCCTATTCGTCCCATTGCCGATGCCGCGAAAGCGGGATTTAATATGTTACTTGGACGTGATGCCACGAATGGTTCAAAAGCTACTGGTGATGATCCGCTGCTTGATTATTGGGATACCCCTGAAGAACTTGGAAAATGGTTAACAGAAGTAGTCGGGGAATATCGTCCGGACCTTAATAATACACACAGTCAGTCCACTATATCAGGCGATAAAATAGGCTCCGATGATGGTGATCTAGGCAGAGGTGGAGAAGATGTTTCAGTAACCAGTGCCTATATGTCCAGTGATATGTCTACTCCATCGATGGGACTCTCACCCAAGGTACGCAAAGAAGCAACTCTCATTCGTGAGTCGATTCAGGCAATGGTGGATTCATCAACAGAACCTACCACCGAAGAGTTGACCCAAATTATGGGTAAGTCCAGCTCGATAGTGCTGACTCCACAACTTATCAATATCTTGAAGAATTCGCCGTTAGAAACCGTTTTGATTAAACAACTCAGTGATGATGCAGCACTCGCGAATACGATAAAGGTAGCGATTGAAGCAAGACGGGCTCTGTTAGCTGGAAGAAATGAAAATCATATAGCCTCTTATGAGATGGCTAAAAATGACATCGATGACCGGGCTAAAATGCTGACACAGTATATTGATGACTTATTGTACGAGCGTAGAATTTCTAGTGAACTTTTAACAGGAAGGATAAGCAGTGTTTACCAACATGCTGAAAGCTTAAAGCGTCATTATGGTAATGCCACCTTTAAAACACCGACAGATACGCTCTCAGAAGGTGGTAAGTCAAGTTCAGGTGGGAGCGAGTAATGGACGTTGGTAGCTCGTTTCGGGTATATGGTGATTATTTTGGTTGGTATGTATTCGATCAGCTTTATGCCTTCCTGATCGTCACAGGCTTGTGGACCATCCCCTTTTTGTTTTATTTTTATCAAGCTTTTTTTGGTAATCGAGGGGGTGGTGAAGGCTACGCCTTTAAACCGTTTGCCTCATTAAAAACATTCGAAATGTTGTTATATCCTGGCATTGTTATCTTTTTCTTGTTCATGTATCCCCTGGTACCGGCAAGCAATGCCTCGTTTGTTTATAACGATGGTGTCAATGAGCAAACTAATGGATCAACTGGAACCACATATGATCAACTGGCAGCAACTATGCCCAGTGAAATGGTCAAAATTCCTGCAGGTTGGTATGCGATTATATGGCTAACCAGTGGGGTGAATCAGCTGGTGAAAGTCATTCTACCCACCGGAGCTGATATTCGAGGCCTAATGTATCAGCAGCAGCAAATGTCTATCGATGACGCTGAAGTAAGAAAAGAGTTTTCAGCCTTTGAAAGTCACTGCCTGATACCCGCCCATATTCGTTACAACATCATCAAACAGAAATATCCAACTTCACAAATGAATGCTCAATTTGTGGCATTACAAGCATCAACCTCCGAAGAGGATGCTTATAAAGTGGCACCGACCTACCCTGGCAATCTGTTTTATATGGATTATTTATATAATAATAATGTGTGCTCTGCTGCTGATGTCAGTGGTTTAGACAGCCTATGTATTCCTAAGACAGGAGGCATATTAAGCCCGCAAAATGCGGGATATGGCCAAACAAGCTGTGCAATATGGTGGGACAGCAGTCTTAAGGATAAAGTAGCGAATGATTTTGCGGGTAATAACCTGTCTATCGCAGGTGGAACCTGGGCTACGGTATTTTCCACCGACAATATGGTTAATCGTTTGATCTTTGGGAAACTGGGTCAATCAAATGCCAACGTATCAGAAAGCGGCCTGGGTGACAGCAATGGGGGTGATTGGGGCTGGGGCTGGTTCAAAGAGAAGGTTGCTGCGGTCGCAGTCGCTATAGGTGGTTTTTTTATGCAGTTTCCAACAACGGTGATTAAGTTTATGTTGCCGATCATCTTAGCTGCATCGATCATGATTTTAATCATAGTTATGCCTATTTTTATTGTGTTTGCACTTTACCGTCCTGAAAAACTGATGACCCTGGTTGTGTTATTTTTTGGTATCAGCTTTATCCCGGCGATATGGTACATCGCTTCCTGGATTGATATTGTGGTACTCAAAGTAATATGGGGTGACCGCACATTTATCGAAGGCGTGTTTTCTTTAGGCCACGGCGTTTGGAATATATTTTCACTGGTGATCTATTTCTACTTTACGAAATGGTGGTTACAGTATTTAAGTACAATTGGTGGAAAGGCAGCGTTAGGAGTAAGTGGAATGATGAACGATGGAGCATCGTCAAGTAATAATGCTATGAAAGAAGGCGCTGATAAAGGCAAACAAGCTGCACAAAAAGGAAAATGACTAGCGACTTAATAAAAGACATTAGTCATTGTGTAAATTCATCGGATTTGTGAGAGCACTAGAAGAGGTAGAAGTTAAATCATTATAATCTTCTTCGTCTATTTCAAATAGCCCTTCACTCTCATTAGCGCTATTAGAACTTCCCAAAAGCTTTAGGAAGAAAAACAACGCACCAAAGGCCAATGTAATAAGAGCCCCCAGGAATTTGAAGAAATCTTTAGAGGTCGCGTTCTCTGTAATGTGTTCTGGATTATTCATTAGATGCCTCCTTAGATAGCAGTGAATATGATTTATAATGCGTCTTTTATACAAGACATTATAACATCAAACAAGTTCCTTAAGCGGAGACTATAACAGATGACTCAACTGACCTTTACTTATGATGAGCTGCTACAAGCGTTAACCGCATATGAACTGAAGCCATTGAATTGTACTCGCACAGGAAAAAACTGATTTAGATGACCGTATTGGGGATAAAGAATTTTATGAAAACGAAGCATACGGCTTCCTTCAGGGATGATCAAAAGCAGTCGAGTCTTCCTGGTTTACTGCAAGTTCCTATGAGCCTGGTGAATGGATCCTTAAACTCTAACACCACTATTGATACTTTAGAGGTAACTCCCCTACCCTCAATACCTGCAGAGCTATCGTATGAGATTAGTTACTTTTCTAAAAATAAAGAATCTTATACTCAATTTATCAAGACTCATTCATTAGCCATCGCCGAGAATATCGCCAGTGAGAACTGTGATGTATTAGCTGGTGAATTGTCCACCGTTCGCTGTCTAAATATACCTAAGCGGTCTTTGCCACCGATTCAAAAAAAGCTAAGCTTTAAATAGTGGCTGCTGTTTGCCAGCATCGATGATTACCAGGCTTAGTTCTTCTCAACAAGTATTACTGCAGTGGATTGCTTTACTGGTAATGACACTCGATCATTACATTTTGATCTTCCATGATAGTAGCCACTGGATTCATTACTTAAGCCGCTTCGTGTATCCTGTTTTTGCGTATCTAGTGGTTTATAACTACATATTTAGAACGAGTAATAAATCAAGGTACCTGGGGCGGCTCCTGTTATGGGCGTGTATCTCGCAATCCATCTATAGTTGGGCCCTTGATTTGGATATCTATAAGCTCAATATCCTTTTTACCTTGTTTTTTGGACTCGCTTTTATACATTGCCATAACTATTTAAAGCATCAGTTATCCACACATCATGAACTTGCTTTGACTGGTTACTTCGGTTTGTTCCTGGTCTTTTTAGTTCTAGGAATTATTGCCAGCTATTACTGGTTCGGATTGGCCTTACTTGCAACCTTTGCACTTTATTTTCGGTATCCCTCATCAAGCAGTTTAGTGTCTGTAGCCATCAATATTGTGTTGTTGAATGTGGTTACTGGGAACCTGGTTCAGGGCTTTTATGGTTTGTCGTTTTTCTTGATTGTTATTGCGTCAGAGAAGGTTACTGAAGGCGTAATAATAAGTAAACTTTCTGGTTGGTTTTTTTATGCTTACTACCCCGCCCATCTTGCAGTTTTAGGAGTATTTAGTTATGTACTTTAAATATATCTTTGTCTTACTGTACTGCTGGATTCTCAAAAGAAACTAAAGTCTCTTCGCAATCTGTATCAGAGTCGCAAATCAACGTTTTTGGTTTTGTATATATAAATTTGATGCCTAATAGAGGTTTAGTCTTCAATTCGGGAATTAAGTCTCCAGTTACCATCTATGGAGATTCACTTCATTGACCTATTAGGCGAAATATTATGGTGGAGTTAATGAGGTACGAATAACACATTGTAAAGCTTGCTCTTATTTTTAACCAAAACGCGCAATCAATCCTTCTAGCGATGAATTTGATAAAATCTCATTATGCGGAATCAACAGGTATTTCCACTGTTTTCCGCCTATTTGTCTAGCATGTTCATTTGCGTAACTACACCAACGTTCCGCAGCCCGCTTTTTCGCTTGGACAATTTCATCATTCACCTCATCACTACGTTTAGGCTCAATAAGCAAACAAATATTTTTTGTTTCTACAACAAAATCAGGTTCGTACTTCTCTCCACTCTGGTATTCAATTTTAAATTTTCCAGATGCAGGTTTCATCCATTTAAGGACGCTATCATCATTCTCCAAAATTTGGGCCATTGCCAATTCACCTTCAACAGAGTCAAATTTCTGGAAAGGATAACAACAACGCTGAAAGCCAGTAAATAACATTTTTTTAACTGAATTTTTGTTTTTAACTGGGGCACGAAAATCACGCGGTTCTTCATCAGCTGCTATGGTATATACATTAGGTTCCAATACTTCAAAGCCTTTAATCAACTTTCCCTGATAATCCGTAGGACTTGACCATAGATTTTGTTGCATTTGCGCCCAGATAAAATCACGCAATTGGCACTGATAGTAGATCAAAACATTTTCAATTTTATCCCTATCCTCCCATTTACTTTGTAAGTGTGAAACCAACTGTCCAGCCAATTTATATAACAGTTCAGCATGTGAGTCATAGTCAATCTCATTTAAATCCATCAAATTTCGTACAATATAATCTTCCAATCGAGTTTCCTGAGCTTGCTCATCACCAAAATGAATAAAATCACGCTCCTGGTCACCCTCCAGATGTTGCAACAAAATTTTCTGTGATACAGGTTGATAGTTAATCTGCTCAAGACTCTGTAAATCGAAGTCAGAAAATCCATAATTGACCTCACGCGTGGGCAGGATAACAATCTGCGGGATATCAATAGTCAGCTTGATAATATTTTCACTCACCGTTTTTACTACTTCTGCTATAGCTTGCTGGCTATTATCATCAGACCCAATCCCCGGCAGATCATTTTGAGTCGGCAAAATACGGTGCTTAACTTTTCGTGCAATATCCTCTTGAACTTGAGGAGTATTTAACTCCTTACTGGAAGACAACTTACGAGTTTCTTCCCGGATAACCTGAAATGTGATTTCAGCAATTTTTCGTTCTTGTTTGGTTTTGATGGCGGATTCTGCTTGATAGTCTCCCGGCTCATCCTGTATATCTTGTCCATCCTGTGTCGCCTTTTTACCTGTCGTCACCATATCCAGTACTGAAGGCGTTTCTATTAGCTTTGGTTTTTTATTGGGCACATCCGAATCATCTCCACCAATATAAATCGTTTTACGAATAATCGACTCTTCATCTTTAGCACGATCAAGAATTTCCTGAAAACGATCATGGGCAATAATCGTCAAACGGTCTATTGCATCCACTCCAGTTCGATTCCCAAAAGGAAGACGCAAGCCTCGTCCTATGGTCTGTTCTGTTAAAATTTCAGAGGTTGAAGCACGTAACGGTACGATGGTATACAAATTCGTAACATCCCAACCTTCCTTTAGCTTGTTAACATGGATAACAATTTCAGTATCTTCATCATGCTCCACTGCCAACAAACGCGCCATTGCTTCATCAGATTCTTCACCAGTTTGTTTCGAATGGACTTCAATTACTTTATCTTTGTATCTCCCTCCAAAAAAATCATCTGACTGAATTAAAGTTTTTAGATTACCCGCATGGATAGTGTCCTGGGCTACAACAAGCATAAAAGGCTTTACCGCTTTTCCTCCTGTACTATGAGCATGGGTTTGTAATTCAACTGTCACGTATTCATGATGATGAATGCCATCCTCAAGCTTGATGGCTTCTAACTGTTCTGATGAATATTGTTTAGGGTTAAAGTCTTTGCGAGTTGCTACTGCAGGGATTTTTACATAACCGTCCTGCAACGCCATGGATAGGGGATAATGATAAATAATATTACTGAATTCACGCGGCTTTGTTCCTACCGTTTTGGGTGTAGCCGTTAACTCAATACCTAAAATTGGTTTTAGCTCATTAATCGCTTTTGCGCCTGCACTGGCATAATAACGATGTGCTTCATCCATTAGAACAACCAAATCTGGCAGCTCTGCAAGATGATTAAAGTAAGAATCACCAATATATTCCTGCAAGCGGCGCATTTTAGCTACACCAGATTTTTTCGCCCCTTTCTTGTTTTCACGCGCATTAATTTTGGAAATATTAAAGATATTAATATGTGCCTCTGTTTCAGAACCAAATAAATCGCCTGACCGACTCATGGGTACAGACATTTCGAGCCTCACACCTCGTCCATCAGCATAATCCTCTCCCGTAATAATGGTTGGAGGAGTCTGAGCAAATTCAGCGATACCCTTGAAGACATACTTGGTATTACCAAGGGTAAAGTCCTGCTTTAATTTTTCGTAAATAGTTAAATTAGGTGCAAGTATAAAGAAATTACGACTACGTCCAGTCAGAAACAACCAGGAAATCATCGCTCCCATTAGCCGAGTTTTACCCACCCCTGTTGCTATCGCAAAACATAATGATGGGAATTCACGTTCGAATGCTTTAACTGTTGGGTATTGCGATTGAATGATTTCTAGCCAATGCTGTAAATCTGGTTCTTTACTTAAACCCAACTGCGACAAAACATCTGATAAAACTTGTAAAGATTCTCGTTGCGGTTTTCGTAGAGATAACTGGTTACTAATAAAATTGACCGTACGTTGATCATCCATATTTTGCCCCTAATACTTGCATTTTAATCAACATCAATTTCGACTTTGCTTTCTTCTTCCTCATCATCAGGCAATACATTGATATGGAAGCTGTAATCATCGTGATCCCACTCGCATTTGTGTAATATGGCTTGAGGAATCTTCTTCAAAGAAAGATTATCAAATTCATTGGTTTTTGCGATAAAGCCCTTACAGCAAATTAACAGGCTGCCTTCAGAACCCACTTCGCTACTGATCAGTTTAAGCTGCTCATTGCTTAGCGTGCCGGTAGTAATGTAGATATAATTGTTTTCAGTAGAATGTCCGTGTTGCCAGAAAATATCCTGACTGGGCTCATATATATAACCCATATGTTTGCACATTGCTTCTGACAGCATTTCAGCATTGTACTCAGGGTTGATCACCCAATTATTCCAAGCATCTTTTTTAAGCAAGGAATCAGCCATGCGGTAATAGTGGAGACCGCCTCCGCCTTGCCAATCTACAACTTTGCTGATGCCGTCTTGGTCAGTACCGTCAATAACTCTTTTTAGCCTTGGTAAAATATGAGTTTCACATTGATCCCCTAGTTCTACTGTAATCCAACGTCTTTTCATTTTATGAGCAACAGCAGCAGTAGTTCCTGAGCCTCCAAATGAATCTAATATTATATCGCCTTCATCTGAAGTCATATCAATTAGCCTTCTTAAAAGTGCTTCTGGTTTTTTCCCAGATGGAAAACTAACCCCTCCCTCTTTAGGTAAGTTATTTGTCGGTATATCATTCCAAATTGTTGTTATTGGTAGAATAGCCCCTTTACTACCATCAATTTCACCAACACTCTTGCTTAGAAAATAAATCTGACGTCCCTTAAGCAGATAAAGGTCTTCATGATTATCCCGTGGAACATGGATTGGATAATCTAAGGTTTTTGACTTTAAAATTAATTTATTCAGATATGGAGATGGCTTCTGAAGAGTTTTAGTCTCAAAAACTAAGTGGGCATTATCAATAGCAAACTCATTCGCCCTTTGTTCAACCAACAGCGGCGCAAAATCACCAAAGTCTTTTTTTATTTTTATCCACTTTGCTTGAATTGACCCTTCTTTATAGCCTAAAGTCTCTAAAATATAGTCATTAATACTACGAAAGAGCCACTCTTTGCACGAATCTTCAGGGTTTGTAATAAATCTAGAAAAATGTTGTAAATCAACTTTATTTTTTAACGTATACTGCTGCTTGTAATTGAAAAGTTTTTTTTCTTTGGCATAAAAGAGGAGATATTGAGTTACATCTACTGGACCTGTATTTACTGTTTTGAAGCTAGATCCAGTTGCAGCTTGAACAACGATGGTTGTTACATAGTTTTGACGTCCGAAAACCTCATCCATAATAATCTTGCAATAAGCCATTTCTGAGTCATCAAGGTTCACAACAATCGCGCCATCATTACTCAATAAGACCTTAATTGCTTCAAGTCTTTGTGACATTAAACTAAGCCAAATCGAATGCTCTAGTCCATCATCATAATGCTGAAATGCCCCTCCAGTATTAAATGGAGGATCTATATAAATACATTTCACCTTTCCCGCATATTTGTGTTCAAGCGCTTTCAAAGCCAGCAAATTATCACCGTGAATTAAAATATTATCATTCAAGGGTTTAGGCTGCTCACTGCCTTGATCCTCAAATAGTTCCTGAGTAATCTCTGTTTTTGATGGCTCTGCAGAATACGAGAGGCTTTTATCTTCCACTAAAATACGCGGCTCCAGCCTTGGGCGTTTTTCTTTACCAATCCATGTCAATTCGAGTTTTTGTTTTTTCTTGCTCATGTAGCCCTTTAACCCTTATTTTTCTTCAAACTGTTCAACCAAGCCATTCATGTCGCGACTTGCGGCATAGATTGTCAGTTTTAATTCCGCTTGTACTTCATCCGCCTGTTCATATAAGGGTCGTCGTGTAGATAGCTGTTCACTTGCACGCATAATTTTTGGCACACCTTCTCCCCGTCGTTCAATAATATTTTGTCTTTGACTGACTGGATCAGCTTGATAATAACGGCTTAACAGATTTACCAATGTTTCATTACGGGTGATGCTATTGCTATCGATGGTATCTACCGTCAAACTGTTGGGTAGTCCACCCGGCGTCATGATTTCCAATCGATCACTGAATAGGTGTAAACGAATTTTTGAACCATAAACAGCATAATCTCTGTGGGCAACAGCATTCACAATAGCCTCATAGATCGCACCTAAATCATACTGTGGTATATCGATTCTACCCGGTCGCTTTACAGCTTCCACTCGCATATTGCGTTTTACGAACTGGATAGCACAATGAATTTGTTGGTCAATGGATTCACGGCACTCCTGAGCATCTTGCTGGAACTCTGCATTACGTTCTGTTCCACTATACGCCACACACTGGATCCATGCTGATTGTAAATAATCACTGGGTTGAGTCGTTAGTAACAAAACTCCAGAAACAGTCAAATATTCCTGTTTTTCGTCATCTTCACCTACTAAATAGAGCTTTTTGAGTTGGGACTTTTCAGTTAATTCATTGTCTCTTACAAAACGTTCTTTGAGATCAACATCAATAGCTTCTAATGGTGCACTGGGTACAACTTGCTCATCAAAACGAATAAGACGTGCCATGCTACGTTGTTGGAAAAGTCGCGCAAGTAAATCAGGTTGCATTTTGCGTTTACTTGAACCAACTCGCTGGAAATAACCATTAGGGCTTTCGTGGATAAACAGGCTTTTTGGAACCCGTACCCAGATAACAGCTTTTTGTTCGCCACTACGATCAGGTATTTCTAATAAACGTGTTTCAATTAGTGGTGGAGGTGAAATTTTATCATTTACAAGACTGGTTAGCCAAAGTCCGACCGTATCAAGTTGTTCACGCTCGATACCTTCTACTTCAAGTTTTTTGTCTTCTACCCCCAGTACGATTATACCTCCTGAAGTATTGGCAAAAGCGGCTATCTCATTGGCAATGCTATCTCTGTGAGGGGATTTCACCTTATTATTAACACACGTTACAGCTTTAAATTCATAAGCGGAATCTTCACCTAACCTTATCTGATACACAAGTTCACGCACTAGTTCAGTTGTATCAATCATGCTTCCTCCTTGAGTGTCCAACGTACACAAAATAGTTGTTCACTATAGGTTTTCATTTCTAAAGCTGCGGCTACTTCTTCTAATAGTTCATCTTCTTTAGCTTCTATTTTTTTCTTTTCTTCGTGGTAGTTCAGCATTGTTCTATCTCTTTTGCGCTCTAGTTTTTTTAGAATGCGTTTGGCATCCATTTTTTCTTTAAGACTAGGCAACATTCTTGCACTTCGACGACCGTCTGCAATTTCTTTATCAAGTTGTTTTATACGAATATCAAGCGCCACGCGACGATCCTCACTCCAGTTTTCCAGCTTTTCAGTTTCTTCTTCATAGTATTTTTCATTGTCACGTTCTGCATTAGCAAAGTGTTTTGTTTGCTGAGTCTCTATACCTTTGTGCAAAATATTTTGTCGTTGCAAATTACCAAACACATTAGCTTTGGCTTTTCCGGGTACGAGTAGTAAGCGTCGGGCTGTTTTTGCTTCGAGCATTGTACCCGACTCGTTGCAGGCAGAGACTAGAAGGTATTCTTGTTTTTGCTTGGTGGTTTCAATTGTATATTTTTCTACACATAATTCACCACTTTGGCCAATATAGTTCCGTACATCGGCTCTTTGGCTTTCTAGTAGAGAATAGTTCAAGTCTAATTGTACGGTTGTGGATGTGTTATGTGCTTTTGCCTGTGCAAGAATTTTTTTTCCCAAGCCTTCGTGTGGACGAAAGAATTGTGCATCATTAGCCTCGGCTTGAGGCCAGTTCAGGTCATACCAGGTATCCTGATAAAGAAATCTATCTTTAATGAAACGTGCATCAGGCAGCTCAGCTTTTGCAAGTCGCATCATCATGTGCTGGTATTCACCTATTTTCTGCGCCGTGGTTTCACGTTGCATATTTAGACGTTTAACGACATCGGCATCAAAATATTCGAGTATGGAACGAGAAGTTTCCTTAACACTGCTTTCTAACTCAAGTTTCAGTTCTTTCTGTAAGGCGTTGAACTCATTTTCAATATCTTCATCACTACGGCATTTCTGATATATATCATTGATACGTCGTTCAATATCAACTCCTGACTCAATAGAGCCAAGTATTTCATCCGACGCACCAAATACGCCCTCAAATAACTGAAATTTCTCACTCAGAAGTTCAAATACTCGTTCATCTGCACGGTTACCCTTGTTTATAAAGTTAACCACCACGACATCGTGTTTTTGCCCATAGCGATGTACTCGTCCAATACGTTGCTCGACTCGTTGTGGGTTCCAAGGCAAATCGTAGTTAATCAGTAGAGAACAAAATTGTAGGTTTATACCTTCCGCCCCCGCTTCCGTGCTAATCATTATGGTTGCATCTTCACGGAATTTATCTACCAAAGCAGCCTTCATGTCTGCTGATTTGGAACCGGAAATGCGAACAGAACCTTTATGTTTTTGCATCCACTCAGTGTAGATAAGTCTTGATTCAGCATCATTATTACTGCCATTGAGTAATACAACTTTATCCTGAAAGCCATTCTTACTCAGTAAGTCAAACAACCATGACTGAGTTCGTATAGATTCTGTAAAAATAACGGCTTTACGAACACCTCCTAACCGTTGCGTCATTTCAAAGGCTCGTGATAATACACGTTGCAAAGCTTCTGCTTTAGCATTTAGAGAAATACCCTGAGCTAAGGTTTTGAAATGAACTAATTGATCAATTTCTTCCTTTAAGGCTAAGGGGTCAATATTATCGACAACATCAATATTATCGTTATCCGCCATATCATGCATGGCCTCAAAGTCAGCTTGCAAGCCATCCATTAGAGGCATTTTATCTTGCAAGCGTTGAATCATGGTTTCCAACGTTCCTTGAATTGCATAAGATGATGAAGCAAGTATTTTACGAATGACCAAGGTAACCAGATGTCTGGCTTCTGCTTTGATTGCTAGTAAATCGTTGCGTCGAAGGTAGTCAGAAATTTGATCATATAGTTCCAGCTCTTGTATGGATGGCCGAAAATCTTCCGTCATTGAATAACGGCGAGTAAAGTTAAAACTGCCCGTTTCTTGTACCTGCTTGCGCAAAGTACGATTGACAATACTACTCAGGCGTTTACGTAATAGGTTTAGCTCAGAGGGTTCAACATTTGGACGAGCATATCGGGCTTTGAAAGAGGCAAGATCACCAAAAAAATAAGGGTCAATAACCGATACTAGACCATAGAGTTCTAACAAACTATTTTGCAATGGTGTTGCTGTCATTAATATTTTAGGACGGTTTAACAACGCAGAATCCAGTGCCTTTGCAGTTTTTGCACCCTCTTTTTTATAAATATTACGTAGCTTGTGCGCTTCGTCAAAAACAACCATATCCCAAGGAAGTCTTGCCAACAGTGTATCTCTCCGAGCAGCAAATTCATAAGATACAATGGTTATCGCCGCATCTTGCCAGCTTTGAATATCAAAAGGATTTTCTACTCCTGATTTAATTGCTTGATTAAAGTTTTTTGCTTCAAGAATAACTGAAGGCAGCTCAAATTTATCCTGCAGTTCCTGACTCCATTGCTTACGAAGTGTCGCAGGCACAATTAGCAACAATCTACGTCGTTGCTCTGCCCATTTCTGAGCAAGAACTAAACTTGCTTCTATGGTTTTACCTAAGCCGACTTCATCAGCCAAAATAACGCCTTTTGACATGGGTGAACGCAAGGCAAACAAAGCCGCTTGTATCTGGTGTGGATTCATATCCACTTTAGCGCTTGCAATGGTTTTGGTTAGGGATTCCTCGTAATTCCCATCAAGGGATAACCAATGGGCAAAGTAGCTACTTTGTTGGGGCGAAAACATTATCTATCGCCTTGAGCAGTTTCTTTTGTCAACGGATTATAATTTTGCGAATCATCAATTTTATCCAGAAAATCACCCACCGCCTGTCTCACTAACCATGCAACAGAAAGGCTATTTTTCTCGGCTAAATCTTGTAGTTGTTCGTGTTGTTCTTCAGGTAGAGAAGCGGTAACTCTGACAGATTTCATTGCTTAATCCCTTAAGTGCATCACATTGCATCAGTATACAGCACAAATAAGCTCAACTAAACAACAACACTTCATTATTCACCATTGCCTTAAGGCATAATCAATAAACGCAGGACACTTTTCCCCAATACTGGCGCATTATTCAAGTTACGAACGTCAAAGATTCGTAGTTATGCTCAGCGATACGAAATGGAATACAACGCTACCGTGAAATATTTATTAGATGAGAACAACCATTTTTATCTATATTATTGTATTGGATGTTCTCTGTATCTAAAATCCAATCTTTAGCTTTGTTCCAAGCTTTTAAACTACTTCGTTCTCTTGCAATTTCAAGTCCATCAGGAAGTTCAACCATAAACCTTTGATACCCACCTTTGTACACCTTTTGACATAAACGTCCAACTAAACTGCTTAACTTTCTCCAACTAGCCCCTTTAATTTCAAACTAAAGCACTTAATTTCATGTCCAAGAAAATACTAGATATTTTTTATATCCTAAAAGTAAAAAACATTGTAGAAATTTAGAGTTAGCCTATAAAAAATCAACAGAAAAATAGGCCATTTGTATTGGACTTTGTTATAAAAATCTTATGGGGTAATTGCTTGGTGGACGGATAATATCAGTAGTTTTAATTGTATTGGCAACCTGTCTCGTACCACCACTAGATGTAATTATTTCTAATTCTTTTTCTTGAAATAACTTAAAAATAACTTCTTGGTACATTCCCCAATGTGCAGGTGTAAAGTTACAAGTTGTAGCAAAAAAGGTTTCAAGAGTCAGGCCATGATCATTTTGATAAATAATTTCAGGTATTTGTTCTGTCATCACTCTCGTGCTTTCTTTTATATTATTGTTATCAAATAAATGTCCCTTAAATTGTTCTTTTGACTCATGAACAAGACAGTTGAACATATCTAAACCAGGTCCTAGAAAATTTATGAAGTTATCATGTTCAGCCCAGTGGATTTGTGTCATGACATCACTAGCACGATAATGTTTTGAGAAATGAAGCAATAAATAGTTACCATAACCACTACCAGATCGTATAAAGAATGGTCGATAAAATGGTACTGATGCTTCTTGCACTAGATTTTGAACCCAAGCTGATTGAATGAATAAATTTGATTCAACTTTGCCAAGACTTTTAATTTGCTCGATTGTTTTTCCTTTAAAAGGATCTGGCAAATTGTATCTGCTAAGGGTGTTTCTAGACTGATCATCTTTATCTGTCATATATTTAGAAAAAGATTCAACGTTAATTGTGCAAACTATCTCAGAATTCTTTAGTTCTCTTAAAATTTTATTTATTGTCACTATAGAGACGTCTTTATATGCATATTGATCTAATATAAATAAAGATCTGTGTGCTCTACCCTTCTTCTGTATAAATTCAATAATTTCATCAACTCTTTCATCAAACGAAGACTGGTACACTTTTGTTTTATCGTCATCAAACCCTTTATCTTTTAACACTTTGTTCAAGCAGTTTATTGCTTCTGACTTTTTATCTATATAGAAATAATCAGCGTCTACTACAAAAGGTTTTATCCTATTCAAATTAATTGTTTTTTCAGCTTTTTCAACTGCTTCTCTAGCTATAATTGGGGAACCAAAAGCTATTTCACCCGTATCCGGGGTTTTATAAATTCCTCCACCACAAAACCCATCAACTATAGTAAGTCTCAACACATCTTGTCTAGGGGTTGTATTGAGGGTATCCACATACCTTTCAGTGTATTTTTGAATAATTCTTAATTTAGCATCTGTGTGTGGCTCAAGTATATCTGGATCGTTATAATCCCATTTATATTCCTTATTACTTGCCATGAAAAATGTTTCCTAGTCGTGTATTTCACCATTATATTGTGATGGATTAGGCATGTCATCCCAAGTCATACCATTAAACTTACGACCGTTTGCTTTTTTACTTCTTGCTACGCCATCAGCACCGTAGCGACCCCATTGCTTAAAAAAGAATCTGACATCATATGATTGACAATCATCTTTAATAGACTCGACCCATTCACCTTTCATAGGACGCGCATTTGCTCCTGATTCACCTCCAACTATTACCCAATTTATTCCAGATAAATTTAAAGGTGAAACATTTTCTAATAACGGCTCAATAGATAAAAAACGTATATGAGCTTTTACTTGTCGTAATAGATCTATTCTAGGTTTACCTTCCTTTTCATTCTCAACAGTCACCCCTAACCATGCATTTTTGGGAATTATCCTATTTTCAAAAAAAGAAACCATACGTTCTGGTCTTTTAGTTAATATTTGATATGTATGTTGCGGAGTTCTAGATATCACTTCGATAATCATTTCAATGTAGTCATCTGGAACACCTTCATGAAATAAATCACTCATAGAGTTTACAAAGTAAATTGTTGGAGAGCGTCTATTTAATGGTTCACTCAGTCTTTCAGGCATAAGAGATAATTCAAAGCCATTCTCATATCCATTTGTACCCATTGCCTTTAAACGATGTGCCATACTTTCTGCATAACAATACTTGCACCCTGCAGAAATTTTTGTACAGCCAGTTACAGGATTCCAGGTACGTTCTGTCCATTCTATTTTACTTGTTCCACTCATATAAGCCCCTCTATCAGTTGATTGAAATAAATAATTTAAAGTCTGTTATTCACAACAATTATTTTTATTTGTTTAATATATTACACTCCGAACAAAGTTGTCCCACATTTCTTTACTATCTAATTCTTTTCCTTTATATATTCCTATTGATTATTTAAGACTAGATAGTATTTTATAGACAGTTGATCTTCCAATATTAAGTTCTTTTGAAATTTGCGAAGCCCCTATTCCTCTAGCTTTATATTCTTTAACCTTATCTCGATCAATTGTACGTTTTCTACCAAATTTTACACCCTTAGATTTAGCTTCTATACGTCCTTCATTTGTTCTTTCTAAAATACGCTCTCTTTCTGCTTGAGCAACAGCTGACAATATTGTGACAACCATTTTTCCCATAGAACCCTCAGTGGAGATTCCATCACTTAAAAACTTTATTGCAACCCCCATATTATCAAACTCTTTTATGAGTTTAATCATATCTGCTGTATCTCTTCCAAGTCGATCCAGTTTGGTAACAATTACAACATCACCCTCTTCTACTTTTACTTTAAGTAAATCTAAGCCTTTTCTATCTAATTTACTTCCTGTCGATTTATCACTAAATATTCGAGATGCTTTTATACCTTCTTCTTTAAGACGTTTAATTTGAATATCTAGTGATTGTTGACTCGTTGATACACGAGCGTATCCAAACTGGCGCATAAAAGTGTCTATTAAGTCGATTAGTAGATTTACAGTCTACTAAGTAAGAAAAAAGGATTTAATAGACAGGTTAGCGCCCTATTTCTACAGTGTCTATTAATTTATAAGTTAATAGACACTACTGTTGTGATTTTATTTCAAGTTACCATTTGATCTTTTATTAGCACCCCCAGAGTTAACACTAATTCTTTCTACTTAAAATACTGGAGGTATTTGACTAGTAAGTCACGTCCTCAATATTAGCTTCTTTTAAGTGTCCTATTAATATAGGTTCCCCGCTTGGTTCTCTAATATTGGTTTTATCTTTACGCTCAACGCTAATAGCAAGTATCCCAACATCTTTCATATTCTGCCATTCGTTCTGGCTAATTTTAATTTCAGTTCTACCTGTACTAAAGACTGTACCCATTTTCATTGGCATTCCACCCCGTTTAGGGTGACACCAGAGTACTAGTTCCATATCATATGAAACCAGAACAGGTTTGATGAGTTCAATGGATAGCTTCATGTCAGATTTTTTGATTTTGGTAATGGCTATTAGCTCATTTGAATCAGACTCAAGCACAGCATTATAAGCGCTTACCGTTGGTGTTCTGCTCATTGGATTAAACAGTAAAACTGTGGTGACAATCAATGTCATTGTAGCCAGACCTAAGCCTCGTTTAAAATAGCCTGTATTCCACCACGGAAGTTTTTTATTAATTGCCTGAGTTTTGGGGGAAGATTTTATATGTGTTTCAATATTATTCCACACTTCAATGGAAGGGTGTTCTTCTGGTAATAGCTCAACCAGGTATGCAAATATATTCTCGTAAGCCTCTACAACAGCACGCAAATAGAAGTGTGTTTCCATTAAGATTTCAAATCGTCTTCTGGATCGACCATGCAGTGATCCAAGGGCGTACTCTATGGCGAGTTGTTCGAATAACTCAGGGTTTTGATATCGTTTTAAATTAGACATGTTCTTATATCCTCCTGTTTAAAACTCGTTATGTCTTGGTTAATAAGTCCCCTTTTGTTATAAGTTAAAATTCATTGTCTTATGCTTTCATACGTTATGGTTTTGTTTTAGATGCGGTTAAATATTTATAAAATATAAAAGGATGATATAAGTCATAAAACCACGCGTTTTCAGATTATAGGGACCTAAAGAAAGCTGTTCCTCAGTATTAAATCTTGGTTGTATCTTTTTACTACAACAGATTTAAAGGATGAATCTATGATTGATTTTGAAAGAAATTATAATATTCACATTGTATTTATTTTATCGTTATTTTGAATTAGAAATAGCAGGAAGATAAAAAGATGGCTAAAAGGTGGGGAGGTATTTTTTATCTGAACCAAAGCCTTTCACGAAGCTCTAAGCTTTCATATGACTTTGTTGCATCTGAAGCTTACAAATCTGTCGTATATCCTTACGACCTTGACAGTTTCTTTTATTTGAAGGTATGCTTGATTTATGTTTCTTCGTATTTTAATCCTGATTTTTGCATTTAATGCCTTTATACCATCTGCGGTTGCGATGGGAATGACGGGTAATTGTATGCAAATGGAAGATGCTAATACTGAGATGGTGATGTCACATACTGATTCTAAATCAAAGATGAGCATGAACTGCGAAATGTCTGATATGGATAAAAGTTGCAGTGACATACTCTGCGCTAGTGGTTGCTTAGCAAGCACTACATCCTATCTATTTTCTGATGTGAGCTCGATCTACCATTCAACCGATATTGAGCAGCCAAAATCTGATTTGGCTTATTTCTATAAAATATATCTGGTAATTAACACCCCCCCACCCCTCGTTTAATTTTTCTTATAAATCGCTGATCTAAAGCGATTGCGCACACTTGCGTTTAAAATTTAGAAAAATAATAAATTTAAGCTTCAGCTTCTTTGATGCTGGCTTTATACAAAACCAAAACGAGACACTACTAATGAAAAAATTAATTATATCTGGCGTTGCAATGAGCGCCGTAATCTCTACTGTATCTTTGTCATATGTGTTTGCGGAAGGCAAACATGCAGGTGGGCATGGTCAAGATGCTGGAAGTGGGCAAGGTGGGGCGCATTGGGCGTCACCGAAAAAAGCTGCAGCAAGAGTGAATCCTATCAAAAGTGATCAAGCTTCACTTGATCGTGGTAAACAAGTGTTTATGACAAATTGTACTTCATGTCATGGCGCAACCGCTAAAGGCGATGGTCCTGTTGGCGCAAACCTAAATCCTAAACCTACAGACTTAACCATTATGGCGGGAAATCATCCTGATGGGGATTTTGAGTGGAAAATCGCAAATGGTAGAGGTGCTATGCCAGCTTGGAAATCTTCCCTTAATCAGACTCAAAGATGGGATGTGGTGAACTACATTCAAACCCTCGAAAACCCAAACGGCAAAGGAAATATGGCTGGTATGGATCATTCCAAAATGAATAAAGCAAGTATGGCCGATATGGATCACTCGAACATGAGTGAAGCAGACATGAAGGCAATGATGGGGCAAAGTTCCTCATTACATTCTAACGAGGATGATCATCACAAAACCAACAAAACAGATGGTCATAACGACAAAAAAAACAGTCACTCTGATTAATTTAATAGGGATAAATAATGAAAAACGAAAATAAAAATATCCTCGACTTAAATCGTAGACGCTTTGTACAAGGGCTAAGCTCTGGTGGAGTACTCGCTAGTCTAGGTTTGATGTCAAGTAGCGTGCTTGCATCCAAGCAAGTGATGCAAGAAGTTCCAGTACTCGATGGGCCTGTCTTCGATATGACAATTGAAGAGGTGATGGTTAACTTTACAGGTCAAACCAGAGTTGCAACAGCCATTAATGGCTCAATCCCCGCGCCCACTTTACGAATGCGTGAAGGTGATGATATTACGATTAGGGTTACCAATAAAATGGCTGTCAGCTCTTCTATCCATTGGCATGGCTTGATCTTGCCATATACGATGGATGGCGTCCCGGGCCTTAGTTTTGATGGTATAGCGCCTGGCGAAACTTATATTTATAAGTTTAAGGCAATACAAAACGGTACTTACTGGTATCACAGTCACTCTGGCTTTCAAGAACAAACAGGTATGTATGGTTCGATCGTTATCGAACCAAGAAATAATGATGTAGTAAGTTTTGATCGCGACTATGTAGTGTTGCTATCAGATTGGACTGACGAAAAACCTGATGCTGTTTATGCCAAGCTTAAGAAAATGAGCCACTACTACAATACGCGCGAAAGAACTTTGTCTGATTTCACTAAAGAAGTGAAACAAATGGGTTTAAGTAAGGCGAAGAAAAGTAGAGATATGTGGAATCAGATGCGCATGAGTGACCGCGACTTATCTGATGTCACAGGCATGACTTATACCTTTTTGACCAATGGAAAAACACCCAATGAAGGTTGGATGGGTAGCTTCAAACCCGGTGAACGCGTGCGCCTACGTTTTATTAATGGCTCTGCAATGACCTTCTTTGATATACGCATTCCTGGTGTAAAAATGGAAGTCATCGCCTCTGACGGACAATATGTTAAGCCCGTAAAAGGTATAGATGAATTCCGTATAGGTGTAGCAGAAACCTATGATGTCATAGTCCAACCTACTCAAGGATCTCATGCCATATTTGCGCAAACAATCGATCGTTCTGGCTATGCTTTTGGCACCTTAACGAGTAATGGGCAAAAAGCCAAAGCACCTGCTATGGATGTCGGGCCAATTTTAACTCATACCGATATGGGCATGGATATGGGCGGCATGGATATGAGTGATCCCGCTATGGCAGGAATGGATCATAGTGCTATGGATATGGGTAGTATGGCGGCTGCCAAACCACGTGTAGATGTTAAACGTGGCGTACAGACCGACATGATGGCTTCTGGGCCGAAAGTACGATTGGATGACCCCGGCGTTGGTCTTCGTAACAACGGACGGCGAGTGTTAACTTACGCTGATCTTCGTAACTATTATCCAACTCAAGATAAACGCGGACCAAACCGGGAAATTGAATTACATATGACAGGAAATATGAGTCGTTATATGTGGTCTATCAACGGAGTTGCATATAAGGATGCAAAACCAATAGGTTTGAAGTTTGGTGAACGCGTGAGATTTACTTTGATTAACGACACGATGATGAATCATCCAGTACATCTTCACGGAATGTGGAGTGAGCTTGAAAGTGGTGACGATAATTATCTACCAAAAAAGCACACAATCGTTAATCAACCAGGCGCCAAAGTGAGTTATTTGGTAACAGCTGACGCCAGGGGACAGTGGGCTTATCACTGCCACATGCTATATCACATGAAAAGTATGTTCCGCCGCGTAGTCGTTTCATAAAGGGAATAAACATGAATACAAAAACAAACATTAAAGTCAGTAGCCTAATTTTAGGTGTATTGGGATCACCAGTTGCGTTAGCGGCAATGGATTGTTCAGACCCAATGCATGCGCAAATGGCAGCGTGTAAATCTAAAGCTATGGATCACTCTAAGATGGTTATGCCTGCGAAGAAAATGGACCACTCTAAAATGGATCATTCTAAGATGGCTATGCCTGCAAAGAAGATGGACCACTCCAAAATGGATCATTCTAAGATGGCTATGCCTGCAAAGAAGATGAACCACTCTAAAATGGATCATTCGAAGATGGCTATGCCTGCTGGAGAAATGGATCACTCTAAGATGGCGATGCCTGGCATGAAGATGGACCACAGCAAAATGAACAAACCATCAATACCAGTTAGTGATGGCTCTGCGGCTACGGATATTCCTTATCTATTTAAGAAGCCTAAGATGGAAGACGATCCTATTCTCACTAAATTTAACCTAGAATTGTTAGAAGTTCACGATGCTGATGATAGTAACCCAGTCACTTGGGAAGCAGAAGCATGGGTTGGCAAAGATATAAATAAATTCTGGTTTAAAACAGAGGGTGAGCGCGTTAATGGTGAAACTGAGGAGTTTGAATTACAAGCCCTATATAGCCGAGCTGTAGATCCATACTGGGATTTCCAAGTAGGTTTGCGCAAAGATTTCAAACCTGAAAGTCGTAATTGGGCAGTCGCAGGTTTCAAAGGACTAGCACCTTATTATTTTGAAACAGATGCCGCTTTATTTATTGGAGAGAATGGTAGGTCGGCTTTCCGATTACAAAGTGAATACGAAATGATGCTGACGCAAAAACTAGTATTAGCACCTGAGTTAGAGTTGAACCTATACGGTAAAGATGACCCAGAACTTGGAATTGGCTCAGGCTTATCAGATGGTAGCTTAGGCTTACGTCTCCGTTATGAATTTACCCGTCAATTCGCGCCTTATGTTGGCGTTGAGTATTCGAGTAAATTTGGTAAGACTGCTGATATTGCTAGAGATGAAGGTGAGGATGTTTCAGATACACAGTTAGTTCTCGGTATCAAAGCTTGGTTCTAATCTTAATTTTAGACTGGCTTAACATTTTGGAGCCAGTCTATTTAAAAAAGGAAAAACAGTTATGAAAAAACTATTTAAACATAAAGTATTGAGTGAAACTTTGACCATTAGCCTACTTTCAATAGTTGCAGTTATTGTTTTATTTAATCCAAGTCAAATTAATGCAAATACTGCATTACCAATGCTAACGGTTTATAAAAGTCCCACTTGTGGTTGTTGCAGTAAATGGGTCAAGCATCTCGAAAGTAATGGCTTTGTCGTAGAAGCCAAAAACCTTAATAACCTTGATTCTATAAAGAGAGAATACGGAATTGAACCGCAATTCCAATCCTGCCATACCGCAAAAATTGGCAATTATGTCGTTGAAGGTCACGTACCCGCTGAAGATATCAAAAAAATGTTAGCTGAAAAGCCTGATATCCATGGTTTAGCTGTTCCCGGAATGCCAATGGGATCACCCGGTATGGAAGGTCCTCGAAAAGATAACTACAACGTACTGGCAATAAAAAAAGGCGCTAACCCTACTGTTTATAACAGTCACTAGTGAAAGTCCATGATCATTAGATTAGTTAGTAAATACTTAAACTTTTAAAGGCATAACCATGAGTAAGTCAATTACAAAAATAACACGAAGAAATTTTGTTAAGGCCGCCGCGACAGCAGGTTTACTAATACCCTTTAGCCCATCACTAATGGCTAAATCCATTGTCAATAAAGGCAATGCCTTTGTAGTGCCTCCAATGGATACAGGCACTCGTGAAGGCAATCAGGTGACATTTAATCTATCGATTAATGCTGGGCAAACCATGTTCTTTAATGGAGTCAATACGCCTACATTGGGAATCAATCAAAACTACCTGGGTCCGGTACTTCGAGCTAAACGAGGTGATACAGTAAAAATAAATGTAACCAATAAAATAAATGAAGTTACGACCTTGCACTGGCATGGCATGACTTTGCCAGCGAACATGGATGGCGGCCCGCACCAGTTCATCAAACTGGGGCAAACATGGAGTCCACAATTTAAGATTCGTCAAGAAGCCAGCACACTTTGGTATCACTCTCATGCACTGCATAAAACTGGCCCACAGGTTTATCATGGCCTTGCGGGACTATTTATTGTTGACGATGAAAGTAGTGATCTGCTCGGCTTGCCAAGTGAGTATGGTGTTGATGACATACCATGTACCATTCAGGATCGTCGTTTTAATCGCGATGGCTCATTGAGTTATTTGACTGCTATGCCAGATCGTATGATGGGTATGCAGGGATCAACAATTTTAGTCAACGGTGTTGTTACACCTACACTTAAGGCAAAGAGTACTCTTTTAAGGCTGAGGTTACATAATGGCTCTAATGCCAGAACGTATCGACTGGCTTTTAGTGATGCAAGACTATTTCATATAATCGCCAGTGATTGTGGATTTTTACCTAGGCCCTTTCAAACCAATGAAGTCAGGCTAGCTGCTGCAGAGAGGGTAGAAATCCTAGTGGATGTTTCTGATAAAAAACAAATTATGTTAAAAAGCCTGGCAACGTCAGGTGGCGGCATGATGCCAATGATGCGCATGATGAATAGCAGTCCGGAAATGAATATCATGCTGATTGATGCCAGTCAGGCGAAACAATCACCCCGAAAAATACCCATAGAATTACGTAACAATACTTTAGCTTTAAACCCCAAATCAGCAGTTACGAGACGAAAGTTTGATCTACAAATGGGAATGATGGGGGGTGGCATGGGGATGATGGGTAACATGGCTGGGGCTGGCAACAGCGGCACAAGCATGTTTCAGATTAATAGTAAATCGATGGATATCAAGCGTATAGATTTTCAGACAAAACGCAATACTACTGAGATTTGGGAAATTGGAAATAGCTCCCCAATGGCCCATCCATTTCATGTTCACAATGTGCAATTTCGTATTTTAGATAGGAATGGAAAAAGACCACATCCAAGTGAATCAGGGTTAAAGGATGTCGTCCTCGTTCAAAGCAATGAGAAAGTTAGAATAATCATGAAATTCCCTGAATATTCTGATTCCCAAACACCTTATATGTATCACTGTCATATTTTAGAGCACGAAGACCAAGGCATGATGGGACAGTTTGTTGTTGTGTAACTAAAGCTATGCCTTAGGTAAAAACATCGTTTTTCAGGAGCACCATCAATTCTTAGAGAAAAGGGGTACTTATTGAGGAATATGTTCCACACAATCAGTTACTTAAGAGATTTTATTTATAAATAAATAGCCACTAAAAGGAAAAAACAATGTTAAACAAATTTCTAGTAATCACAGCGGTGTCTTTGATGTCTCTAATAATAGTTTCCTGCGACAGAGATAGCGCTTCAGAAGCTAAAAAAGTCACGAAAAAAAAAGAAACGGAAATTGTCCAGAACAACAGCAAACGCTGGTATACATCATCACAGTCAATGCGTGGTAGACAAGTTTTCAAGGATAACTGTGCAACTTGCCACGGAGACAAAGGCCAGGGCCTGGCTGAGGATTGGCGTAAACCATTAGCAAATGACACTTATCCTGCACCACCCCTAAACGGAACTGCGCATACATGGCATCACTCCAAGGAAGCTTTATTACGGACGATCAATAACGGAGGGATTCCTCTAGGAGGGACTATGCCTCAATTTAAAGATAGTCTAACAGATAAGCAAAAAGAAGAGGTTCTTGCCTATGTTATGAGTTTGTGGCCTAACAATATTTATATGGCTTGGAAAGAACGTAACCCAAGTTAAGTTTGAAAATAATTAATAATTTTTGGTCTTCCTATGTGTTAGCTAAGTTTGAGGTTTTATTATTAATTTAACGCAAAACGAAACGCGTCAAATAATTAAATTAAACTAAACAAGGATACAAACATGAAACACTTAAATAAAACTATTTTCACAGCAGCATTACTTACTTCATTCTTTTTAGGCCAGCCTGTCCTAGCTGGTGACCAAGCTGAACACGATAAGTATTCAAATCACTCAGCAACATCGTTTGGCTCTAATACGACTACTCAGAAAATGAAGCATAAGCATGAAGCACAAGCTGGACTTTATGATAACACTGGTATCAGAAAATCTAACATGAAAGTGAATTATATGAAGCATGGACATGAAGAAGCTTATTCTGAAGAGCTTTTTCCTAGTGGAAGAAGATAAAAAGTTTATTAAGTAACTATAAAAGAGCTCCTCTCGAAAAGGGGCTCTTTCATGTTTTTTTTAATCAGCATTAATCTTATAGAAAAAAAGGACTATTAATCTATGCGTATCTTGTTGGTTGAAGATGATGAAGCTATAGGTCAAGCAGTTAAAGACACTCTTAATAAGACTTCTTCAGCTGTTGATTGGGTACAAGATGGTGAGCTAGCACTTGCATCATTAATGGCTGAAGACTATTCATTAGTACTACTGGATTTAGGCTTACCAAAGAAAAGTGGTCTAGAAGTTCTTGAATCATTACGCAGCAGTAACAAGAGCATACCTGTAATTGTAATAACAGCCAGGGATTCCATTGAGGACAGGATAATAGGGTTAGACAATGGTGCTGATGATTATTTAGTTAAGCCATTTTCTATTGCTGAATTACATGCTCGAATTCGAGCGGTAGTGCGTCGCAACAACGGGATTGCAAACCCTATCATTAGTAATTCTTTCCTTGAACTCAACCCATCAACTTGCGAAGTGAGCCGTGACAATCAAATACATGCTCTCTCTGCTAGAGAGTTTGCTTTACTCCATACATTAATGTTGCGCCCAGGCACTATTTTTAGACGAGCCAACCTTGAACAAGCTGTTTACGGCTGGAATGAAGAAGTATCTAGCGATGCTATAGGATACATTATTCATGCATTGCGAGCTAAAATAGGTAAAGACGCCATTAAAAATATCCGAGGCATAGGATGGATGGTTATTAAATGATTAAACAGAATTCATTACAACATGAATTGAATCATTGGATCATATTGACTGCGGTTACATTTATTTTTCTCGGAGGAATTATTTCAGGAGGATTAGCGTTTTATCATTTAAGAGAATTACAAGACCAAACACTAATTCAAATCGCCACATTGATAAGCCAAGGAAAACTTAATGATTCCTCTACACTTCATCATGATGTTAATAAAGACACTATTATCCTTAATGAATTAGGTAAGAAGCAACATATTCCCATTATCCCATTAGATATAACAGATGGGCTCCATTCGCTAGAACTTGATAATGAAAACTGGAGAGTATTAGTAGTCACACAACCCATATCGCATCGCCGCTTTTCTATTTCGCAACAGACTCAACTGCGAGACAACATTGCAATTAATACTATTCTAAGTGTGTTTTTACCGATAGCTTTATTAGCAAGTTTAATGTTGTTTATTATTAATCGAATTCTCAGACGGCAATTTCGTTCGCTAGGTAAGTTGACTAAATTAATGGATCGACAAGATGGCGTAAATCTTGAAAAACTCTCAGAGAATAATATACCAATAGAAATTTCACCATTCGTGCATTCAATTAATACTTTATTAGAAAGAATTGAAGGGACAATTAATAAGCAGCAGCGTTTTATAGCAGATGCAGCCCACGAATTACGTACACCCCTTACAGCTTTATCTTTGCAGGTAGAAACGCTATCTCAAGCAAATGAAACTAACCTGGGACAAGAAAGTCTAAAACAGTTACAAAAAAGCTTGGAACGTCTTCGTAGATTAGTAACCCAGCTGCTTGATCTTGCTCGTTTACAAAATGAAGGTGAGTACGTTGTACAGAAAGTATCATTTAACCAAATTGTTGAGGATGCTATGGCAGACCTTTACCTTATGGCAGAAGCATCTGACATAGATCTTGGCATGGTACGATATGATGAGAACATAAGTGTAAATGATCAGCAAGGGCGTTTAAGTCAATTGGTGTATAACGCTATTGATAATGCAATTCACTATTCTTCACCTGGAGGCAAGGTGGATATCAGCCTTTATCTAGAAAAAAACAAAGCGGTTTTTTTAGTTGAAGATAATGGTATTGGGATACCAGAAGTAGAGTTGGAACAAGTCATGCAGGCTTTTTATCGGGTGAATGAAAGTAATAAGCCAGGTAACGGACTAGGTCTGTCCATTAGCCATGAAATATCAAAGCTGTTAGGCGGTGAAATTCATTTAGAAAACCGTACAAGCGGGGGCTTACGCTTTCGTTATATGCAATTAGCTAAACCACAAAGTGATATAGCTGTAATAAGTTAACATAAAAAGGCACCCCCCACCTTTTAAGCACTTTTTTATGATTTAGGGATTTTACTTTATTAATCCCATATATTTTCAGAATTCTTTTAAATCTATCTAAGAACTGATTCTATGATGTGTTAAACAACCGTTGACCTGTGTGTAACACATAGGTACTAAACTTAACTTACATTAATAGTTAATAGACAACGATTAAAAAGATAGTAATTAATTAACCGCAATTTTATTTACAGAGGAAACAACCATGTATAGCTTTTCAACAAATTTAAAAGGAAACATGAGCACCGTAGAGCAACAAGTTATCGATGCACTCAAAGTAGAAGGCTTCGGTGTACTTACAGAAATCGATGTACAAGCTACGTTAAAAGAGAAGCTTGATATTGACCAACGCCCATACAAAATTTTAGGAGCATGTAATCCTTCTCTCGCACATCAGGCTTTAGAAGCAGAACCCGATATTGGTTTATTGCTTCCTTGCAATGTAGTTGTGCGCGAAGAGGAAGATGCATCGATTACCGTAGCTTTCATGGACCCAGAAGCAGTTTTAACTCTGGTCAATCGGGATGATATAAGACAATTAGCCAAGGAAGTTAAAAGTAGACTTGAACATGTAAAACAGGAGTTAGAGATAACAAATAATTAGTCCTTGACCTGTGTGTTAAACACAGATTTAAGATTTATCATATTCCGAGATGCAATTAAAAGAGGTGAGATAATATTATGTATGGTGGACAACATTGGTTCGGAGGTGGATTTATGTGGATATTCTGGATAGCGCTAATTGTCGCCATTTTCTGGGGCGCAAAAGTAATGTCATCTAATGGAAAAAACACATCCAACAATCAGAAAACTGCACTCGATATTGTTAAGGATCGTTATGCAAAAGGTGAAATTGATAAAGAAGAGTTCGAACAAAAAAGAAAAGATTTGAGTGTTTAAGCTAGATTAGAATTTTTAAGATGAGATTAAACCTAACAACTTGTTGGAGTAGCTAAATTTTAAAACAGAGGGAGAAATCATGATGACAGTAGCAGTATTAGCAAAGCTAAGCGGAGTAACTCCAGATGCTGTTCGTTATTACACTCGTATGGGCTTGCTTTCACCAACCCGTAATCCAGAAAATGGATATCGACAGTACAAATCCAGTGAAGTAAGTTGGTTGCGATTTATTCGTCAGGCAAAAGCACTAGGTTTTTCCCTGCATGAAATACAAGAAATTATGCATGATAGGGATGAAGGTAAGTCTCCTTGCCCAAGAGTTAGAGAGTTATTACAACACCGAATAGTAGAAAATAGACATCACTTGGAAGAGCTTCTTGAGTTACAGGATCGTATGGAAGCAGCACTCGAACAGTGGTCTGACATGCCTGATTCTAAATCAGAGGGTCTTTCTGTTTGTCACCTTATCGAGTCTTTTGTTTCGCCCGATACAGAAACAGAAAAGAAGCATCAGAAACTATCATAGTGACTTAATTTACGGGAGATTCGTATGCAATCACAAAACTCTGAAAATCTAAAAGATCCAGTTTGTGGAATGGATGTCACTGAGAACAGTAAACATCATCATCAGCATGCACATAAAGATTACTTTTTTTGCAGTGAACACTGTTTAATCAAATTCAAGGGCGACCCAGAGCATTATCTCCAAGAGAGATCACCTGAGCCTGTAAAAGATAACGATAATTCAAGTATTTATACTTGTCCGATGCATCCCGAAATTCGTCAAAAAGGTATGGGAAGTTGCCCCAAATGTGGCATGGGTCTGGAGCCTGAAACGATTTCTCTGGCGGCTACCAAAACACAATATACCTGTCCCATGCATCCTGAAATCATTCAGGACCATCCTGGCTCATGTCCAAAATGTGGGATGGCTTTAGAGCCAATGACAATTACTGTAGAAGAAAAGAATGAAGAACTCGAAGATATGACTCGTCGTTTTCGCTACAGCATGGTTCCAGCTTTTATCGTATTTGTACTGGCAATGGTTGCAGATATGGCTCCACAGTGGTTACCTCAAAGTTTACCGATGAAATTGGTGCAATGGCTAGAATTTATTTTAGCTACACCTATAGTTTTATGGGCTGGATGGCCGTTCTTTGTTCGCGCATGGCAGTCAGTTAAAACATGGAATCTAAATATGTTTACACTGATAGGTATGGGCGTTTCTGTCGCCTGGGGTTACAGTGTTATTGCATTATTATTTCCAGGTATTTTTCCACTAACGATGCAGCATGCAGATGGAACGGTCCCTGTCTATTTTGAGGCAGCTGCGGTAATTACCGTGTTAGTACTGATGGGTCAAGTGCTAGAACTCAGAGCGCGTAGTAGTACCAATGCGGCTATCAAAGCCTTATTGGAACTAGCTCCTAAAACGGTGCGTCGTATCAATAGTGATGGACAAGAAGAAGACGTTCCGCTGGAAAATGTACAGACAGGAGATATTCTACGAGTACGACCCGGAGAAAAAATCCCGGTCGATGGGAGTGTCACCGAAGGTGAAAGTAATGTTGATGAATCAATGATCACTGGCGAGCCAATTCCTGTTGCTAAACAAATAGGTGATAGCGTAATTGGTGCAACGGTCAACGGCACAGGCAGTATTTTAGTCATAGCAGAAAAGGTTGGTGCAGATACATTGCTTTCACAAATTGTCAAAATGGTTTCAGAAGCACAACGCTCACGTGCTCCTATTCAAAAACTTGCTGACACTGTTGCTGGTTACTTTGTACCAGCTGTAGTTGGGGCGGCGATAATCACTTTTATTGTCTGGTGGCTATTTGGCCCAACACCTGCATTGGCTTATGCCGTTATTAATGCCGTTGCAGTACTGATTATTGCCTGCCCCTGTGCCTTAGGCCTGGCAACGCCAATGTCGATCATGGTAGGTACCGGTAAAGGTGCATCAGCTGGCGTACTAATCAAAAATGCTGAATCCCTGGAAATTCTGGAGAAAGTCGATACTTTGGTGGTGGATAAAACAGGGACTCTGACAGAGGGCAAACCGCGTTTATCTGGCATCTACCCACAAGGAAACCATGATGAAGCAGAGCTATTAGGAGCTATTGCTAGTCTGGAGCAGGCTAGTGAGCACCCATTGGCTGAAGCCATAGTAGCAGCAGCAAAAGACAAAGGTTTGCCTTTTACCAAAGTAAGTGATTTTGAGTCGCTAACCGGGCGTGGCGTTAAAGGAATGATTAATAAACAGCTAGTCGCTATCGGTAATCAAAAATTGTGTGAGGAGCTTGATGTTGATACAGGCAAACTTCCCGAACAAGCCAACCAATTGCGTAAAGATGGCGAAACGGTAATGTATATTATTATTGATAAAGAAGCCGCTGGTTTGATTAGTGTCGCAGACCAAATCAAAGAAACCACCGCTGATGCAATTGATGCGCTGCATAAAGAAGGCCTTACTATTGTGATGCTAACTGGTGATAACCAAAAGACGGCAGAGGCAGTTGCAAGAAAATTAGGTATCGATCGGGTAGAAGCTGATGTATTGCCAGAGAAAAAAGCACAGGTGGTGAAACAATTACAGGAGAATGGGCATATCGTTGCAATGGCAGGAGATGGCATCAATGATGCACCAGCGCTCGCTCAAGCTCATGTTGGTATTGCGATGGGAACAGGAACAGATGTTGCCATGGAAAGTGCCGGTGTGACTCTGGTTAAAGGCGACCTTCAAGGCATAGTTCGTGCCAGACATCTAAGCCGTGCAGTGATGAAAAACATCCGACAAAACCTGTTCTTTGCTTTTATTTACAACTCACTCGGTGTACCAATCGCCGCTGGAATACTCTACCCCTTGTTTGGCTTATTGTTATCGCCGATGATTGCCGCTGCCGCAATGAGTTTTAGTTCGGTATCAGTGATAGGGAATGCGCTTAGACTAAAAAGTACCAAGTTATAAAAACGCATGCTGCGCCGACTCAAATACTCAATTACTATGTGTCTTTGTCATGACATTGAGTCATTTTGTGTGCTCCCAGAAGATTATCTTAACGGTATTAAGAAATGTAATAACTTCTGCTCTAATTAGTCGGTATTTAGAACCAGTTATAGGTAAAGTCTTTAAGATATGTTTTCTTTAATGCCATTGATGATGCCATTTATCATCAATGGTCACGATATATTCAAACGAAAATGGAAAAAGAGCAAAAAAAGATAAAGGCAAATGGCTAAAGGGATTTAATAATGGAATGGTTCTGTAATGGCAAGGGACTTGCCAAAAAGGGCTTTTTATAAAAAGGTTTTGACGAGAGAGAAAAAGGGAAACCAAAAAAACAACACATCAAACTGCAGCTACAATAACATTCAAACAATACCTTGGTGCAAAACGTTTATCAAATCGACTCTTGACCCAATAGATAAATCAGCTACAATAAAATCTGAAATTGATGCTTAGCATCGACTCTAAGAGACCCACGAACCACATCACGTCTCAAAGTATTTATTAAATACTGGTTCATTTTCTACCCCGCAGGGAATTCCTCCCTGATGGTGGTTTTTCCTGTTTTTCAACTTACAGGAGAACTACATGGATAAATCCAACTACACAATTGCTAAATAGCCCTCGGAGTTATCATAGGACTACTAGCTGTTTATTTTTTAGTGCTTAGCTACTTAATAGCTACTGGCAATTAAATTGTAATTTCAACTTACTTCTACCCCATAGGGAACAGTTTCCCTGTGGGATACGTGTTCCCTATCAATTCTAAATAGGTGACACAATGGAACTTTTCACACGTACGCAATTTGCAATACTTCTTCAAAACGGTCAAAAGTATAACGATGACCCAGGTTTCAACCCTAAACCCGTTGTAAAACTCTTTAATCCTGTTGGTGCAGCCACTTGGCTCATTGCCTCCGTCGATCCAGATTATCCAGATCTAGCATTTGGATTGTGTGATCTTGGAATGCAATGCCCAGAACTTGGAAGTGTCAGCATTGAAGAATTAAGCAATTACAAAGGCCCACTAAGTATAGGTATCGAAAGAGACTTACACTGGGAGGCCAATAAAACACTAAGTGAATACGCTGATGAAGCAAGACAACATCAACAAATAGTCGCTTAAGTTTTCATAAACGCACGATACCTCGCAGGGAATACAATGCCCTGTAAAGGACAGTGTATCCCCTGCTCTATTAACAATTAAGGAGATACACATGCATACCTCAACAAACCCAATATTCAAGGGCATTTTAGCCATTCGGGAAATTAACGGCCGTAACGGCCCTTTTAAAGTTGGAACTCTCAACCTTTCTATCGGTGAATTTGCTGTTAAAGATTCACTACTGGATCAGTTTGATCCGGGGACTTATGAAGGTGAGTTTCAGCTTGAACGCATTTTCCAAGGCCACTACATCGCTGGCGGTCGTAGCGTAACCGAGATTCGGATAAAACTTGCTGACATGTTATTAGTTGATATTGTTGCAGTCACACCTGATCCAGTAGAAGCTGAACCCGATCCGATTGATACCGAGAAAGCTGAACCAGTAACAGGCAAATCAACGCCTGATACAGAGACAGAAACTCATATCGACAATGATGATGACAATACTCTATTTGGATTGCTTATGCCGTTAGGTGCAAGCGTCAAACTTGATCCGTCTGTGGATCGTAAAGTGCTTCGAGCACAAACGATTCGGTTGAAGGAAATAGGTTATGCGTTTGATGCGAAAAGCCAGACCTGGAAGAAAGCATCCATTCATTAACACCAAACTAAAAGGATCATCCCCATACCTTTCCTTTGAGTTTTTAAAGTCGATCTACAACAAGGTCTCACGAGACGAGACTCACTTCACACAATATTTTCAACCCACCAGGGAACCAGCTTCCCTGACGGGTTGATGGTTTTCCCTTGTAATTTAACTGAGGAAAATCACTATGCAACACCCTACTCCCTTCGTTCTACACGAAGACACTGGCTGTTATCAGGCCACACGTGAACTTTTACCTGCTGAAATTCTTGATATGGCTTCGTTCATCGCCATGCAAACTTTCATACCAGGCTCCGCCATTAGCAATGTCGCTGATTCTATCTCAACCATCTGGCACTGGATTGGAAACCGCAAAAATGAGGTTTTCATCGCCCTGTTTCTTGACAACAAGCACCGCGTTATCCGCGTTGAAGAGTTGTTTTACGGAACCATTGATGGCGCTTCAGTTCATCCCCGTGTGGTTGTTCAAAAAGCACTTGAATACAATGCAGCTGCGGTTATTTTTGGACACAACCACCCTTCTGGTGTCACCGACGCCAGTCAGTCAGACATGAACATTACAAATAAGCTCAAACAAGCCTTAATCCTGGTTGATATACGTGTATTGGATCATGTCGTTGTTGGACCTGATGAGAATTCACATACGTCTTTTGCAGAAAAGGGCCTGATTTAAACGATATCATTAACTTTTAACCCACTGGGGATTCGCCTCCCCTTATGGGTTGGAGTTTCTCCATTAATTACACTCAGGAGAAATATCCATGAACTCTCAATAAAATATCCCTTACCTTGTCTGGGATACCCATGAAATTCTAACCACTCATACTAAACACCTTGTTGAAATAGGTGAAACCGAGCATGATGATGAAGGGTTTACACCCGCTTGTGCTAAATTTTTTTAATTATATAGAAGGCTATTTTGATTCGTACGGTCACAATTGATGATGCAGCAGAAATTTGCGATATTTATATATGGGTTACAGGCAGAAGATGCTATAGCGACTATAAATATTACTCATTTATCAATTTACGAATGACTTTCACTGCACGACCAACTTCAACAGCGTGCGGCAGATACTCTCTAATTTTTCCCTTTTTATCTAATACGAATATATACGCAGTGTGGTCGACTAAGTAACTTGCTTCTGTAGTTCCTTCGGCTTTTCGGTATTTAACGTCGTAGCGTTTGGCGATTTCATCTATTGTTTCTTTGGTACCAGTGATACCAACAATTTGTGGGTGAAAGAATTTGGTGTAATCAGCTAATTTTTGTAGTGTATCTCGTTCTGGGTCTACACTTACCAATATTCCTTGAACACTCTTCAGTTCTTCTATATCTAGTTTTTTAAATGCAGCACCTACTCGAGACAAAGATGTTGGGCAGACATCAGGACAGAATGTATAACCAAAATAAATTAAAGTCACTTTTCCTGCAAAGTCACTTAAACTCACATCGCCATTTATACTTTGTAAGGTAAAGTCCCCACCGGGCGGATCTATGTACTCTCCTGACTTTTTTTGAGGTGGCTTGAAGAAACTATTTCCTATCACTAAACCTAGCACTAGTGCCATGATAGAAAGGAAAATAAGGGCTTTTGACATAATTAAATTGATCTATCTCTCGGTTATTCTGTTAGGTTACATTCTTAATGTGTAGCTATAAATCAGAAGACATACATTGAGTGTGCAACTAGTGCACTTCAATTTTCTTAACTTCCGTTTTTACGGTTTTACTCGAGCCATCTTTAAAGGTGAGTTTCATATCAACCATATCACCTTGTGCTAAGTCTTTCTTCAGCCCGATTAGCATTATATGGAAACCACCAGGTTGTAATGCAGCAGAACTTTTTGCATTCACAGATATTTTTTCAACTTGACCCATCTGCATCATGCCATCAACCATTTTATGTTGATGTATCTCCGCATGTTCGCTCGCAGCTGATTCTACAGATACTAACTCTTGCATGGTTGCCGATGTATTGTCCATGGTCATAAACATGGCTGTGACTTTTTGTCCGGGAGGCATGGCTCTTATGTACGGGTCAATAATCGTTATCGAATCTGCGGCGTTTGTATTTGGAGTGCTTTCCTGTTTTTTATTATCACAGGCAGTAACAAACACTGAGAATAGGAGAAATAGTGTACATTGATAAATTCTAGTCATAAGTTGTTAGCGTAATTCATAAAATAGTGCGTAGTATATAGTTGGAATATACAATTTCCATCTATTACTCTATTGAAGCTGTTTATATTTTTTCCCAGGTGATAAGAAAGCATTTCATTAAGTAGTACGTAATTACTCAAGGTATTGTTGCCTCTCGAAATTTTACAATTGCAATCATTATGACGATAATTATCAGAACAACTAGCGGATGCTAAACAAACAGTCTTAACTTGATGGTGATTAGCGACTGATCAGTACGAATAAGTGAATAAGAGTATCAATAAAAACAACAGTACTCATATACAAACACCGATCTAGTTATGCTTGCATTAAACTACATTCTGTAACGTGTTATAAATAAGATATTTTTAGTTGCATTTATAGAGGTTAGTCAGTAACTTGTGCAAATATGTATCGATTCATAGTTTATTTATTGCTTTTTTTTATAGCGTTCACACATACCACTGTGGCTACGGACATTCACACCTCAAATATATTGGGGCAAGAATCAGCTTATATTAAAAAAGAACCTCCCAAGTTTTTATCAGGAAGCGTCAATCTTGAAGGGCATGATAATTTAAATGAGCATTGCCCACATAGCTCTTCTCATACCACTGGAATTTTCTCCTCAATATTATTAACTTCAGTTGACGCACAGCGCGTGTTTATCTCTTTAGCTAAAACTAGTGTTTATACTGTTTCCCAATCTCCACTTTTAAGACCACCTAAAGCCTAAACTTTTCTCCCCTATTCCGTAGGGACCCTATCGAGACATTGCTTTGCTAGCAATGAAAGTATATGCGCTCGCTCGCAGAAAATATCGTTATTCTTTTTAGGTGAAAAATGTATCTATCTATACCCAGGAATTGTAATTTAGAAAGTAATAAAGTTTATAAAAAAATTATCCAAATCATATTAATAACCTTTACAACAACTAGCTTGAGTTCTTGTTCTATTGCACCAGGAGTCCCGGGACTAAAAACAAGCTTTTCGAGAGATTCAAAACCGCAAAAGGAGGGTGTTGATTATAAGTTGGTAATAATCAATGCTGATACTATAAATAAGCAAAGACCTTTTGATTATGCTGCCTATGTGAGAGCTAAAAAACAACGAGTACCCTTATTTATATCTCAAACGGAGTCGAACGGTAGCAAAGATTCGGTTATTTACAGTGCAAATGATCAAGAAAAAAACCAGAATTCTAGGCCAGCAGGTAAAGCGATGTCAGGCTTTGAAGGAATTACATCAGATGATAATAAGGAAAACTACCAATACTATATTGGTAAGGGCGATGTATTGAGTATAAGCGTGTGGGAGCAGCCTGAATTAACAGATACAAGTTCAAACAATGGTGGCCATATAGTGGGCAATGACGGCAGTATTAGTTTTCCGTATGTTGGTAAGATAAATACTCTTGGTAAGAGTACTAGTTCGATTCGTGATGAGTTGGCAAGTAAACTGAAGTCATACATTACCAATCCAAGAGTCATTGTGAGTATTGCACAATATCGTAGTCAAAAAATATATACGTCTGGCGCGCTTGCAAAACCCTCTACTTTGATTATTAAAGATACGCCAACAACAGTTCGTGATGCGATATCAAATAGTGGGGGCTTACTACTAAACAAATATACTGGCTATGCTACTCTTGCGCGTAACAACAAAAACGTCTCTATCGACCTAAACCGTATGATAAAACTTAACGATGACCGTCAAAATTTTATCCTTGAGAATGGAGATCGATTACATGTTGTGGAAAGAACTGAGTTAGATGAGTTCAATCGTATATTGAATCTAGAAGTGCGCAAACAAGATACTCTGAGTACAGTTCGTTTACGAAACGATATAATTAAAGAGCGATCAATTTTACGCTTGAGAAAAGAATTAGAAAGAGAGCTCAGATCGGAACAAGCAAAAGTATTTGTAATGGGTGAAGTTCTAAAGCCTGGTTCAGTAAAATACCAAGTTGAAGACGGAATGACCTTGGCTGAGGCTATTAACGACGCTGGTAGTTTTAAAGAGGATAGTGTTAACCCAAAAGGTATTTTTGTAGTCCGAAAAGAAAATAATAACGATAAGATCCCTACTGTTTATCAATTGCCAATATCTTCAGTTCAATCGGTTCTGTTTGCCGAACAATTTGATGTAAGGCCAAGGGATATCGTTTATGTTACCGCTACCCCTTCTATTCGCTGGAATAGAGTTCTTGCTCAGTTGCTTCCTTCCCTAGCAATTCTTAATACATTCAGGAACTTTAATTAAAGAATTTGTGAATATGCGTAAATATGACTTTGAGAAACAGATGCAAGCTACTTCTTATTACAATAAGTTTTCTAGAGTGTACGATATTCTCTCTCCAAAGTTTTATTATCATAAAGCTAGGTCAGAAGCGATTAGAGAGTTGAGACTAATCAAAGAAAAGTCTGTTTTAAACGTCCCAGTTGGGACGGGTCAGAATTTTGAATATTTTCAGCGATACCTGAAAAATAGTGGATTAATCGTAGGTGTTGATATTTCATCGGGCATGTTAAATAAGGCTCAAGTAAAAATAGATCGGAACCAATGGACCAATATCAAGTTATTGAATCAGGATGTAATTAATTTAGAAAACACTTTAAAAAATGAGCTTTTTAAGGAGAATAACCTCGAAGGCTTTGATGCAGTATTTTGTGATCTTGGTTTGTCGGGTTTTCCTCACTGGAAAAAAATCATTGATGTATTACTTTCGATGTTATCGGAAAATGGACGTATTGCCATTATGGATTGGTATATTGAAAAACCATCATTGAGAGGTACTTTAGTAAAGTGGATTGGAAAAGGTGAGGTAAATAGACCTATTTGGCAATATTTAAAAGTTAATGTTAACGATTTCAAAGTTGATTCCTCATTTAATTATGGAGGAGTTTTTGTCGCATCAGGGACTAAAAAGTAAGGAGTTTTTTATGTTTAATTGTTACTCAAAAAAAATTGCACCTTATGTTAAAACTGAATTAGAGCTTGCAGCCAATGCTAGTAAAGCAGGGAATATTGAACTTGAATTTCAATATTTAGAAAATGCTCATGTATTAGGCCAAGCATCTACTTATTGGCATATAAAAGTACATGTCTTAATGATGTTCTGGGCAGTTCGTAATTTAAAGTTAAAAGAAATTATTGGTCAAGTATTTCGCATAGTAGGAGCTTCAACTAAAACTGTGTTTGGGTTAGTACCACAAGGCAATACAGGTGGTACGAATGTAAACCCATTCAAGTCAATGCCAATTAAACCTGAACATCAACTTATAATTAAAAAAGCAAAATCAAATGTATAACAGTAGTAAGGCTACTCAAAGCACATGTGGGCTGATTAAGACTAATAAACTAAAGGTACAAATTCGTGAATAAAATTATCAACAATAGTGCTGTGGCACAATCATATGTTTGGCTTTATGCTGCTTGGATTGTTGCTCTATCAGCTACACTTGCAGCTCTTTTTATAGGAGAAATACTTGGGCAAACTCCCTGTGTTTTATGCTGGTATCAACGTATCGCCATGTTTCCCTTGGCTTGGATTCTTGGCGTAGCATGCCTTACTAGTGATTCTCGCATAGGACGTTATGCGCTACCACTGACCTTCGTTGGAGGTGCTATAGCACTATGGCATAGTTTGCTCTATGCCGGAATCGTAAAAGAAGCGATAAGCCCGTGTCAACAAAACGGCCCTTCATGCACAGATAGCGCGATGCTAACGGTTGCTGGGTTACCCATTCCCTATTTATCATTCATAAGTTTTTTGGCAATTGCCCTACTACTTATAATATTTCACTTCCATAATAAACATTCAAAGGTATAAACATGAATCGATCCAAACTTGTTCTCGGCACAGTCTTGTGTGCCCTTCTCATATTTTTAATTGGCTGGTGGTTTACAATCGACAAATCTTCCCCTTCATCTGTCGTTAATGAGTTATCTCAAGATACTACATTGATAAGACCATACTCACCCGTGCTCGGACCAAAAAATGCGCCTGTAACCATTGTAGAGTTTTTTGACCCTGCATGTGAAGCGTGTAGAGCGATGCACCCGGTGCTAGTTGATATTCGCAAACGATATCCAAATGAAGTACGTATTGTAATGCGTTATGCAGCATTTCATGATGGCTCAGATATCGCTGTTAAGATCCTGGAAACCGCTCAACTTCAAAATATATTCGAACCAGTCCTTGAAGCACTCTTAAAGTCGCAACCTCGATGGGCTGATCACTCTGGTGCCAAACTGGATATCGCATGGGCAGCGGCTGAAGATGCAGGTCTTGACATTGAAAAGGCTCGTGAGCAAATGAAAAGCCCTGAAATCAATTTTGTACTAACCCAAGATGCAGCCGATATCAAGACTATTGGGGTTCGTCAAACACCTACATTTTTTGTTAATGAAAAGCCATTACTTGAATTTGGCGCACAGCAACTTATGGATATGGTTAGCAAAGAAGTCGAGTCAACACGTTAAAGGCAGGAAACTAATGGGCCTCACAAATATTTTCAGAGGTCCGCGTTAAAAGTTGTGTTAATAGTATAAATGTAATTACATATTTAAAGTTGCTTTAGTAATTGATCTTGCACTTTCATGAATAATAAATGGAGTCATAAGAATGCCATCTTGGACTAAATACCTGTGGATTATTATATTAAGCTTAGTTACACCAGAAACAGTACTGGCCCACTCCGGCGAGGGTATCACTGGTGGTTTGACGAGTGGGTTCATGCATCCCCTGGCGGGACTCGATCACGTCGCAGCTATGGTTGCGGTAGGCATTTTGGGCGCATTTCTGGGTCGCCCGGCCATTTGGGTACTACCTGTTGTTTTTCCCTTAGTCATGGCATTCGGGGGAGTACTGGGTCTTTTGGGTATCCCAATACCTTATATCGAGGTCGGCATCGCAGCCTCTTCCCTCGTGTTGGGTTCAATGATTTTATTTGAACTCAAACCACCGCTTTGGATTACAGCCGTTATTGTCGCCGCTTTTGCTATTTTTCATGGCCATGCGCATGGTACTGAACTACCGAAAGCAGCCAGTGCACTAGCATATAGTGTCGGGTTTGTCGTCTCGACAGGTTTGTTACATTTATCGGGTATTGGTTTCGGTGAACTTATTCGCTGGCCAACAGGCAAGATCATCGCACGAGCAGCAGGTGGAATTATCGCCCTGGTGGGTATTGGCTTTTTGACGGGCTGGATATGATAAACCTCCCGATACGAAACCTGCTCATTATACTTATCGGCTTTTTGTTACCCATGAATGCATGGGCAATCGGTAGTCCAAGCACTAGCTTTTTCATGAAAGGCTTTTATCACCCAATGATGGTACCGGCTCACTTGATCGTACTGTTCGCATTGGGTTTATTATCAGGGCAGCAGGGTAGGAAAACAATTCGGTTCGTGTTGCCTGCATTTATAATAGTGCTACTAGCGTCACTTATTATGACGCGCTACCAATCTCCCCCCTGGAATGCTGAGTGGGTGTTATTACCACTAGCCGGTATTACTGGCATCCTGATTGTTTTTAAATGGGATATGGTAATTATTCTCTCATTGATGATTGCCTGTCTAGCGGCTGTAGTGATTGGTATGGATTCAGCAGTACCCAGAATACCAGGACTACAATCTGCAAAAATTTATGCTCATTTAGCAGGTAGTAGCGTCTTTTCCAGCCTGCTGCTCCTCGTCATTAGCCTGATAGCCCTAACATTACGCAATGTATTAGATGGTGTCATTTTGCGCATTCTGGGAGCTTGGTCGACCGCCGGTGCTGTACTTGTCATCACCTTACTATTTGTTACCAACTTAAACCCTTAAGAATATTGAGAGACCTTCATGAAAATAACGTCATTGTTAAGTCTATTTTTTACATCAGTTACGATCAGTCTAATGGTCGTTCAAACTTCATTTGCCGGGGGATACCACTATCAACTAGATCTCACCGCAAAACTTGTCAATAACCCCCAAAAAGAATTAAGCGCAATTCAAATGAGTTGGATTTACGATAAAGAGCTGTCTGCTATTCTGATGGATGGTGAAGATTTATCTGAAGCCAAACGCGAGGAAACACTGAAAAAGCGAGCTACTGATATTCTAATTGGCCTTACTGATATGAAGTATTTCACTAGCTTACTGTTGGACGACCAACCATTAGAGTTTGCTAAAGTCGAAAATTACAAATTGCTGCTAAATGACGAATCTCGCTTAAAGATGAATCTCACCATACCGTTGAAAAAGAGCCAGCAATTAAAAGGGCGCACTTTAGAAATTATCGTGACCGATGATAGCGGTGTAGGTTTGGCCACATTTGTCGATACAAACCACCTACAGCTGGGCGAAGTATTTAAAACAGAATGTAAGGCACCGTCCTTAGTTCAGAATCAATTGGCTGAAATAGATGGCCATGCTCAAACGACGGAAACCATGACAGTCGATTGTCGCTAGTAATCCTAAGGGCTTCCAAAATCAGTAAATCAGCTAAAGATCCATGCCACTTGGGCAGCGTAAGGTATTAGTAGAGTCACAATGAACACTTTAAAAAAACGTTACTATTTATACTCCTTGATCGCTGGTGCAAGCATGGTCCTCTCGTTTGCACCTTTTAACTTTTTCCCAGTTTCCTATATCACACTTGCCGTTCTTTTTTACCTTCTCATTCTCAGTAACGATCGGGCACAGACCGTAAAGCTGAGCTGGGCCTTTGGTATTGGGCTATTTGGTGCTGGCATCTCTTGGGTTTTCCAAAGCATGTACGCGTTTGCCCAAGCCCCCTTTCTGCTTGCTGCCTTGTTCACCTTTTTATTTGTGCTTGCTTTGGCGTTACAAATTGCACTATTCGGACTGATTACCTCATATTTTAAAAAGTGTTCACCAGTTACTAAGCTTCTTTTCGTATATCCGGCAGCATGGGTGCTTATAGAGTGGGCTAGGGGCTGGTTGTTTACCGGATTCCCTTGGTTGTATGTTGGTCACTCTCAAATTGATACTTGGTTCGCACACATTGCCCCAGTCGGTGGAAGCTTAATGGTCAGTTGGGTGGTAGCGATTATTTCGGGTGCACTAGTTGTTATTTTTACACCCCGTAACAATGGCTCAGTATTACGACTTAACCGTACGGCAGGCACCTGTGTCATCACGTTTTTAGTAGGTACTGCATGGTATTTATCTGCGAAGGATTGGATTGTGCCCGAGGGTGAAACACTCAAGGTAAGTTTATTACAGGGAAATATTGCTCAGGAGAAAAAGTGGCTACCTGAGAACAGAGTTCCATCGGTAGAACGATATATGGAGATGACAAGGGAAAATTGGGATAGTGATTTGATTGTTTGGCCCGAAACCGCTATTCCAGGTCGCTTTGCTGATTTTAAAGATTTTGTACTAAAGCCGATGCAACAAGAAGCGCTTGATAATAATACGAATCTTTTGATCGGCGGCTTTCGTGAAACAACTGATGGTCAGGTAGAAAATAGTACCTTGGTATTGGGCAAGAATGCGGATGCGACAAGTTTCTATTCTAAACGCCACTTGGTACCTCTTGGTGAATATATTCCATTTTTAGAATATTTACGTTGGTTGGATAGATGGATTAATATTCCATTCAATAATTTATCCAAAGGAGAAGAAAGCGGGCTATTAAACATTGGAAAGCATCAGGCTCAAATAAGCATTTGCTATGAAGATGTTTTTGGTGAGGAGATTATTAAGGATCTACCAGAGGCGGATTACTTAGTTAATATGACTAATGATGGGTGGTTTAGTCATTCCTTACAGCCTTACCAACATATGCAAATTGCTCGGTTTCGTGCATTAGAATCTGGTCGTTACTTGTTGCGGGCAACGAATACAGGTGTGTCAGGGATTATTGACCATAAGGGCAAAATTTTACATACCATGCCTGCCTATGAGCAAGGCGTTGTGAAAGGCACTATTACGATACTTTCAGGTACAACGCCCTACGTTAAGTACGGCAATTACTTGGTTGTGCTGCCATCTTTTTTGTTGCTCATGTTGATATTTCTATTTATGAGAAGAAATTATTAGATAAAGATCCCGCTCAAACATAACGAGTGTTTATCTGCATTGGCACACCTTAAATTATTCACCATAAAAGTCGATACTTCATAAATAGGCATATATTTGCCACATAAGAATTTCCATGAACATAATACCCTTCTCCGTCTCAATAATTGCTTTCAGCGGTGGATTGGTGGTTGCGCAACAATATTTCGGCTAGCAAGAGTGTATGGATCAACCGCTGAGCAAATAACAGATGTCATTCGCAGTGCCTTTTAATCACACATGGCTTTCTAGTATTTGGAGTTAATTTTTATATTTGAAATTCAATAGACGCAAAGCATTTCCCACTACCAGTAAAGTTGAGCCTTCATGAATAACAACTGCAATTCCGATACCAGCCCACCCCAAAATAGTTGCTGGCACCAGTATGGCAACAACGCCAAGACTAAACCACAGATTCTGTTTTATGATGCCCTTGGCTTTGCGGCTAAGCTCAATTGCAAATGGCAAGTTATCAAGCTTATCTGCCATCAACGCAATATCAGCAGTTTCCAAAGCAACGTCTGAGCCTGCTGCGCCCATTGCGATACCTACGGTGCTTTTCGCCATCGCAGGAGCATCATTTACTCCATCACCTACCATAGCGACTTTACCTTCTTCTGCTTTAAGTTTGTCTATGGCTGCGACTTTATCTTCTGGTAACAATCCACCCATTGGATCTGTAATGCCAATGCTTTTTGCAACCGCATTGGCGACTTGCTGATTATCACCCGTTAGCATAATCATGCGACGAATACCGATAGCTCTTAGGGCTGTAAGCGTAGCTTTTGATTCCTTACGGGCAACGTCCATCACGGAGATAATTCCTAGAAAGCGATCATTTTGATGCACAATCATTGCGGTATGGCCCTCTTTTTCAAGGCTCTCCATTTGCTGAAGAATTTCATCAGGAATACCTTGTTTTTTTGTTATATCCAACTCGTTAAAGAGACGGCGATTACCAATATGTACTGTTGTCCCTTGATAATCAGCCTTAATACCTCGTGCCATTAGTGCTTGCAAATTTTGTGCATTTGCAATCTTATATTTTTCTCCTAATAACTTTTGCCCACCTTTAACGATAGCGCCTGCTAAAGGGTGATCACTTAAACTTTCGACAGCAATTGCAACACTGAGTAAATCATTTTTGTTAGTGTCACCATAAGGAATGGCATTCGTTAGTTTAGGTTTACCTTCAGTAAGCGTACCCGTTTTATCGAATGCAACGGCACTAAGTGAACCCAAATCTTCTAGCGGTCGCCCGCCTTTGATAAGCACTCCTTGCTTTGCTGCTCTTGCTACACCAGCCAGCACGGCGCTAGGAGTCGAAATTGCCAAAGCACAGGGAGATGCCGCAACCAACACTGCCATTGCTCGATAAAAACTATCCTTGAAAGGTTCATCAATCACCAAAAAAGCAAGTAATAATAAACCGACAAGAATCAAAACAGCTGGCACGAAATAACGTTCAAATTTATCGGTTAATAGCTGAGTCGGTGATTTTTGAGTTTCAGCTTCTTTGACTAGATCGACTAGACGTGAAAGTGTACTGTCCTTGGCTTCTTTAAGCACCTTGACTTCCAGTACAGAGCTACCATTAATGGTTCCAGCAAAAGCTCTGTTTTCTGAGGGTAAATTATCAAGTTTAAAATCAGTTTGAGGATTATCCACAGGCACTTTATCAACTGGTACACTCTCGCCTGTAATTGGTGCTTGATTAACCGCACTACTGCCTGAAACAATCACTCCATCTGCGGCTATTTTGGTGTTTGGCTTGATTATTATAATATCTCCAACTCTTAGCTCCCCGATGGGTATTTCTGTATGCTTGGAGTCTCTTTTAATAAGTGCCGTTGGTGGCGCCAAATCAGATAACGCTGCAATGGATTTCCTCGCTTTATTCATTGCATAGGCTTCTAGTGCATGCCCTAAACTAAACAGGAATAATAATAATGCTCCCTCTTCCCATTTACCTAGCGCAGCAGCACCTGCGGCAGCAACCAACATCAAAAAATCTATTTCGAAATTACCTTTTCGAATTGTCTCAATTGCTTCTAGTAAGGTGAAGTAACCACCCAGAATAAACGCACCAATAAATAGAGAAGTTGGCAGCCATGCAGGCATGCCAGTGAAGAAAGATAAAATAAGACCTGTTAACCAAAAAACACCACTTCCAATGGCAAAATAGAGCTCGGTATTTTCACCTAAAATACCACCATGCTCATGATTATGGGCATCATCTTTACCATGTTGATCATGATTATGTCCGTCATCCGCTTCATGAGCCTCATTAAAGGTTAGGCCCATTTCATTTATCGCTTGGTAAACTTGTTGTTTATTTATTTGTTCTGTATCCCATTCAAGACGAATAATTCCCGTAGCTGCAGTAATCGCTTCTAATATACCGGGGATTTGCTGCAGTGATTGTTCAATAGTCCGGGCGTGTCGTTGATGACGAATACCTTTTACTTCCAGTAAAAGATGCTGAAATCTATTAGTTAGCTCTGCACCGCTAAGCTCAGCAATGTTCTTTACTTGTTCTAGTGAAATGATTTCAGGAGCATAATGTATACATAATTCAGAAGGATCGCCCTCTTTGACATGAACTTTTTCGATGCCACTTTTATCTTGTAACAGTTTATTAAGACGATCTACACACTGGTCTTTTTCATTCTCTATCTCTGGTAAAAGAACGGGAATTTCTATTAGTAGTTTACTCATGTTTTAAAATCCACACGGGGAGTTATAAATATTAGCTTTAGAATGTAATGACCTTATGTAAATCCTAATAAGAGATGGACACTTTTACTTAGTATTACACTTTTTCTCATTATTAAAAATTTGACTATCATTTTTTTATTTATGTTGTTATTCATGCTCAACATGCGCAAGCACAAATGTCTTTTTTCGTACTTATGCTAGCTTTTAAGTTCACATTTACTGATTTCTTCAGCTTGGCGTTCAGCTAGTGCTTGAGTTAAAATTTGATATGCCGACGATAAGAATAAACCTGCCATAACTCCCGCCACAATAAGATCAGGCCACACAGTTGCGGTTCCCCATACGCCTAGTGCGGCCAACATAACGGCAACATTACCAATCGCGTCATTTCTAGAGCACAGCCATACTGAGCGCACATTTGCATCACCGTCTTTGTACTTCACCAGAATTAACACGCTAGCCAGATTGGCAACCAAAGCTAAAAAGCCGATTACACCCATAATTTCGGCAGTCGGTACTTCTGCATAAAACACGCGGTAGAGAGTTGATCCAAATACCCACAGTCCCACCAACAATAGACTGATGCCTTTAAACAGAGCTGCATTAGTCCGCGCTTGAATAGACGCACCAATTACTGCCAGTGAGATACCATAAGTTAATGCATCACCCAAAAAGTCTAATGCATCAGCTTGCAATGCTTGCGACTGCGCTAAACGACCAGCACCCATTTCTACAAAAAACATGATTGCGTTAATCGCAATAACAATCCAGAGCCGACGTTTATAATCGTCAGATACTCCATCAAACTTGGCATCGTGCCCACAACATCCAGACATAATTTAACCTCTTTTACTTGTGTGAGACGTTAGTATAATATCTACAGTCACTAGAGCTTCAAGGAGTATTTTATGTTTTCTATCGGTTCTCTCTCTCAAAAAACTGGCGTAAAAGTAACGACTATTCGGTATTACGAACAAATTGGCTTGATTGATCCAGCGATCAGAACCGAAGGTAATCAAAGGCGTTACAGCGAATCCGAATTAGAGCGACTGGGTTTTATCCGACATGCAAGAGAACTAGGATTTTCGATCGAAGCAATTGGTAAATTGATTGAGCTTAATCAACTTCCAGATAAGGTATGCGCTGAAGCAAATACAATTGCCTATAAACAACTGGTCGAGACTCAAGCCAAAATTGCTAGCTTAAAACGACTTGAGACAGAGTTATTAAGAATTACTAAACACTGTAAAGGTGATGGCCAAATAAGTGATTGCTATGTATTGAGTTCGCTTGGAGATCATGGGAAGTGTATATCCAATCATGGTGCTGATGAATCTAATTGATACAAAATCTTAACAAATAAATGGATAAACTCAGATAAAAAAGACACCCCCCACCTTTTTGGTTGTTTTTTATCATTAGCCAAGTAATAAGGATGAGATAAAAAGAGATCTATATGACTGTCACTCAACTCGACTTGGGGGTCAATGCGTAGAATTTTTGAGAACTTAAAAAAATCTACTTGTAACAATTCAATACAGAATGATCACTTAAATATTCATCTGAGGCTTAGAATATCTTGATCTTTCTTCAAAGTATCATTTAAATATTCAAAGGTCTTTGGCTCAACCTTCAACGCAGCTATAACAAACTCTTTGTCGTTCTTTAAAGAATCATCTGCATATTGAAAAGCATGCTCATTAGTTACCATTCCGATTAAAATTAGCTCTCTATCTTTTTTAAAGCTGTCACCTACATATTTTAATGCATGCCCATTTACTCTCACGACATCCAAAATAAAAGCTCTATCTTTTTTTAAAGACTCATCTGCAAATTCTAAGGCATATACAGAACCTGATGTTGCTGTTAAAACAATTTCTTTATCATTTTTCAAAGTCTCATCTGCAAACTTAATTGAAATTGGTTCATTTTTAACACTTTCTAATAATATTTCTCTGTCTTTCTTTAATGACTTGTCTATATATTTGTAGCCATTACCTCCATTATTAATTATGGAAGCTAAAACAAAATCTCTATCTTTTTTAAAATTATCATTAACAAAATTAAAATAATATCCGTTATCTTTCACTGCTTCTAAAGCAATTTCTTTATCATTCCTAAAAATATCACTTACAAACTCAAATACACTACTTTTACTTCTGACAGCAGCCAAAACAAAGTCTCTATCGTTTTTTAAAGAATTATCTAAAGACATAAAGCTTTTAGGCTCTTCATTTACTGACGCTAATGCATCATCACGATTATTTGCAATTGCAAGAGATGTTGATGTAACCAGTAACAATATTAGAAATATTTTTTTGAACATTGAGAATCCTTTTGTTTCATAAATCATTATAGGTAAATATTGTTTGATTTTAGATACAAACTTTATTAAAAATAATTAATGTTAAAATTGAAACTTGATGGTGATAAATATAATTCATAGACGTATGTAAATTTTTAATCATTTTTCATATCAAGAACCTATTCATTTGTTTGTTCTGAATAACAAACAAATACCCATTGACTTGATGTGGTCAAGGTATCTAGTACAAACCAGTTAAGCCTTTTTAGGCTTTTCTCAAAATCATTAGCCAGAGATTCTCGTTGATTTAAATTTGCACCCTCATACGATCAATAATTACAGTCATTGAATTCACTCTGTATTTTATTCAAAGCGCTGTTTTACTACACGCGAAAAGAAATAGACTTAAGAATAATACCGCGGGGTCAACATTGTTCAGTCATGGACAGTTGGCATCAGACTCTATCTAAAACTTGAAACACGAGCTGGCTGAGTAACCTTTCGTTGAACAGCCGGCGTACTGGCAGCTAATAAAATCGCAGCCTGATTTAATTGCTCAACAGTCATCGAATTATTTCTCTGCGGCGTATACTTGTTTGAAACCATATACCTGTTTTGTGGAGTATTTCCAATGTGGGCTGGCGTATAACGGTAATGACCAGTAATTGGAAATCTAAATAAGATGTCCTCTATTTGAGGACCATGAGCGATATTGTGCACAATCATATATCTATTAGGATCAGCCTTAGTACGTCTATTAACAACTACACCAATGTGGGGTAAATCGACCCCAACCATCCAAGTTACTATATCGCCCGGTTTATAGTCGCGTGAGTTGCGGGTGATCGGCAAAGCCGCCCCATTACGCTGGAAGAAATTTCGTAAATTATAAACACGGCGATGATCTATATTAGTATCAGGTTTAGATAATCCCCATTTTGCTGGGTTTGGATAAGTATTGAATGCCCTGCTAATATCCTGATGAACCAGTGATTGTAAATCGATTCCTAACTTACGATACGATCGAATAACAACGTCTGTACAAACTCCTATATTTGGAGGTACATCTCCCCATGGATATCCTATTTTTATATATTTACCATCGTATCGAACATTGTGGCGTAATCGTCCTAAAGCAGCGTTAGAGAGCTTTCCAGCAAAAGAATTATTATTAATCCCTGGTTGTAAATAACGTGGTTTTTGAACACGATTTTGAATACGTTTAGCTGGAGTACGCTTTTCAAACACAACAGGAACGACCTTAATTTCCTCTTTGGTTGCAGTTTTAACCGTTGAGGATTTTGGTGTTTGCAAAGAAGCATTGCTTTGACTTTTTGTTCCACTACAGCCCGTGATACTTGCTGATACAAATAGAACAGATACCAATATTGAAAATTTATTTAACATCGAAGTGTCCCCTACTTCTCATTATAGTTATGCGTCCAATTTTAAGCATTAAACGCTGAGCGTACGCTTAACCAATACGTACATTTTTTATTAATTAGAACCTCTTAGCTAGTTAATTTATTATATCTGCGGATGTGTTTAGCAAAATCACCTCTATTTAATAAGTAATTCTCATTTATTTCAAATACATATTTATTAATACCATCGAGTTCTTTGACCAAAATTGTATTTGTTCTATATAGCATTTTTCTTTATTACAAATAGTATTAATTCATTTGGGGTTAGACTCTAAATCGTCTACTTTTTTGGTTACTCTAAGACCACTCAAATCACATTTTTAATGTTTGATGGCTAGGAAAATCTTGCAATACGAATTAAATGTATTTGTCCTTGTTACAATTACGTTTGGGGGAAAGCCTGAACTGAAATTATTATGTAGCGACTCTAAGTTCATATATAAGGAAACATAATGTTTTCATTTCTAAAAAAAACACCACCGATCAAAGAAAGAATAAATGGAATATATGCGCTATCGGCTAATAAATTATTAGCTCCTTATCAACACCTGATAACACAAATAGAGCAGAACACTGGGGTCCCTCAAGAGCATTGGAAGCTAAATTATTTAGATTTCATATTTAACTTTTCATCTAAGGTCCAACTGCTTCCAGCAAGTGAATCCCATCACCATTCTTCTTATGGAGGTTTACTTGAGCATTCATTAGAGACTGGTCTAAACGCACTTAAGTTGAGAAGAGCCAAAATGCTCCCCGTTGGAGCAAATGCAGAAGTTATTGAAAAAGAGAAAGAGCTTTGGAACTATGCAATATTTACTGCTGCTTTACTACATGACGTTGGTAAACCCTTGTCTGATCAAATCATCACAATTGTAAATGAGTCTTCTCCAAGAAAGTTTAATCCCGTGACAGAAATTCTCTCAGATGGTGACGTATACAAGTTAACTTTTAGACGAGGAAGAAAATATAGATCGCATGAAAGCTTACCCCTTTTGTTAGCCAGTAATCTGATTCCAGAAATAGGACTTAATTGGATTACTAGTAACCCCGATATTTTAGATGAATGGGTACTTTGCCTAACCGGTCGGAAGGCAGAAGCTGAATCGATTGGCGAAATTATTACTAAGGCAGATCAGATATCAACTGCACAAAACTTAACGGGTAACACAAATATTTCAACCCCCGCAGCAAAGACAATACCACTTTACAAGCGTTTAGTAACTGCCCTTAAGTACCTTCTCGAATATGATGAGTTACCGCTTAATAGAAAAGGTGCTGCAGGCTGGGTTTTTGAGGATAAGTTATGGTTAGTTAGTAAAAGAGTTATAGACGCTATTAGAATTCACATGCGTGAAGAAGGACAAACAGGAATACCTTCCGATAATGCTCGTATTATGGATGAATTAACCCAACACAATATTATTCAACCAACAGATCATGATCTAGCTATTTGGAAAATGGATGTGTCTGTTGGAAGTTGGAAGAATCAATTTACCTTACTGTGTTTCCCACTGATACATCTTTGGGCTGATCAATCAGCATGGCCGGTATCATCTGAAAAAGTTACTGTTAAACAAATTACAAAACCTACTACAGAACCAAATGAACAATCAGCGGAAACACGAGCTAAACCTAATTTGTCGACGAAACATATGCCTATAGATTCTTATGATTTTGATGATGGTACAGATTTGGAATTACCTCTTCCACCAGGTATAGAGCTGCCAGAGCATGTTCAAGAACTTAAAGCAGAGCCTATCCCTACCATTGATGAAACCCCTTCAACTGAGATAGAAACGGTTCAGTCCATACCTGGCAATCAAGACAATGAAGATGTGAGTAGCCAGGGAAGATTAAGAGGTAGTGATTTTGTAGATTGGTTAAGTAATGGAATTGCTGATGGTTCTATCACTATTAACCAACAACAGGCTATGACTCACACTATTGGTGACAATAAAGACTTAATTCTAGTGAGTCCAAAGATTTTTAGAGTCTATGCCACAAAACGTAATACTGATTACAAAGAGGTTCAGCGTAATTTTCAGTTGTTAGGTCTTCACACTCAAAACGCTGAAAAAAATATATGGCCGTTTAAAACTCTCACAAAAAGAAATAATAAAAGCTCTGGGCGGTTGAATGGAATGTTGATAGAAAATGCCGAAGTTAAACTAAATATTAGACTTCCATCAAAAAACTCACATATTGATTATATAAAGTAATATGTCTGTTGCACTAGATGTTTATAAAACACATATATTCATTTATTTTCATATATAAAAATAATCTATTAAGTTACGGTTTAGTTATACTACAATAATATTGTTCTATCAGGATTCACTTAATTTCAAGGACTAGATATGAACACGATAGAAGCTAGTAACATAGATGTAACCTCAGTACTAACATTTCAGTATATTATTTATAAATACAAATTGGACCGAACTCCTAATGATGAGTCCATGTTAAATTATATAAAAATAAGTGATATTTTTGTAAAAGATACAGGAATTAAAAACCTTCATTTAATCAACAAAGAAATATTAAATAAATGGAAAGAATGCTTGCTGACGAGAGTTTCTCATACGTCATGCAATACATATTTTAGGCATATTAAAGCTCTAGTTAAGTTTGCTTACGATGAAGGATATATTCAAAGTAATCCATTTATTAAATTTCGAAATGTTGCTGTCTACAAAACAAAGTTCAAATGCATTTCTTCATCGGATGTTAATAAACTTATAATTTTTTTAAACGCTTCTGATAACACCTTGCCCCCCACTAGGTTTTGGATTCTCACAATTAAAATGTTTTACTATACTGGCATCCGACTAAGGCAATTCATAGGATTAACCTGGGCAGATATAAATCTTGAAAAAGGGATTATTTCTCTAAAAGCTGAATACAGTAAGACTAAACGAGAGTGGGACGTCCCTATTCATCCAAACTTAATAGATGAATTGAAAGAATTTAAAAATCAAACAATTTGCGCGTGCAAAAAAGATGACATAGAAAAACATCAAGCTTTCAATGTGACTTTGTTTAACCAAAATTATTCTGGTAAAAACATGTCTCGTGAACAGGTATCAGGCTTTTTTCGAAATCTATCTAAAAAATCTGGCATTCAGGTAAGCACCAAAAGGTTCAGACATAGATTAGCCACAGATCTAGCTAATAACAATGAAAACATGAAAGTAGTACAAAAACTGTTAGGGCATGCAAATATTTCAACTACCGCCGGATATATACATGTAAATATAAATGATTTACAGCGCGTATTAAAATCTACAACTACCATTTAGAGTTAGCTGTTTGGCTTTTGTCAGATTATAGTGTAGATTTGATTAGGGATTATTGTTTTACAATAGCACGGAAGATGCTTATTAGAATTGAAAAGCTTAACTTAAGCCTTATATATTAGGCTTGGCAGAAACCAAGCCTAATGAAATAATGGTGGGGCGTGAGCGATTCGAACGCTCGACCAATTGATTAAAAGTCAACTGCTCTACCGACTGAGCTAACGCCCCATATCTAGCGTGTCCTTACTTTAAAGCGTTAAATAGTTTATCGCTCCACTGCAAGAAGGCGGCTAGTATACACTACCGAATTCCGCTTTCAAGCGCTTTTTGAAAGAAGTTTAATTTTTTTTAAAACTATACTTTATCGAGCTTGCGAAAACTATTCGGCAGCAGTTTCATATCTGCTAATCCAGCCACTAAAGCCTTGCCAAAGCTGGCTTCTTCTTCATAAACCATTTTGTAAAATTGAATCTTCATCGTTAATGCGCTACCGAAGACTATTGCAAAAAAAGTTAAAAAAGAACCCATTGCCATTGTAGAAGCACCTGTTACTGCCTGCCCTATAGTACAACCCATTGCTAGAACGCCACCGATACCCATTAACAATCCACCTATAATATGTACGGCAAAGTCCTTCCAACCTGCAAACCACTCGATTCTGAATTTACCTGTCAAAATAGAATAAAGGAAAGCGCCTGCAACAACACCAAAACCAGCAATTAAAGCAAACGTAAATAAAGAAGAAGAAAAACCAGTTTCAACCCATCGCAGAAAATGACCCGCTGGTTGAGAGAATGTAAATGATTGTGCGCCGAGAGCAAAAGGCTTTTCATCCATCATGTCCGCTTCTTCAAGCAATGCCTGACCTAACTCACCTGTTGTCACCCACCAAGCTGCAACAACGACTAAGGCTACTATAAAACCTCCTAGCATATTATCTAGGCTTCCTCTGAAGTCAGTCGATAGAAAAGCCCAGAGAACAAGAAGCCCTCCTATTACAGCCGCAACTATTGTTGTTGTGCTCTCAACCTCCAATCCAGTGAAATGCGCAATAACCGTTCCTAGACCTTGGTTTTCGATATTACTTAAAGACAAGTCTATAAAAGCCGGTTCCATCCACGAAAGAAATGCAGTGTAACTAAAATTAGTGAATATCATTAAATAGGCAGTAATACCCATTGCCAGAAATACAAAGATGGATTTTATGTTTCCCCCACCTAATCTAACCAGGGTTTTATTTCCGCAGCCAGAGCCCAAAGTCATTCCAATACCAAAAATTAATCCGCCTAAAATATGTCTAGGCCAAGCAAAGTTCGCAGTGAGATAAGGTGGGTTAGCTGTGTCATTACTGGATATTAAAGATAAATCAGAGAGCCCAGAGACAGATAAGCCCATCACACCGAGTATGGCTAAGCCTATAGCAAACACCCAGGCACGCATGCGACCAGTATCTCCAATATTAACCATATCAGATACCGCACCCATGGTACAAAAATTGGTTTTAGTGGCAAAGAACCCCAAAACAACCGCCAAACCGAACGCCCACAATAAAAATACCGTAAGAATATCCATACTATCTCCTCCCTGATAAATAAATATTAAGTAATTATATCAAGCTAATAATTCTGTCTTCTATACCGAGGAGTGGATAATTGAAGTGATAAAAGGTCGATAAACTGTCATGACCTGTCAGTTTTAGCGTCTTACCGTCATAAAGTGACACACAAAACTGACAAATGACGGTTATATTGATTTATCTAACCCCCCCAATAAAACCCATTTAAATAATATATTCAATGACTTGCGATGTTTTTTATTTTTTTGGCACGGCAAATGCAATACTACCAGCGAACATATTGTTCAACCTGTTAAGTTCTTGTTAATGCCATATTGCATAAAATAGCAACGGTAAGATAAGACTAACAGTAACAATTAAACTTACTTACATTAATTAATGTATTAATCATAAAAATAAATTTGGAGATTCAAAAATGAAAAAGCAACTACAAAAAGGTTTTACTCTTATCGAATTAATGATCGTTGTAGCGATTATCGGTATCCTAGCTTCTATCGCTCTTCCTGCTTATCAGGACTATACAATCCGCGCAAAAGTATCTGAAGGTTCAATTGCAGCAAGCTCATTGAAAGTTGGCGTTGCTGAAATATTTGCGGATCAAGGCGAAACAGGTATTACAAATTATGCCGCTGAAATATTAGCTGCAGTTACAGCTGGTGAAATTATTACACCAAAAATTACTGATGTAGTAGTTTCTGATGCAGCGGGAACAATGGGACAAATTACGGTTACTATGGGTGGTATAGAGCAATTAAACGGTGTGGATGATTTAGCATATACTCCTACTATTGCGGGACTTGCTATAGGTAATGCTAATGCAACTGGTAGCATCGTTTGGACTTGTAACACTGCTGCAACTACAATTATTGATAAGTATCTTCCAGCTTCTTGTCGTTAATATGGAATAAATCATTAACTTTGATTTAGAAAAGCCCCTCAAATGAGGGGCTTTTTTTATTCAGCGAGAATTAATCTAATCTTGATAGAATACTCAATATGAATTATAAAAATAAAATTGGCATTAGCCATGTTTAGAAATAAAATCAAAGCATCTTTAATCCATCTTGGACTAAGTATTCTATTAGTAGGATTAGTAATTGGTAGTATTTTATTCTTCTTTTTTCCACAACTTTTTATTGGTATTTCAGATTTCAAAGAAATCTCAACAATTCTTATCACAGTTGATCTTATCCTTGGACCCCTACTGACATTTGTTGTATTTCAACCAAATAAAAAATCTCTAATATTTGATTTATCAGTAATCGCGACAATACAGATTGCTGCTCTTGTGTATGGCGGTTATTCTTTATTTCAAGTTCATCCTGTTTATATCACCTTCAATGTCGATCGGTTTACTGTGGTCAGTGCTAAAGATGCGGAACCTGAAAAAGCAAAGTTTGATGAATTCAATGTATCTAAACTAACTTCAGGTAAACTCGCGTTTGCAAAAATGCCCGATGATATTGAAAAACAGAATGAGGTTACATTGACTGCAGCGATGGGCGGAGGCGATCTTGATCAACGCGTTGAATATTATGAGCCTTATAATAATCACGTTGACCAAGTTTTATCAAAGGCTCTTGATCCTGAGATAATTTTTGCAGCAGCAGACTCAGATAAGAAAATACTAAGCTTTCTGGAAAAGCATAAAGATGATGTGGATAACTATGTTTTTCTACCTCTTAATAGTGCTAAAAAAGAAGCTATTATTGTCTTGGATAAAATATCAGCACAACCTGTAGCCACTATTGATACTGACCCTTGGGAGCTATCAAAGAAGTAGTTATTCAATATATATAAAGACTTGAACTTATGCTCTGCCTAAAATACCCCTTTATCTTTTAAGTTTGTAATATACATTCATTCACGATTAAGCTAGATTTCTTGAAAGCCAAAGGAATCAAGTTCAATGAAGATAAAAATAGCACTGCGCAACCTCTATATAAGCCAGGCTATAATTTTTGTATTCCTGATTTTCGCCTATTTTTCATGGTTCCCTCATTCATTTACTCAACTGGGTGGTTTTTATAAAACAGCTTGGATGTTAATTTTTGTCGATCTCGTTTTAGGTCCATTACTTGTTTTTCTGGTTTATAAAGAGAACAAAAAATACTTAAAGTTCGATATTAATGTATTACTTTCAATACAGCTTATTGCTTTTATATTTGGAGCGTATTCCCTGTTTTTAAAACATCCTGCTTATGCAGTTTTTAGTATAGATCGATTTGTTTTGACAAATGTTAGTAATATTTATCCTCGGCCATCTTGGTCTGAGCAATTAAATAGTTATTTCTTTTCCTCACCCAATTTTGTTGTAGCTAATTTACCCAAAGAAATTAAAGAGCATAATGATTTAATGCTCGATGTTGTTTTTAAAGGTCAACCAGATATTGACAGTCGTCCGAAATATTTCACTCCGTTAAATCAGCACGCTAAAACCGTAATGGAAAAAGGTATCAATATTTATCATTTAATTAGCAACAACCAGGCTGAACAAAAACTAAGAATGTTTTCAAAAAAACACAACGGTAATATAGATGATTACGCTTACTTCCCAATGAGTGGCAATAACAAAAAAGATGTAATTTGGGCATTTGATAGAAAGACTGCGAAACCGGTTGGTATTATTGATATAAACCCATGGAAGCTTAAAGTAGCTTTGAACTTAGAAAAAAAATAATCAACTGAGATTTGCATTATTAATAGCTTGACCGAATATTACGAGCTTAATGCTTTTGAAAAATGGGGGTACGGTAAAAGCAAAGAATTGGAGTTCTTTTTGCGAGCTTCTGATTTGTTGTTTGTATTCAAAATACAATAATGAATGCAGGAACATTTAACAAAAAGAAAACGGCTCAACTCATACCTTGCGACTCTCAAATTGCCGTAAATTTCAACATCGTCTTGAAGAGCTTACACTTGGATAAAACAGTTGTGATATAACATCAGTTATTTATCACAAACAAATAGTAGTAAATAAAAACACTAAGAAATTTATTAGGATATTTCCTAATAATTAAGTTCATATTTGTCCTCAAAATACCATTCTAAATAACTCCACTTATCACCCCAGTCGCCTAGAACTATTCTCTTAACTACTTTACCTTGTATTTGAAATTCATGCTCAGCAGGCCGATGCGTATGCCCATGTATTAATAATGTCACCCCCCTACTTATAAGGGCTTTTTCTACAGCTTGCTGATTTACATCTAGTATCTTGTAATCTTTCTGTTTGGTTTTTTCACTGGTTTTACTTCGTATTTCACTGGCTTTTTTATCTCGTTTTTCTGGACTCATTGAGAGATAGATTTTCTGTACTATCCATAAACGAAACAGTTTACGCATGAGCTGATAACCTTTGTCATCAGTACACAATGTATCGCCATGCATTATTAAGGCTGGAGTTCCGTAGAGGTCTATGACGGTTTCATCTGGTAGAAGCTTTCCGCCGATTCGATCCATGAATTTCTGGCCTATCAGGAAGTCTCGATTACCTTGTATAAAGTATATTTTAGTGCCGGAATCAGAGAGTGATCGGAGTTGCTCTATAATCGGCAGATATGGCTTTCCTATGCGTAAGTCGATGATGTCATCGCCTATCCAGAATTCAAACAGATCACCCAGGATATATAAAGCCTCAGCATCACCTCTTATTTTGCCGATGAATTCGTGGAATAATTTATATAGATGAGGTCGAGAAGGATCTAGGTGTAAATCCGATAAGAAATAGGTTTTATTCATTGCGAATAAAAGCAATCACTCCTTGAGCAAAAAAATGCCCAAGGAATGATTAATAGATATTTATTCTACAGTAGCTTTGATAATTGTTACTGCTTCTAATGGTACATCGCCGTGATGACCATGGTTACCGGTTTTTACTGATGCGATTGCATCAATTACATCTTCACCTTCTACGAGCTTACCAAATACTGCGTATCCCCAACCTGCTGGTGATTCGCTTGTGTGGTTAAGGAAATCATTGTCTTTAAGGTTGATAAAGAACTGTGATGTTGCAGAATGCGGATCGTTAGTACGTGCCATTGCGATTGTTCCGCGATCATTCTTAAGGCCGTTATTAGCTTCGTTTTGAATCGGTGTTTTATTACCTTTTTCGCTCATATCAGGATTCATTCCGCCACCCTGAACCATGAAGTTAGGTATTACACGGTGGAAGATTAATCCATCGTAAAAACCATCATTTACATAGTTAACAAAGTTCTCACTTGATTTAGGTGCTTTTTCAGCATCAAGCTCAAGTACCATAGTACCTTTGCTTGTTTCTAATTTAATTTTTGGGTTCGAGGACATTTTCTCTCCAGATTTTTTAGTTTCAACAGTAGGGGTAGTTTTTGAAGATTGCTCTTTAGTTTGCGTATTCGTTTTTTGTTCTGCTGTTTTTTCTGCAACGGTCTCTGCAGCATTACAGCCAGATATTAAAAAGAAGAACGAAAACAATAAAGTAAGTAATTGATTAGGTCTGATAATATTGGTCATTTTTTATACGCCTTTAAGCAATTTCAAAAGCCGAATAATAGCGGAATTAATGTACTTCTGCTACCATTGCCCGCGTTTATTACCCTCCCTAACAGACCCTATAAGAATTCAAAAAATGTTAAAAATTTATAATAGCCTAAGCAATCAAAAAGAAGTTTTTACCCCTATTACAGAAAACAAAATCAAAATGTATGTATGTGGTATGACGGTTTATGATTACTGCCACTTAGGCCACGCGCGCGTTATGGTGGCGTTTGATGTCGTATATCGTTACCTATTAGCAAAAGGTTACGATGTTACTTATGTTCGTAATATTACCGACATTGATGACAAAATCATTCAACGTGCCAATGAAAATGGCGAAGATTTCAAACAATTAACCGAACGATTCATCGATGCGATGCATGAAGATGAAAAAGCATTAGGAATACACCCCCCCACTTTCGAGCCAAAAGCTACGGATAACATCGAAGCGATAATCAATATGATTACAACGCTTATTGATAAGGGCTTCGCCTACCAAGGTAGCGCTAAGGAAGATGACGGCACGGATGTCTATTACTCAGTTTCAAAGTTTGAAGGGTACGGAAAATTATCTGGTAGAAATCCTGACGATTTAAGAGCTGGTGAACGCATTGCAGTTAATACAGATAAACAAGATCCTTTAGACTTTGTGTTGTGGAAGTGCGCTAAGCCTGGTGAGCCTTACTGGGATTCTCCCTGGGGAAAAGGTCGCCCAGGGTGGCATATTGAATGTTCAGCGATGTCTACTCAAATACTCGGTAATCATTTTGACATTCACGGTGGTGGACACGATTTACAGTTCCCACACCATGAGAATGAAATCGCACAATCTGAAGCCTGTACGGGTGAACATTTTGCAAACTACTGGATGCACAACGGTTTTATACGCATTGATGAAGAGAAGATGTCTAAATCTTTAAATAACTTTTTCACTATCCGTGATGTGTTAAAAGATTATAAAGCCGAAGTGATTCGTTACTTTATGTTAACAAGCCAATACCGTAGCCCACTTAACTACAGCACTGATCAGCTAGACGCTGCACATGCGGCATTAGATAGATTTTACACTGCCCTGCGCGGTCTTGATCTCTCTGCTGATGACAATGCTGATCAAGCTAAGTCTAGTTATGAAGAACGCTATGAAGAAGCGATGGATGATGATTTCAACACGCCAGAAGCACTTGCCGTTTTATTTGAATTAGCCCGAGAAGTGAATCGTGCCAGACAAGCTGAAGATAAAAAAGAAGATAAGTCCGAATCACTCAGACTCGCGAAAATTCTCTTCAAACTCACATCACAGTTAGGACTGCTTACTGGTGATATTGAAGATTGGTTTAAAGGCGATGCCGGCTCTGATGGTATTAGCAATGAAGAAATTGAAACCCTCATTCAACAACGTTTAGATGCTAAGGCAAATAAAGACTGGGCGTTAGCAGATAAAATTCGTGATGAATTAGTCGCGCAGAATATTTCACTTGAAGATAAAGGTCCAAATACAATCTGGAGACGTGATTAAGCTGAAAACGGTTTATCATGCGCTCTACAATATTGATCTAATACAAACCAAGTAGTAAGCAGATTAAAAAAGCCCATATAAGTAGGGGGGTGTATTTATACAAATACACCCCCCTACTTTTAACTACTTTTTTATAAATAAGTTATTCAACCTAAACAATTCATTGCTTAGATTGCCTTTAACTTGAGTCAGAACAAGGCGGAAAATGTGAGCTTACAAATGTAAGTGATCATTTTCCAACGCCGTAATGGCTCAAGTTAGAGGTGAGCTAAGTTATTAATCAGCTTGATTGCGTAAAAAAGCTGGTATATCCAGGTAGTTAGACTCTGTAGCCGTTGTTGACTTAGGTGTAGTTTCGTAATGAGGCTGTGAATGCCCACCGTTAGCTACCATACGTGGTTGCTCAAGCTCAACAGGGCGTAATCTGTTGTTACTTTGTCTTTCTTGAGTAGGAACTGCCTGTAGCTCTGCACCTTGCTTATCAAGACCTGTCGCTACTAATGTTACGCGAATCTCTTCACTCATATCAGGATCAATTACCGTACCAACAACTACTGTTGCATCATCATGAGCAAATTTACGAACTGCGGCACCAACTTCTTCAAACTCGTGGATTCCCATATCAAGACCAGCTGTGATATTTACCAAGATACCTTTAGCACCATTTAGATTGATATCATCAAGTAATGGACTTGAAATCGCAGCTTCAGCCGCTTTAGTCGCTCTATCATCACCACGTGCAACGCCTGTACCCATCATTGACATGCCCATTTCGCTCATGACTGTTCTTACGTCAGCGAAATCCACATTGATCAAACCAGGACGAGTAATCAAGTCAGCAATTCCTTGTACTGCGCCTAATAGAACATCGTTTGCTGCTTTGAAAGCGTCCAGTAATGTTGTATTTTTACCCAATGAAGTCAATAACTTAGCATTTGGAATTGTGATAATTGAATCCACATATTTACCAAGCTCGGCAATTCCTTCTTCAGCCGCTTTCATACGCTTTGGACCTTCAAACGGGAATGGTTTAGTAACTACTGCTACTGTTAATACACCCATTTCTCTAGCCATTTCAGCTACTACTGGTGCAGCTCCTGTACCTGTTCCGCCACCCATTCCAGCAGTGATGAATAACATATCAGTCCCTGAAACCAACTCCTTGATACGCTCACGATCTTCGAGTGCTGCTTCGCGTCCAATTTCTGGATTTGCGCCTGCACCTAGACCTTTAGTCAATGCATTACCTAATTGAATAAGATTTTTAACAGGTGATCCGTCAAGTGCCTGTGCATCTGTATTTGCACAGATGAACTCTACCCCTTCAACGCCTGCATCAACCATGTTTTGAACCGCATTTCCGCCGCCACCGCCAACTCCGATGACCTTGATATTCGCATTTGTTGCTTCTGTATCCATTAATTCAAACATTAGCCCTAACTCCTTTTATTACTTAATTTCGATGTGATTAAAATTAAAAATGCTTCCTTCTAAAACATTTTTTACTACGTTACTTCTTTGTACTTTTTAAACTTCTAACTTTTGTATCTGCTGCATTTTTTACAAATTACTACCAAACCAATTCTTCATTTTGTCCCATAGATTTTCTTGTGAAACATGAGAAAAACCTTTGCCACCAGAAAATTCATTCTGAGCAGCTCCGTATAACAACAATCCAACACCTGTTGAGTGAATTGGGTTTTCTACTTCTCCCTTTAAACCACCAATATTCATTGGCGCTCCTATGCGTACTGGCATATGGAAAATTTCTTCCGCTAATTCTACTGCACCGCGAATCTTTGAAGACCCACCGGTTAAAACGATTCCTGCGCCAATGCGCTCTTCGAATCCACTGCGCCTGATTTCAGCATGGATCATTGAGAATAATTCTTCATAACGTGGCTCTATTACTGATGCCAATGTTTGTGGAGAAAGACCTCGAGATTCACGCTCCCCAATACCTGGCACTTCGATGACTTCATCACTTGTAACTAACTGACGCAAAGCATAACCGTGCTCAATCTTAAGTTTTTCAGCGAACTGAGAAGTCGTTCGAACAGCAACTGCGATGTCGTTAGTGACTTGATCACCAGCAACTGGAATAACTGCTGTATGCTGAATTGCACCATCGAGGAAGATCGCTATATCGCTTGTTCCACCACCGATGTCTACCATGCAAACACCAAGCTCTTTCTCGTCGTTTTCTAAAACTGCATAACTTGATGCTACTTGCTCTAGAATAACGTCATCAACATCTAGACCACAGCGATCTACACATTTAATGATGTTCTGTGCAGCACTTTGTGCACCTGTAATTAAATGAACACGTGCTTCTAAACGAACTCCAGACATCCCCACTGGCTCACGAATACCTTCTTGTTGATCGATCACATAATCTTGGGGTAATACATGCAAGATGCGCTGATCTGCTGGTATTGCTACAGCTCTTGCAGCATCCATCACACGTTCAAGATCACCTTCGGTCACTTCTTTATCTTTAATAGCGACAATACCGTGAGAATTAAGACTCTGGATATGGCTACCTGCGATACCTGCGTAAGCAGAGTTAATATTTACGCCAGCCATCAATTCAGCTTCTTCAACTGCACGCTGAATCGCTTCGATGGTTGAATCAATATTAACTACAACACCTTTCTTCATTCCACGGGAAGGATGTTTTCCTATGCCGACTATCTCTACGCCGCCCTCTTCGTTGACTTCGCCAATAAGTGCAACAATTTTTGAAGTTCCTATATCTAGAGCAACAACCATATTGCCTTCATTACTCACAGACATTGTTATTTCTTTTAATGGTTTCCCCATAACAATTCTCCTAACCCTTCTTTATAAATAAGAAATTCAGTCTTCCTTCGAAAAAACTAAACGTTCTTTTAACCTTTAAAAATGCTGCTTGGTGTCAGCCCCTTTTTCCATTTAACTGCAAGGCCATTGGTATAGCGCAGATCGACAACACTGATCTTTTCTACCACGTCCTTTAAACTTTCCTGATACGCAACCATAAATCTTCTAAGACGTTTTTCCTGATGTTCACGCCCTACTTTTAAAGTCATACCGTTTTCTAATTTTATTTTCCACGAACCACGTGCATCTTCTTTGAACTCAACCAGCTTTACTGGAAAGCCTTTCATCATCTTTCTAATCTTTAAAAAGCCTGTTGCCATATTTCTGCCCTTATTTTCCGGACTATAAAGCAACGGTAAGTCATTCGACTTATCAGCTAAAACAGCTTTAATGATTTCACCATTTTCAGCCAACATGGCTTTATCACCCCAGTAAGCAACGGGTTGTTGTTCGTAAATTCTTACTGTTAACTTATCTGGCCACACATGTGTCATTGAAGCTGAATGTACCCAAGGGTTACTTTCGATTTTCTTTTCCAGACCATCTACATCGAGTAGATACAAATTCGTTTTAGCGTAAGATTCAATAATTGGCTGTAACTGTGTTTTATTCAGTACAGATAAATCACCTGTTACCTCTACCGATTTAATCGTTAGATTCTCCGGGTTTTGAATCCAGAAATAACTACCTGTGATCGCTGCAATAGGCGCCAGTAAAAGCGCTGTCCACATCACTGGTCTCCAGGATATGGAAAAGCTTCTTTTCATAGAATCGCTTTTAGATACACGCACTGTAGCCTGTGGTCTTTTTGCTCTTCTATTATTCGATCTCTTCTTATTTACAGTTTTCATTTCGTTTCTACTTGTTTTGTGTCTTATCTGATAACTTTAATATTTCCAGTGTTAAATCTGAAAAACTCAAACCATGTTGTTTAGCTGCCATCGGTACTAAAGAATGATCGGTCATTCCGGGACAGGTATTCACTTCAATTAACCAGAACGTACCAACATTGTCCTTCATCACATCAACGCGCCCCCAGCCTTTACCACCCACAATCTCAAATGCAGTTTTAGATAGTATTTTCAATGCTTCTTCAGCATCATCATCTAAACCACTTGGGCAGTTATATTGGGTATCATCAGATTCGTATTTAGCATCAAAGTCATAGAACTCTTCGTCAGTCACTACGTTGATCGATGGTAAAACTTCATCCCCTAAAATAGCGACTGTGTATTCTTTACCTGTTACCCATTGTTCAGCAAATACCACGTCATCAAATTCTGCTGCTTTTTCATAAGCGGCTTTTAAATCTTTAGCATCATGCACTTTACTCATGCCAATGCTGGAGCCTTCTTGTGCGGGCTTCACGATGACAGGTAATCCTAACTTTTCTACTACCTCATCAAAGTCTGATTCACTATTTAAAATCTCAAACGCTGGGGTCGGTAATCCTGAGCCTGTCCAGATGCGTTTCGTCATCAATTTATCCATACTGATAGCCGATGCCATTACGCCACAACCGGTATAGGGGATTTGTAGAATCTCTAGAGCACCCTGAATAACCCCATCTTCACCACCACGTCCATGAAGAATATTAAATACGCGATCAAATTTTCCTTCTCTAACCACATCGATAACATTTCTATCAACATCGATTTTGTGTGCATCAATGCCCTTTTCTAATAAACCATCCAATACCGCTTGACCACTTTTAAGAGACACACTGCGCTCTGCTGCCCAGCCTCCCATTAAAACGCCTACTTTCCCGAAGCGTTTTTTCATATTCTCATCAATGGCAGTTACTTCTGACATTAGATCAACGTTCCTTTTGATAACTGAGCAGGTAAACCAGCGGAAATAGTACCCACACTTCCTGCACCTAAGGTTAGTAATACATCGCCATCCTGAAGCTGATTTTGAAGAACTTCGACAATGTCTTCTTGATCAGCAACAAATAAAGGATCGACATTTCCTCTGTTTCTGATTGAACGTGCTAATGAACGACCATCAGCACCTGCAATAGGCTCTTCACTAGCGGCATAGACATCCATCAATACCAATACATCTGGTTCTGATAATACTTGTGAGAAATCTTCAAAAAGATCACGCGTACGTGTGTATCTATGAGGCTGGAATAAAACCACCATGCGTCTATCTGGCCATGCACTTCGCACCGCTTTCATAGTTGCTTCCATCTCTGTTGGATGGTGACCATAATCATCGACTAACATCACAGTACCTTGATGCGTTTTGATCTCTCCATAACACTGGAATCGACGACCTACACCCTGGAATTTATCCAATCCACTTAATATTGCCTCATCACTCACTTCTAACTCGGTAGCAATCGCAATCGCTGCTAAAGCGTTTTGAATATTGTGTTCACCCGGCATATTTAAGGTGACATCTAACGTCGGCTTATCTCTACGTTCAACGGTAAAGAAACTTTGTGTACCTGCATATCGCACATTTCTAGCACGAATATCGGCATCGTAATGAATACCGTAGCTAACTATAGTTCTGGTTATTTCAGGCAGAATATCGCAAACGTTATCATCATCGACACACAACACAGCCAGACCGTAGAAAGGCAAATGATGGAGAAACTCGACAAAGGTATCTTTTAGCTTTTCGAAATCATTGTCGTAAGTAGAAAGGTGATCAGCATCAATATTCGTAACAACTGAAATCAATGGCTGAAGTAATAAAAATGAAGCATCACTTTCATCGGCTTCTGCTACCAGGTATTCACCTGAACCAAGACGAGAATTACTGGCTGTGCTATTCAATCTTCCACCGATTACAAACGTAGGATCTAGTCCACCTTCTGCCAACAAACTGGTTACCAAACTCGTTGTAGTCGTTTTCCCATGCGTACCCGCGACTGCAATACCATTACTAAAACGCATGATTTCCGCGAGCATTTCAGCACGAGGTACTACTGGAATATTCATGTTTTTAGCAGCAATAACTTCAGGATTATCATCACTTACCGCTGAAGAGGTAACGACAACATTAGCGCCTTCGATATTACTCGCGGCATGACCTTTAAATATTTTCGCACCCAGTGACGCAAGACGATCAGTCATCGCATTCTGAGATAAATCAGAACCCGTTACTGCATATCCAATATTAGTCAGTACCTCAGCGATACCTCCCATTCCGGAGCCACCAATACCAACAAAATGCACTTGTTTAATTCGACGACGAGCTAAATCGTTAGGCTGCTTCATAATTTACACCTTTACCTGATTTAACTTTTTTAATACTAGTTTCATTTAACGTTCTATCACCATTTTCTATAGAGTTTTCTGGACCAATTGTTTCTACAAATGTTTCCCATCCATCATCTTCGACATGTTTTCTTTTGTCAGAGATGATTGTTTGTCTATTATCTTTAGTATCTTCGTTTTGATCATCGTGATTCGAATCCGATTTATCAAAATCGTATCCCGCATATTCTGCACAAATAGCAGCGACTCCTTTTGTTGCTTCTGGCTTTGCCAGTTTTCTGGCTTTAATACTCATTTCGATCAGTTTATTTCTATCGCCACAAAGCTCAGTAAGCAAAATTGACAAAGACTCTTTAGTCAGATCGTTTTGCGAGATTAAAATTCCCGCTCCTGACTCACTTAAATATTTTGCATTCGCCGTTTGATGATCATCAACTGCATACAAATAAGGGACCATAATTGAAGCGACACCAGCTGCAGCTAATTCAGCTACGGTCAACGCACCTGATCTACATATTACTAAATCAGCCCATTCGTAAGCTTCAGCCATATCTTCAATAAATGGAGTAACTTCGGCAGTCACGCCCATCTTTTCATAGAGACTTTTTGTAGCCTGATCTTTATTCTTACCAGCCTGATGTCTGACTACAGGTCTTTTATCGATTGGTAATTCATCCAGCGCCATTGGTACGACTTCGTTAAGTACTTGTGCACCTAGACTTCCACCAAAGATGAGAACATTAATATGTCCCCAACGATCACCCATACGTTCAGAGGGTGCTGCTATTGATGCAATATCTAATCGGACTGGGTTCCCGATACCAACCGAATTACTTTTTGCAAATGTTCCCGGAAAACCTTCTAATATCTTCTTACTCACTCTACTTAGCAATTTATTGGTCAAACCAGGAATAGCGTTTTGCTCATGAATAATCACAGGCTTACCAAGTAATGCTGCCACCAGACCACCAGGCCCTGCAACAAAACCACCCATTCCTAATACAGCTGAAGGTTTAACCTTAAGCATGATATTTAAAGATTGAAATAGTGCTTTCATCAACTGAAACGGCGCAGCTAAAAGAGCAGTTACTCCTTTACCCCTTAAACCATTAACTGACAAATACACCATGTCAATACCTGCTTCTGGTATGACTCTCGCTTCTAAACCTTTATGCGTACCCATCCAGATCACAGGAATATTCTGTTCCTGCAAAGCTCTTGCTACAGCTAATCCAGGGTATACATGACCACCAGTTCCACCTGCAGTAATTAAAATTGGACCTTTGGGTTTATTACTCATTTTGTTGATAGTTTTATCTTGCATAACTCGCCTTTGCTCTTGCCTTGTCACGAGTTCTTTTATTACGAGCCGTTTGTTCAATCATTTTACTTTTAGCTTTTTGCGCTTCTTTATCACTAAGCCCAAACAACGCAATTTGCGTATCTCGATGCACACGCATCAACAATGCAATTGCCATGAGCGTAACCAGCAGACTACTTCCACCATAACTAATAAGTGGCAAGGTAAGTCCTTTAGGAGGTAATAACGCTAGATTGACGCCAATATGGAATAACACTTGGAATCCCATCCAGAAGCCGATCCCATAAGCCAAATAGGCGGCAAAGTTTAGCTTTGCTCTGTCAGCTCTAAAGCCGATAACGAATGCGCGTTGTACAAACCAAGCGTATAAAAATAATACGAATACAATTCCAATGAATCCCATTTCTTCAGCGAGTACGGCGAAAATGAAATCATTATGTGCTTCTGGAAGATAAAACAATTTTTGTACACTTCCACCCAATCCAGCACCAAACCAGCCACCATCACCGACGGCCATTAAGGCATGCACTGTCTGGTATGCTTTTCCTGATGCATGTGACCAAGGATCTAAGAATGCAGTAACACGAGCGCCACGATATCCCATCATCACCAAAGGGATCATAATCGCGATGGCTCCAACAAAAAGCAACGCTAAACGTGTGAGCTTCAAACCACCAAGATACAACAGCGCGATTCCTGTCGCTGTTAATACAACTACCGAACCAAAGTCAGGTTCAAGCATTAACAAACCGTCAGTAACACCTAAGACGACTAAAGGAATAATCAAAGGCTTATAAGAATTTGAGTGCGCTAACTCTTTACCATGTCGTACTAAATAACCTGACATATACATAATGATAATCAGCTTCGCCATTTCAGAAACCTGCAATGAAACAGGTCCTAAATTGATCCAACGGTGACTACCATTAACTTCTTTTCCTATCACTGGCAATAAAACAGCCACTAATAATATTAGAACGATTGGTAATAGCTTTGCACCCATGTGTTGCCATACCGATGTTTTAATACGATACACAAAGTAACCAACCACAAGTCCCAAGCACAAGAAAACTAGTTGGCGATTAAAGAAGAAATACATATTTCCAAAATTCTTCTCTGCAACAGCAATGGACGCAGACATCATAATCACCAAGCCTAAACCTAAGAGCATTATCACGCTCATGAGTAAGCCACGATCAACGTATCGTTGCCATGAAGGCTGAAAGTTAGAACAGTAATCTTCGATTATTGCTTTCACTGACATGTATCCTCTTTTACTATTTTTTGCTCAAGTTGTTTCTCTAGTTCATTAACTGCTTGAATAAATTTTTGACCGCGTTCTATATAATTATTAAACATGTCAAAACTTGCGCAAGCAGGAGACAACAACACATTGTCGTTTTCTTCTGAATTTACTAGTTTGTGGGCTTCTGATACTGCTTGTTCCATACTACTTACAAATTTCACAGGAATCGACTGGTCTACGAACTTTGCAATTTTTTCTGCGTCTTCACCCATTAGAACGACTGCACGAGCTTTTTCGGTAATGACGTTTTGAAGTGGCAAAAAATCCGCACCCTTGCCTTGCCCACCTGCGATCAACACAGTCTTACCAGGCAAACCAGAGAGTGCGGCAAGCGTAGCCCCTACGTTCGTTCCTTTTGAATCGTTGTACCAGTTTACGTTGTGTATTTCTGCAACCCATTCTGTTCGATGTGCCATACCAGAAAATTCTTCTAAAGCTTCTAACATTGCCAGCATTGGCAAACCTGCCACTTCACCTAAAGCTAATGCTGCTAAAGAATTTGCAATATTATGACGACCTGGCTGTTTGATGTTTGAAACAGGCATGAGTAACTCTTCACCCTTAGCTAACCATTCTTCGTTGGTGTTTGTATCCGTTCTCAAACCAAAATCACCTGAATCTGGTTGATTAAACCCAAAGCTTACTAAAGACTTCATTACCGATGAATCTAATGCGCTTTGGCATGCAAAATCAGACGAATAATCATCTTCACGATTAAACACTATATGCTCACAATTCTTATAGATTAGCGCTTTAGCCTTAGCATATTGTTCAATATCATTTTCGTACCGATCCAGATGATCTTCAGATACATTCAAAATAACTGCTGCCAATGTTTGTAATGACGGCGTTGTTTCTAATTGATAACTAGACAATTCTAAGATAAATAATTCTGAGTCTTTATCTTCAATTAGTTCTAGAGCTGGCGTTCCAATATTTCCGCCCGTACCAACTTTCACGCCCGCTTTTTTTGCCATAAAGTCGAGTAAAGTAGTTACCGTGGTTTTACCATTAGATCCGGTGATTGCAACGACAGGAACACTAGGCTGAGCAACATTTACTTCACGGGCAAACAACTCAATATCGCCAATGACTTCTGCACCAGAAACTTTCGCTTCAGCAATCTCTGGCGTAGATACTGCAATTCCAGGATTTACAATTAGTTGTTTAGCTTTAGAGAAAAGCGCTCCATCAAAGCTGCCAAAATGATGTGCTATTGGTGAGCCAGATGTTTGCTCCATTGCGGCGAGTTCATCAGCACAAGGTGGATTTAAACGGCTATCAACAACAGTGAAACCACGTTGTTGATTCGCTAAATAACGCGCAACAGAAAGCCCTGTGGTGCCGAGGCCCACAATCACTGTATCTGATGATTTTTGTTGCGTGTTCATTGTTTAAATCTTTTCTCTCTTTGTTTTCTGTTTGTTTGTATCTTTATTTCTTTGTAGAAGATGTGATTAGTCACCCCCCTACTTTTAGCCACTTTTTTAAGTAACGTTTTTAAATAATCTATCTAACTTTTAATGTCGCCAAACCAACCAGCACAAGAACGATTGTGATAATCCAAAATCGCACAATAACTTTAGGCTCGGCCCATCCTTTTAATTCAAAGTGATGATGAATAGGTGCCATGCGGAAGATCCTTCTCCCTGTCAGCTTAAATGATGCAACTTGCAAAATTACTGACACTGCCTCCATGACAAACACTCCACCCATAATAAACAGCACTAATTCCTGCCTAACCATCACAGCAATTATCCCCAGTGCCGCACCCAACGATAGCGCCCCTACGTCGCCCATGAATACTTGCGCTGGATAAGTGTTAAACCATAAGAACCCTAAACCAGCACCAAAAATCGCACCGCAAAAGATGAGTATTTCGCCCACTCCTGCAACATACGGAATACCTAAATAATCTGAAAACTTAACGTTTCCGCCCGCTAAAACAAATACACCTAAAGCAGCCGCAACCAAAATGGTTGGCATAATCGCCAACCCGTCCAAACCATCTGTTAAGTTCACCGCATTACTCGTACCAACGATTACAAGATAGCTCCAGGGAATAAACATCCAACCCATATTCCAGAACCAATCTTTAACCACGGGAAAATACAAAGTAGTTTCCACTGGGGTTTTTGCTGCTATATATAAATAGGTCACCGCGATAAAAGCAATTAACGACAAGCCGAGGTATTTCCAGCGTGACGCTAAACCTTTACTGCTTTTTTCTTTCAGCTTAAGAAAATCATCGTAACCGCCGATTAATCCAGAACCTAAAGTGACAAACAGCGCGACCCAAACATAATGATTAGTCAGGTCCGACCACAACAGCGTTGCCAGTACGATTCCTAATAGAATCAAAGCACCACCCATAGTTGGCGTGCCTGCTTTAACTAAATGCGTTTGTGGACCATCACCACGAATTGGTTGCCCCATTTTCAAGCTAGTCAAAGCTCTAATCATCCACGGCCCCATAAGCATCGAAACACCCAAGGCTGTTAACACACCCAGAATGGTACGAAACGTTGAGTACTGGAATACATTAAATCCGGAGTAGAATTGTGATAACCATTCAAATACAGGAAGTAACATTAAGCTGTCTCTCCGTATTCAATTGATAATGCTTCTACTGCTCTTTCCATTCGCATAAAACGCGAGCCCTTTATTAAGATTGTTGTATTGTCTGGAAAGTCATCTTGAAGATCTGATTTTAAATCTTTCAGCAGATCATCCATCTCATCAAAACTCTTACCGTTTTCGCCAAAGCTATTACAGGCGTTAGCACTGTAATCTCCTAGACAATACATATACTTTATACCCACAGCTTTTGCTTTTTCGCCGATTTTTTCGTGCACTTTTTCAGGATTTTCTCCAAGCTCACCTAAATCACCTAAAACGAAAACAGTGTTTTTTCTTTGCGCGAGCACATCGAGTGCCGCCGCAACAGAGTCTGGATTTGCATTGTATGTATCATCCAGAATCTGCGAGTTATTAATGCCAGCAACTGGGGCTAAACGCCCCTTAACTGGCAACATGGTTTCCAAACCTTTGACTATCGTCTCTAGTTTGATCCCCAAAGCGGACGTTGCCGCCGCTGCCGCGAGAGCATTCATTGCATTATGACGACCAAGTAATTTGAGATTAGCCCTAACCTCGGTGTTACTCGCTTTTATCATCAGACCCCCATCCGATAATAAACGGCCGCTTATTGTTGCTTCATTATTAATGCCAAATGCTAAGACCTCGCGGTCTTTGTTGGAATCCTTCCAATAATCGGCAAATGTATCATCTGCATTGATTACGGCGATTCCGTGAGTCCCCAACCCAATAAATATCTCTCCTTTTGCTTGCGCTACTCCCTCGAGATTTATAAATCCCTCAAGATGAGCGGCACCAGCATTATTCACAACAGCCACGTCAGGTTTTGCAATTGTTGTTAAGAATTCGATTTCACCAAAATGATTCGCACCCATTTCGATAACAGCGAAATCGTGTTCTTCACGAAGTCGCAAAATAGTTAATGGCATCCCAATATTGTTATTGAGATTACCTATCGTTGCTAACACCTTGCCTTGTTGCGACAAAATAGCAGCAATCATTTCTTTTAAGGTGGTTTTACCATTACTGCCTGTTAGTGCGATAACTGGCTTAGTAAATTGCTGGCGCCATGCAGCGGCTAAATCTGCCAATGCTTGTAATGTATCTTCAACAACGATTTGCGGAAGATCACAATCAATCTTCTTACTAACTAATGCAGCACCTGCAATTCCTGTTAAATCAGCCACGAAATCATGCGCATCAAAACGCTCGCCTTTGAGGGCAATGAATAATTGATCACTTTTAACCAGACGTGAATCAGTCGCAACCGAATCAATCATCAAATCATCACCATGGAGTTCACCCCCCACCTTTTGAGCGATTTCTGACAGACTTAGGAAGTTATTAACTGTTTGATTCATTAAGCCGCTAGCTCCAGTAACACTTTATTAGCATGTTCACGATCACTAAACGGAATGCTACCAGTAGCAAGAATTTGTACTTTTTCGTGTCCTTTACCTGCGATAAGAACTGTATCCCCACGCTTCGCCTGAGTTAACGCTTTACTAATTGCACTAGCACGATCATGTTCGATAACAGCAGCTGAAGGGTTGATAAATCCTGCAACAATATCTTTCATGATTAATTCAGGGTTTTCAGTACGTGGATTGTCATCAGTCACAATAACCACGTCTGCATTTGCTTCGGCGATTTGAGCCATCATCGGACGCTTACCTGAGTCACGATCACCACCACAGCCAAACACACAAATCAGATTATTTTCGGTATGTTCGCGTAATGCCTTTAGAACAGTTTCTAATGCATTTGGCGTATGCGCGTAATCAACAACGGCTAACACATCTGAATCAGCTACTTTTTCCATACGGCCTGCAACAGTTTCAACTTTATTCAGACTTGCTAGAGCTGACTCAAGTGAATCACCTAAAGCTAACATTGCGCACAAAGCTGCCAATAAATTACTCAAGTTAAAACGCCCAAGTACAGATGCATTTAACTTAGCCTGCTTACCTGCAAAGTGAATATCAGCCGAAATGCCTCTATGTGTAAATTTCGCATTAACTGCCACTAAAGAGCCTTCTGGATAATCAGCTAATTGACCAATACCATAAGCAATGACACCCCCCGACTTTAAAGCCATTTTTCTACCGAACTCATCATCAAGGTTTACAACTATTGCTTTTAATCCAGCCCAGTCAAATAACTTCTCTTTGGCTTCTGCGTAGGCTTCAAGGGTTTTATGATAATCAAGATGATCACGACTTAGATTCGTCAGCACAGCCACATCAAATGCAACACCAGCCACTCGACCTTGATCCAAGGCATGAGAAGAAACTTCCATTGCTACTGTTTTAATATTCTTGTCTTTCAATTCAGCCAAACTTCTATGCACACTAATTACATCTGGTGTTGTGTGAGTCGCTGTTTGCAAATCAGAAAGTGAACCGATACCTAAGGTTCCAATCACCGCACTATCTTTCATCGCCTGTGCGATAAAGTGACTAACACTGGTTTTCCCATCAGTACCCGTAATGCCAACCATATTTAATGACTGGGTAGGAGAACCAAAAAAACGATTGGATATTTGACCAAGATGCTCTCGCAAATCAGCAATTTCAAATTGAGGAATATCCAGGTCAATAGATTGAGTTAGACCATCCGCTTCCCAGACTACTGCTACTGCACCTTGTTTTGCTACTGCATCAGCATAATCAAGACCATGTTGTTGCGTACCCTTAAGAGCGACAAATAATGTACCTGTTTTGGCTTCACGACTATCTAAGGTTATCGATGTAATATCACAATCCATCTCTGGAGATACTTGAGCAATACCTTCCAATAGAACAGATAGCTTTATTGAGAAAAGTTTAATCACGCCTCTCCTTCCTTTTCATCAGAACCAGTATGCCGCGGAGAGTCAAACGTAACCGGTATTGATGATTTTGAAGGAGAGTGTGGTTTTGCCTGTTTTAACTGTGGTAAATCGTCTGGAGCGATATCCATAATGCGTAAAGCATTCGTCATAATCTTAGCGAACAATGGTGCCGCTAAACGACCGCCACTAGCTTTCTCAACTTTTGGTTCATCTATCATGACCGCAACAACCAAACGAGGGTTAGTCGCTGGAGCCAGACCAATAAAACTTACGATCAAATGATCTTTACTGTATCGGCCATTTTTTAATTTGTAAGCTGTGCCAGTTTTACCTGCAACGTTGTAACCATCTACAGCAGCATTCTTACCCGTTGCATCGTCTTGCACTACAGCAGTCATCATTTTCAATACTGCGTTAGCATTTATTTTAGACATCACCTGCTGACCAAGCGGCTGGCTATCTCTTTTATAAATACTCACTGGATTTAAAATACCGCCAGTGGCAAATACAGTATAAGCATGAGCTAACTGCAATAAACTTGCTGACACACCATAACCGTAACCATGAGAAGCCCTATCTACAAGCCCCCACTTATCGTAATACGCTAACTGCCCTTCTGTTTCACTAAAGAAACCGGCATCGGGCTTACGTCCAAATCCAACGCGATTCAAGAATTTCCAATGCTCACCAGGTTTCATTAACAGCGCTACTTTACTTGCGCCAACATTACTAGACTTCGCAAGTATTTTAGAGAGCGTAATAGAACCGTAATTCCTAGGATCTTTTATTGTAACCTTGCCAACTTTGAAATTACCGGGAGATGTTTCAATAGACACATCTTCACCAATTGCACGAGCCTCTAAAGCTGCAGCAATAGTTATAGGCTTTAAGGTTGACCCAGGCTCAAAAGCATCTACAACCGCACGGTTGCGATATTGATAAGGTTTTAGTGACTTACGATCATTAGGATTAAAACCAGGCATATTAGCCATTGCTAAAACCTCGCCAGTAACTGTATCTAAAACAACAACTGAGCCTGACTTAGCGTTTAGTTTATACACTTCGCCTTTTAATAATTTATAAGCTGCATACTGAATACGGTGATCTAGACTTAATTGAACCGTTTCGCCCGGAACCATCGTTTCGATTTCTTCAATACTTTCGACTAAACGACCACGACCGTCTCGAATAACTCGATTCCTTCCGGAATGCCCTGCTAAACGCTCATTCATTGAACGCTCAACACCTTCAATCCCTTGATCATCGATATTTGTAAAACCAACCACATGAGAAGTTGTTTCAGCCATTGGATAGAAACGACGATATTCTCTTTTAACGTTTACCGCCGGAATTTGTAGATCAGCAATTTCTTGTGCTCTCTCAGGCTCAACATGACGACCCAAATAATGAAAACGCTTACCAGACATCGAATCCAGTTTAGTTTTTAATGTATCTTCAGGCATTTCCAATAAGAGCTCAACCGCCTTTAGTTTCGCACTTAGAATTTCAAGATCTTCTTTTGCTAACAGACCACTTTCATTATCTTCTAATGAGATTTTCTTTAACTCACGTTTTGCATCTGCAAGTTTACGAGGATCTATTGAAATCGAAGAAACAGGAGAACTAACAGCCAATGCCTCACCGTTTCTATCAACAATCATTCCCCTATAAGGAGGAACTGTTAATGTTCTGAGCTGACGCTTACCGGCTTGCTTCTTTAACCAACTTTGCTGAAACACATCTAGGTATGCTGCACGCGCCAATAGCACACTAATACCCGCCAGCAATAAAAGCATAAGTATTAAGCGTCGACCACGATACACCGGCGACACAATTGCTGAATTTTTTCTAACAGATGCGCGGCTATTCACGTTGCGACCACTAGTGCTTTTACGCTTATCAATCACTCAAACTTACCTTAGATAATTTTTTGTGATCAACCATAGCTTTACTAGAAACCACTTCATCTATTACCGCTTGAGGCTCTCTAACTATTCGAATTTCGGAAGCTTTAGGGATTTTCATTTCCAGATCCCAACGTGCATATTGCTCAACGCGAACCTGATTTAATGCTGTACCCTGCTCTAATTTCAAGCGACTCCACTGAGCAGCCAACTTATCTCTTTCTTTTTCCAGGGTTTGTAATTTCATATAAGCCGTTCTCGACTCATGACGCTGAACCACGGTCTTAATAGCCACAAAGACAATTGACACGAATAAGACAGCCAACAACGGCAACTGCCAATTAGTCACAGAATCTACAGTCACTTGTTTGTTTGCAGCATTTACTTCAACGGGGTCTTGAATACTCATTGTTTCTCTCCGATCCTCATGATGGCACTTCGCGAACGAACATTAACCTGAACTTCGGACTTTGAGGGCTTGATGGCCCTACCAATTGACTTCATTAATGGAACAGACATTTCAGCCTCCATTATCGGCAAACCACGCGGGAGCTGAGGAGCACTAGAGTGCAACTTCAAGAATCGTTTTACGATTCGATCCTCCAGAGAGTGAAAACTAATCACCACTAATCTTCCTTTGGTAGCCAAAAACTCTTTCGAGTTATCAAGGCAATCAATCAAATCCTCAAGCTCGCGGTTTATAAAAATCCGAATAGCCTGAAAACTACGGGTTGCCGGGTGTTTTCCCGGTTCTTTTCTCTGTATTTTTTTGGGGATAGAAGATGCAACGATCTCAGCCAACTGTAAAGTTGTACTGATAGGGGTAGCTGCTCTTTTCTCCACTATATTTCTCGCAATGCGTCGCGAGAGTCTTTCATCGCCATACTGATAGAGGACATTGGCAATCTCTTCTTCTGGGGCTTTGCCAAGCCACTCGGCAGCGCTAATCCCCACATCGGGATTCATTCGCATATCGAGTTCGCCATCACGCATAAAACTAAAACCACGCGACGCGTCATCTAACTGAGGTGATGAAACACCTAAGTCCAGCAACAGCCCATCCATTTCTTGAAGCCCTATTTCTGCCAGAGCATCAGGAAAATCTTTGAAAGACCCCTGCCAAACAAAAACCCGCTTATCATCTTTATAAACTCCCTTCGCGTGAGCGATGGCAAGCGGATCTTTATCTATCAACAACATTCGTCCGTTCGGACCAAGCTGTTCAATTACCTTTGCCGAGTGACCTCCCCGACCGAAAGTGGCGTCTATATAAACACCATCTTTTTTAATATTTAACGCTTCTACTGCCTCTTCTAACAGTACCGTTTCGTGTTTGAATTTATCTGACATGGGCTTCCCATCACTAGATTGATAACCCTTTCAGGGATTCGTCATTCTGAATATTTACTGGAGCAGACACTCTCATACTTTCACAGCCCTGCTTCCATGCATCTTCATCCCACAATTCAAACTTGTCGCCTTGACCTATCATAATCAACTTCTTTTCCATGCCCGCATACTCCCTTAAAGGTGACGCCAACATTATTCTGCCTTGCCCATCCATCTCAACATCCGATGCATGACCAATCACTAAACGTTTAATTTCTCGAGCAGCTTCAGAGAGATTCGGCAAACTTAATATATTTTGCTCTGTCTCAACCCATTTCGACATCGGATACAAAACCAGGCAACGAACACCATAATCCACTGTCAAAATCATCTGCCCTTTAAAGTCAGAAGTAATCTCATCACGATACTTAGTCGGTATTGCTAACCTACCTTTCGCATCTAGATTCAAATTTGAGATACCTCTAAACACTTTCTTATTTAGTTCCTTATTAGAAGTTCAAACCATGATTAAGTCACATTAACCACTTTTTACCACAAATATACACTTATTTTCCCATATTACCACTTATTAACCACAACACAAGTACTCTTTTTAGTTAAAAACCTCTTTAAAAGACAAGCAGTTAGAGGCGCCGATGAGAATTCGACACAAGATAGGCTGGTTTAATATTTTTAATTAGGTAGATACAAACAAAATTCTAGATATTACTTTAAGCTTGTATCTTTTTTGTTCGCTATATAGGTATATAGGCGATAGTTATGAGGTGTTTTATCGGGATACCTAGATTCTTAAATATCCAAAATTGCTTGAAATGAACTTTGACTACAAAGCCTTACTTTTTATTATAAAATCCAAACACTTTTTATCTTCTGTAACGTCTGTATTCGCACTGTCATTCGCGCTAGCGCTCTCTTCAAAAATGACGTTATCCGCACTTATTAGAAGATTCCCCCCATTTCTTAAATAACATTCAAGATGATTAAACTCCTGCTGCGACATACCAGGCTCAACAATTAAAAAAGGACAATAAGCAGGATTACATAACAATAAGTTGCCATCAATTTTCTGATGTCTTAAGCCTATTGGGCTGAGCGCTTCGGACAGACCGAAGTCATTATTACCCTCTATTTCACCTGTCATCTCAGGTAGACAAGCCACAGAATTACCGCCAGCTCCGACATTTAAATTTGAAAAAGCCCCCCAGAGTAATTCCAAACGCGAACGATACGACCAGCCTTTACTCAGCATGGCAGATATTCTTTCAGGGAGAATTGCAATAATACTGGAGCCTACAGAACCATAAACCACCATATCCAGGTACGGTTCTTTAGGGTGTATGACTTTGGGAGAAGTAGAACAATCTAAAGCAGATTTAGTCGGAGCAACTTCCGAATAAAGAAATGTTAAGTTAGACAGCCTTCGCTTTATCCCTATATTTTGATAAAGGATTGTCTGCTGATCATAGTCAGGACCAAGCAACGTTTCCGTTAAATTTAACAGCAAGGTTTCATCCGGGTCCAACGCGTAGTTAGCGAGCATAACCATCTCCTTACAATGAGTAACATCGACTTGATGCATAACTCACTATAAGCATTAACCATGCCAAACAATGACGAACGGTAATTCTTATTAAATTACAAAGACTTAGTTAAATCACAGATAAATTTAACTACATTTCAAAGAAACTAATTGCAAACAATCAACTACTTTAAGTGTAAAGATTTGTCTCTACACTTAAGCTCTCAAGATATTGATTTCAATATTAATTTAACTACCCGAACGGGTATAAGAACAGATAAAGTGTGAGTTGACCTATAAGCCGGGTTCTGTCGTGAACAATCATTCATCTGGATGATACGTCGCCGCACACCTCAAGCGATCTACCCGGATGCAGTGCGGGTACACACCTATTGCATCCCTATTTGATCTTGCTCCGGACGGGGTTTACCTTGCCACAAACTGTTACCAGTTGTGCGGTGCGCTCTTACCGCACCCTTTCACCCTTACCTCACTACCCGAAGATAATAAGGCGGTCTTCTCTCTGCTGCACTAGCCGTCAGCTTGCGCTGCCCAGACGTTATCTGGCGTCCTACCCTGCGGAGCCCGGACTTTCCTCGATTCAGGACTAGCCTGAAGCGCGATTGCTCGGTCAACTCACGCGCGCAGTGTAACAAAGTACGTATAAAAGTAACTATAAATGTGAGTTTAAACCAAGAATAATTAGGAGTCTTTCAAACCTGTTTCACAAGGAGTAGCTTCTTCTAAACAAGCAGCTCTATATATCAGCTGTAAACAGCTATCTGCATATTCATCAACCGTCTTTTCCGGATTATGATATTTCCACGGTTTTAGATAACGTTCCTGAATCATAGAAAGCGCCATAGTTGCAACGAATCCTGACTTATGACACGACTTTAAGTCGGGTGATAGTGATGAAATTAGTTTCTCTAATTCACCTACCTGAGCCAACTCCAAGTTTTTAGATTCTTCCTGGTTTATTTGTGGCAAACACTTGGTTTCAAAATACAGAAAGTTAAACCATGGTTGCATAAGCGTTGACGCATAAAGATAACCTTTCACCAACACTCTCAAAGCCTCTAAAGGATCATCCTGTTCCCTAGACTCATCCACTACTTCCTCACAAATAACAGCAACGACATCTTTAACGATAATTGCGATCGCATCTTTACTTGAAATACTAGAGTACAACCCACCCATACTAAGACCAGTTTCAGCAGATAGATCTCTAAGAGACATCGCATCAAAACCAATTTTTGGTGAGATCAAAAAAGTAGCATTAAAGATCTTTTGCAAATTCCGTATTGCGAACTTCTCTTTACTGACTTTAATCTTGTCCTTATTTCTTTCGAAGATCATTGAGTACAAGCGCTCACCTTTATATTCGAAGTTTTCTTCAAACTCTTTATAACTAGTAAATGTATGTTGTTCTATTTCAAGAGAGACTGATGACACGTAGTAAGGCCCTTTAGGTGTAAATGAAAATAAATGATTTAAAAGATTAAAAAGATAACGCTTGTATAAATGTTCTTGACAAAAAGCATACTACAGTCTTTAATAAAAAGCGAACGCTCGCTCTTTTTTTGTTATTTCGAAAGAGCATACGACCAAAACTTATAATTAGGATTTTTTAATATGTTAAATCTTTTACTCATTCTTCTTGCTGTCGCGGGATTTGTTACCATAGCATATCGTGGTGACCGCGTAATGTTTGCAAGCATTTTTGGCGCCGCATTAACACTCTTTACGCTATTCAGTAGTGCAAGCGCCATATTAACAGTGATTTTTGCATTAGTAACAGTTGCAACATTAGTCTTCTCTATTCCTAGTGTACGTACTAAATTGATTTCAGCCCCAATGCTATCAATAGTACGTAAAATATTGCCTCCTATTTCAGAAACCGAACAAGAAGCGATTGATGCGGGAACGGTTTGGTGGGACGGCGAACTCTTTAGTGGCAAGCCAAACTGGAATAGCTTATTGAGTGCATCGAAACCAGAATTATCAGAAGAAGAACAGGCTTTCCTTGATGGTCCAGTAAATGAGCTATCACGTATGTCTGACTCCTGGAAGATCAACCATGACTGGAGCATTATCCCTGAACATATTATCCAATACGTCCTGGATAACGGCTTCCTTGGAATGATCATTCCGAAAAAATACGGTGGTCTTGATTTCTCTGCTGTCGCGCAATCTAGAGTACTCCTAAAGCTAAGTAATACAGGAAGTGCTATTAGTTACCTAGTGGGCGTACCAAACTCATTAGGTCCTGGTGAGCTTTTAATCAAATACGGCACCGAAGCACAAAAAGAATATTACTTACCTCGATTAGCAAGTGGTAAAGAAATCCCATGTTTCGCACTAACAAGTCCAACCGCAGGGTCAGATGCAACATCTATCTCTGATACTGGTGTGGTTTGCATGGGCGAGCATGAAGGCGAGCAAGTATTAGGCATTAAGCTTAACTTCTCCAAGCGTTACATTACATTAGCGCCAATCGCTACATTGATTGGTTTAGCTTTCCGCTTACAAGATCCAGATGGATTAATCGGAGAGACAGAAGATTACGGTATCACTTGTGCCCTCATTCCACGCTCTACTCCAGGTTTAGAAATTGGCCGTAGACATTTAGCGATTGGCGATGCATTCTTAAACGGTCCTATAAAGGGTGAAGATCTGTTTGTACCACTCGATTCTATTATCGGTGGCAAGGAAATGGCCGGTAAAGGCTGGCGCATGCTGGTTAACTGTTTATCAGTAGGCCGCGCAGTAACCTTACCTACAACAGGTCAGGTAATCAGTAAGCGTTGCACCTTAGGTACCAGCGCTTATGCAAACCTACGTAGCCAGTTTGGCGTCAACATCGCCAAGTTCGAAGGCGTACAAAAGCCACTTGCTCGTATGGCTGGCTTCACCTATATCATTGAAGCGGCGAGTATCCAAACCATCCAATCGATTGTCGATGGCAACAAGCCAAGCGTACCTTCAGCGATACTTAAATATCACTGCACTGAAATGGCTCGCCAATGTGTGATTGACGCGATGGATATTCACGGTGGCAAGGCCGTCATGAAAGGCCCTAACAACTATATTTCATCTATGTATGAGTCAGTACCTGTGGCGATAACCGTTGAAGGTGCAAACATTCTAACACGCAACCTAATGATCTTTGGTCAAGGCGCAATCCGTTCACATCCTTATGTATTAGATGAGATGGAATTAGCGCATGCTGAAGATAATCAGGAAACCTTAAAAGGATTTGATAAGGCTTTATCTGGCCATATCGGTTATGGCGCGACTAACTTCGCACGTTCTTTAGTACTTGGCTTAGGTTTCCCGGGAGCTAGCATTAATGAAAACAAAAATGCTGACCCTTACTACAAGCACATCAATCGTTTAAGTGGTGTATTTGCTTTAGCAGCTGATGCGTCAATGTTGAGTCTGGGTTCTAAACTTAAATTCAAAGAGAATCTATCTGCACGTTTAGGTGATTTACTCAGTACCCTATTCCTAGCGAGTATGGTACTAAAGCATCACAAAGACACAGGCTATAACGAAGAAGAATGGCCGATTGTTCAGTGGTCTTTAGATCATCTATTGCATGAATACCAGATAGCTTTTGATGAGTTAATGGCTAACTTCCCAAATCGTGCTGTAGCATTTATGGTTAAAAAAGCCGCTTTCCCAATTGGCGGAGGCTTCAAAGCACCGACTGACAATCTTGAAAAGAAAGTGGTTGACGTAATAAGCACTAACAACGCATCAAGAGATCGTTTAACTGGTGGTTTGTACATGGAGCTTGAAGAGCTGAACCCACTTGCACGTGCAAATCAGGTGTTCCTTGATAGCCTTGATTTAAAACCATTACAGGACAAACTCAAAGCAGCGATCAAAGAAGGCGCTCTTCCTAAAACCCACGGCCAACCTCTACTGGATGCTGCGGTAAAAGAAGGTGTAATCACCGATCTACAAGCTGATCAACTAAGCCATCACTACGATGAAGTTATGGGCGTTGTTAATGTTGATGACTTCGATGAATCAGAATTGATTCGCGTCGCTTATAAAAAACCAAGAGCTAAGAAACCAGCTCTGAAGACAGCAGTTTAATTGCTTAACATTGAGCGCTTCATAAAACAGAAGCGCTCAATAAAAATCAGTGTTATCGGCGACTAAAGAACATTAAAAAGTCACCCCCCTACTTATAGGCTGTTTTTTAAAATAAGAAAAATTGTAATAAATAAATAGTAGTTAAAGAAAACAATTAGGAGAAATTAAATCATGGCAGAGATTGCCTTTTCGGATATCAAGTTGATTAACAAGATACCAGTTATAAAGAAAGCCGCTATTCTTGGCGCAGGCGTCATGGGCGCTCAGATTGCAGCACATTTTGCAAATGCAGGAATACCAGCATTACTATTTGATCTACCTGCAGAAGGTAAAGACAAAAGTGCGACAGCAACAGCTGCGATAAAAGCACTTGCCAAACAAAAGCCAGAGCCACTTGCTATAGGTCGTTTAAGCAAACTCATTACTCCTTGTAACTACGATGACGATCTAGACAAGCTAGATGATTGTGATTTAATTATCGAAGTTATCGCAGAACGCGCTGACTGGAAAATTGATCTCTACAAGAAGCTGGTTCCGCATCTGAATGAGAACACGATTCTTGCGAGTAACACTTCGGGTATCTCTATCGAATTATTGGCAGAAGGTGTGCCAGATCAGTTTAAAGATCAGTTCCTCGGCATTCACTTCTTTAATCCACCACGTTACATGCCTTTGGTTGAAATCATCGGCCATCCGGGCACACGTGCGGATGTAATGGATAATGTTGAAGCATTCCTGGTTAGTACATTAGGTAAAGGCGTGGTTCGCGCAAAAGACACCACTAACTTCATCGCTAACCGTATCGGTGTATTCTCAATTTTAGTCACGCTTTATCACGCAGAACGTTTGGGCATTAACTTTGAAACAGTTGATGAGTTAACAGGTGCGAAAATTGGCCGTCCTAAAAGTGCAACCCTACGTACAGCCGACGTTGTTGGTTTAGATACATTACGTCACGTTATTAATGGCGTAGTTGACAACCTAAAAGACGATCCTTGGTCTGATCTTTTCAAAGTACCTGCGTGGATGGATACACTCGTTGAAAATGGTGCGCTTGGCTCTAAAACCAGAAAAGGTGTTTACAAGAAAGAAGGTAAAGACATTCTCGTATTCGAACCTAAAGATGGTTCGTACCGCAAACGTAAAGTGAAAATTCCGGGTAAAGTTGAAAAAGCGGTTAAAGATTTCAAAAACCCGGACAGACTTGCAAACCTGCGTGGCATCAATGATCCACACGCAGAATTCCTTTGGTGTATTCACCGTGATGCAATGCATTACTGCGCGCACTTATTAGAAGACATTGCTGATAACGCGCGCGATATCGACATGGCAATTCGTTGGGGCTTCGGCTGGAAACAAGGTCCTTTCGAAATCTGGCAATCTGCAGGCTGGAATAAAGTTGCAGACATGATCAAAGAAGACATCGCAGCGGGCAAAACACCTTGTGACCTCCCTCTTCCAAATTGGGTTTCTGAAATCGATGCGGTACACAACGAAGAAGGCTCATGGTCTGCGAGCGCTAATGCTTACAAAGCACCATCGTCTCTTGATGTTTATCAACGTCAAAGATGGCCAGAAAGTGTGGTTGGTGCAAAAAAACCAGAACAGAAAACCATCTTCGAAAACGATGCGTGTCATTTCTGGCTTACGGATGATGATATCGGTGTTATTAGTTTCAAAACTAAAATGCACACCATCAGCGATCCTGTTTTAGATAGCTTAAATCAAGCACTCGATATCAGTGAAAAGCAGTTACGCGGTATGGTTATCTGGCATCCAGATGCACCATTCAGCGCAGGTGCTGACCTTAAATCATTTATGCCCGTAGCGATGAAGAGCATGCTCCCAGGCAATAATGGTCTGGATGAGTTATTAGCGAAATTTCAGGCTACATTATGTCGCCTGCGTAAATCTAATGTACCTGTCGTTTCTGGTGTTCAAGGTTTAACACTAGGTGGCGGTTGTGAAATGATGATGCAAACCGACCGTGCCGTAGTCGCATTAGAAAGTTACATTGGTTTGGTTGAAGTCGGTGTTGGTTTAATCCCAGCGGCGAGTGGTTGTATGGAATTCGCACGCCGCGCCAGCATTGCAGCCAAAGGCGGCGATGTATTTGAAGGCATCAAAAATGCGTTCGAAGTTATCGGCATGGGTAAGGTTGCGACCAGCGCACATCAGGCAAAAGACTTCGGCTTCTTACGTGAAACCGACATCATTGTGATGAACAAAGACGAAGTGCTTCACACTGCACTAGCTCAAGTTCGCGCATTAGATGCAGCAAACTACAGACCACAGCCAGAGCTACCGATTACAGCAGCAGGTCGTGGCGCAATTGCCAATATCAAAGCAGCGATGACAAATATGCACGCGGGTCAGTTTATCTCTGATTACGATATGGAAATCGGTGTAAAAGTGGCAGAAGCATTATGTGGCGGCGATGTTGATACAGGCACACCACTGACTGAAGAATGGTATTTACGCAAAGAGCGCGAAGGTTTCCGTAGTCTAATCAAGAACCTTAAAACGCATAAACGTGTTAAGCACATGCTAGATACCGGCAAGCCACTTCGTAACTAAAAGTGTAATTAAATATAAATGACACCCCCCACCTTTAAGGCACTTTTTAGGTAAGCGAAAGGGGCTCAGAAAAATAATGAGTGCTTTGGATGAGAAAATGACGAGAGAAAAATAAGCGCAATTTCACAGATACTTTTTAAAAATGAGGAGAATAGCATCGCTCTTCGCCGAATTTTTAGGAAGAATCTGGGGAATTTAAGCTGTTTTTATCCGTCATCTTTCTCGTTCAAAGGGCTCATCACAAACTTACAGGATTATATAAAATGACAGAACAAGCATATATTGTTGCTGCAAGAAGAACCCCGGTTGGTAAAGCGCCACGTGGTGTTTTTAGCACAACTCGACCAGATGATTTACTGGTTCATGTATTAAAAGGCGCGATCGAAGATTGTGGCGGATTAAAAGGACAACAAATCGATGATCTCGTTATCGGCTGTGCAATGCCAGAAGCAGAGCAAGGTCTCAACGTCGCACGTATCGCAGGATTACTCGCGGGATTACCTGAAAGCGTACCGGGTTACACCGTAAACCGTTTTTGTGCATCGGGACTTCAAAGTGTTGCGAATGCAGCAGATCAGATTCGTTTGGGCGAAGCGGATATCGTCATCGCAGGTGGTCTGGAATCAATGAGCATCGTGCCAATGATGGGTCACAAAGTATCGATGAACCCAGCGATCTTTGATAACGATGATGTTGCGATTGCCTACGGTATGGGAATCACCGCAGAAAACGTAGCTAAGAAATGGAAAGTTAGCCGTGAAGCGCAAGATGAATTCGCACTAAACAGTCATTTGAAAGCACTAGCCGCTCAAGAAGCCGGCCATTTCAATGCAGAGATACTTCCGTTTGAAGTACAACAACACATACCGGGCGCTGATGGCACCGTACAAATTGTAAAGAAGATGGTATCTGCAGACGAAGGACCACGTGCAGGCAGTACGCTTGAAGGTCTTGCAAAGCTACGCCCTGTATTTGCCGCAGAAGGCAGTGTAACAGCAGGCAACAGCTCACAGATGAGTGATGGCGCAGGCGCAGTGGTACTAATGAGCGAATCTAAAATGAAAGAGCTTGGCCTAGAACCACTAGCCCGTTTCGTAGGTTACTCGGTTGCAGGTGTTCCACCAGAAATTATGGGTATCGGACCGAAAGAAGCGATTCCAAAATTACTCAAGCAAACAGGCGTTAGCTTAAATAGCGTTGACTGGATAGAGCTTAACGAAGCATTCGCAGCTCAAGCACTTGCGGTAATGCAAGAAGTTAACCTCGACCCAAGCAAAGTAAACCCACTCGGTGGCGCAATCGCATGGGGACATCCTTTGGGTGCAACTGGCGCAGTGCGTACCGCGACTATGGTTCACGGTCTGCAACGCACTGGCGGATCACATGGAATGGTTTCTATGTGTATCGGCACCGGAATGGGAGCGGCAGGGCTGTTCGAGCGTTGCTAAATTGTTTTTGGATTAAAATGGCTTGAATCTCCTACCTTCTCCTTAAAAACTCGCAAAATAGTCATACTATTCTGCTCGCTTTTATGAAGAAGGTAGAAAATTACGCTCATTTTTCTCTCAAAAAAATCATAAACAAATAATATGTAAAAAATATTTAAAAGCGTAACACGCAAAGTGGCGGGGGGGATTTTCTTCTTGCCGAACCTCGCCACTTTGTTTTTTATTTCTGTTTTTTTATTCATGCTTACTTTGTGTTTATTCATTTATAGTTTATTCATATAAGCATTCAATTCGCTGTATTCTCTTCGTTTAACAAAAACGTTTAAAAAGGCTAACTATGACCAACCCTCTAAAGTTTATTGATAAAACCGTTTTCGTTGCTGGTGGCACCAGTGGCATCAATTTTGGTATTGCGGAAAACTTCGCTGCTTGCGGTGCAAATGTCGCGGTAATGAGCCGCTCAGAAGACAAAGTCAATGCAGCCGTTGAAAAACTCCAGAGTTATGGCACCAAGGCATTAGGTTTTTCTGCCGATGTACGCGATTACGACGCCGTTGCAAACGCACTCGCAGAAACCGAAAAGCTGTTTGGTAAAATAGATGTATTGATATCCGGTGCGGCAGGAAACTTCCCCGCAAAAGCGAGCGATATGTCACCCAACGCCTTTAAATCGGTAGTCGACATTGACCTGCTTGGTAGCTACCACGTATTACGTGCAGCCTACCCTCACCTGAAAAAGCCAGGGGCATCAGTAGTCAATATCTCAGCGCCACAAGCGTTTGTACCAATGCAGTTACAATCTCACGTATGTGCCGCCAAAGCAGGTGTTGATATGCTAACGCGCGTTCTTGCAATGGAATGGGGCGCAGAAAAAATCAGAGTCAATTCAATCGTACCCGGTCCGATTCAAAACACAGAAGGCATGGCGCGATTAGCCCCTTCTGAAAAAATGATTGATGCCGTAAAGCATTCAGTACCGTTACAAGAGCTAGGCACCGCAGACGATATCGCCAATGCGGCGATGTTCCTATCATCACCGATGGCGAGTTATATTAGTGGCGTTGTACTTCCTGTTGATGGTGGCTGGTCATTGAATGGTGCTGGGCAAATGATGGATACTTTGGCTCGGCAATTGGCTAAATAAAACTAATTAATGAAAAAGTGCCTATAAGTAGGGGGGTGGCTTTTCTAGGCTCACCAAGTGCTAAAATGACAAGTCAAATAATTTAATTATCCGTTTTAGACAACAAAACGGTAAGCTCACTAAAGTCCATCGTAAATGCCGCAAGGAATCGTCGATGTACAATGGTCGATTAACTACAATTAGTATTGAGTATTTAAGTCACTCCCCTACTTTAAGATGGTTTTTAGATTTAAACCACCTTCTAACGCCTTGCTCAGCGGAAAAATACGAGCAAGAGCGAGTAGTTTTTCCGATGAAGCAACTTATAGTAACTCTGCTTATTTAAATCCAGCATCTGTTTCTGGGTAAAAA
>NZ_CANLZW010000010.1 GCF_947495625.1 uncultured Cocleimonas sp.
AAGCGCCATTCACCGTTGTTGGCGTATGCGATTTCAAGGTGAAAATACTAGACAGTCCTCCTCAGGGCGTGTTGTTATACATTTTATAATTTCATTTTGTAGCACGACTTCCTAGTACCCAAATGCTTAATAATAAGAGTGTACCACCAACCCACTGCAATGCACTTAAATGTTGACCAAGTAGTAAGGCTGCTAACACAACAGCTGTTAATGGCTCAAGTAATGTTGCAACAGTAAGAGCTGTAGGTTTAAGACGAGCCGCCCCCCAGCTGAAAATTAATAATGCGAGAGCTGCAGTTACTAAACCAAGATAGAGCAACCAAACTTGTGGTGGAAACTCTGCTGGCCAAGAGAATGGGCGATAAAGAGTGGTTAAGCCCATTATTATGGCAGCAACCACGGTGAGACACGTTGTTGCTGGGCCAGCTCCAAGAGCGATAGAAATACGACCACTGATCATTGAGAAACCAGCGTACAAAAAAGCTGAACCAATAGAAAAGGTAACGCCAAGCATAATGTTATGAGAATTAATGCCTGAAGTAGAAGAGCCGTGTTGAGTAATGATTAAAACTGTACCTATGATTGCTCCCAAAAGCACAAAAATTAGTTGTAAATCTGCTATCTCTTGACCTCGAAAGACCGAGATTATAGTAACAATAACAGGAGGTAAACAGAGTGCTATAAGCGTTGGAATTGCTGCTCCCATTTGCTCAATACCTAAAAACCAAAGTAATACATAACCAGACATTGCTGTTCCAGCAATAAGTACAGTTAGTAATATTGGACGCAGTTGGTTCCAAATAATTCGACGACCAAAGATTCCGACTAGAACTACTGCTCCAATAAGAAAGCGCCAAAAGGAAACATTTTCAGGAGTGAAACCGTATTGAGCGACAAGTATATTAACAACAAGTGCACCAGTTCCCCACAAAACACCTGCTCCGCAAGCGGCTAATAACGCTAGCTTCGGAGATGAAGAATGCGAAGGAAGATTGTTAGAAGACATGGATTATTTTCAGTTTATTGGTTTGTATAACGCCTTGCACAGTGGAAAAATGCGAGCGCGAGCGAGTAGTTTTTCCAATGCTGCAACTTGTTATATTTTTTAATCACAGATGGATGATGATTGTTCTGTGATCATTGAAAAGTTGTCTATTTTTAACTCTTTTACTAAATCAAGAGTATTGACCACATTTTCATAAGATACATTATAACAAGGAGTAAAAAGTAATTTTGTTTCTGATGAAAGTATTGATGACCCTTTAACTTGCGATAATTTTTGATGATAAGTCTCGTTTAGATACCAGCCCTTGGTTGTTAGTCTTAACTCTGCATCATGTGTTATTTCAGTTTTACTTAATTTAATGGGAGTTTCGTTACATCCTACAAAGGTAAATAATAGGACAAACATAATTGTTCTAGTCATATGAGTCTTGGTCTTTTTTATTAGTAACCATAATTGAGATAAAGGCTATTTCCTTTATAAATATAACGCCTTGCACAGTGGAAAAATGCGAGCGCGAGCGAGTAGTTTTTCCAATGCTGCAACTTGTTATGTAGTTTTTGAATAGCGTGCTTCTATAGGTTTACCATCTTTTAGAGTCACAATACATAAACCTGGTAATGTTAAAAACTTAGTGAATAAAGCTTGAGTTATACCATTTCCTGATTTTGTAAACTGTAGTTTTTTTGCTTCTTTTTCTATCTCTGCCAAAGAACCATTTTTTTCTATGATCATAGTTGCTCTTACGCATATATCTTTGGTTTGAAACTGCGCATACGCATGAATGCCAAAAGTTAATAAAATACTTAAAACAAAAACTAGCATTAAACCTTTTCTCATTTTTTAGCGAGATTCCATAAGTGATTAAAGATAAATAAAATTGTAAAAAGCGCCCAAAAGTAGGGGGGTGTCATTTTTACTGTTTAACCGCACCAATATTGATTTTGCGTCGCAGACACATAACGCCTTACACAGTGGAAAAATACGAGCGCGAGCGAGTAGTTTTTCCAATGCTGTAAATTGTTATGTTCTGTTGATTTCATTAGTTACATTACTCACAAAATTACTAACATCTTTTGGAGCCCAATATTTAGTGCTTATTTTCCGATGAGGCAAGTCTTTAAATTCCATAACTATTTTGTTTTTTTGCGAAGTTATATTTTTTAAATCTTTTAAGTCAAAAGTTTCTTTATCGTTTGGCTTATCACTTGAAATATAAACAATATTATCCTTATTAAGTTTTAAAGTTGTATAGCGTTTTGTCCAAGCACCTTTTTGTTGAGGAGTCCAAGAATCATTAGGAAGGTCTTTTTTACTCCCCATGAAAAATAACGCGACAACCACCATTACTAAAAAAACAAATTTGGAATCCCAGTCTTGTGTAAATGCATAAACAGCTAGAGCAATAACACTAATTAAAAGTATAAACATTAAATGGAAATCACGATCTATTATTTTCTTTGTTACTGCTAAGTCTGGTTTTAGATGAAAAGACATTTTTAAGTACACCCCCATACTTTTGGGCACTTTTTTAATTAGATAACTGTTTTATTGGTTTGTAACATAACGCCTTACACAGTGGAAAAATACGAGCGCGAGCGAGTAGTTTTTCCAATGCTGTAACTTGTTATGTTTGTATATGCAATTGCATTATTGAAAACAATAAGCTTGAGCCACTAAATAAGACAAAGAACACAATTGCCAATCGTTCGTATTTTTTTAATGAAGATTCTTTATACAGAACAAAGAAAATTGGTACAAGAGTTACCACATACACCCACGAAACTATTGTTAGAGAAAATGATAGTTTTTTAGTTGGTTCTATAACGAAATAAAGATAGTAGAGTGCGACAATGGTGCAAATAAAACAAAAAACAACAGATATTGAATCCATGACTCGTAACCATTTTTTGTTCTGGGGAACTAAATATTTATTAATGAGTTGTTCTTTAAACTTATTCATTTGGCTTACGAGTATGACCTATAAACAATAAAATAAAACCAGCTAAGAGAAAGACCCAACCAAGCCATGTGCTACTGAACCCCGTTTTATCATGCAGTAAGTAAACAATAAACGCAGAGATAACTAAAAGAAAACCAGTTACTTGCCATAGATTAAAGTTTTGGTTATCGACTTGAAAATATGAACCGTCATTTTTATTGATCCAAGTTCTAAATTTTTTCAATTTATCATTCATTCAGAAAAAGTACCTAAAAGGTGAGGGTGTCAAAATTAACTAGTTAAATATACCAAAGTGGCTTTTGCCTCGCAGAGACATAACGCCTTGCACAGTGGAAAAATGCGAGCGCGAGCGAGTAGTTTTTCCAATGCTGCAACTTGTTATGTAATTATTTATTACGAATATTTCCTATGCTTTCATCTGTCCAAAAAAAGTCAGATTGAGAGAAAAGCGTAATATCACCTTCTTTAGATAATACTACTGCCTCTTCAGTAAAATTATGAGCTATGATAAGTATACTTTTAGATTTAACCTTTTGTAATGCTTTAGTTAACGATCTAGAGTTTACAATTGTAGTTGAATTGTTTTGCATTGCAGGATAACAAATGATTGAATATTTGCTGTTTTTTAAAAGAGTAAAATTGATTAGTTTTTTGAATTCTCTGGGTAGTTTTTTCTCAATATCTTCTTTTAAGACAGATTCAAATATTTTCGGTTTTTGTGCCATTTAATTATCTTAGGTATCGGTTAGTGAGTTCTCAGCCTCGCAGAGACATAACGCCTTAATAACTGGACGCCGTTTGATTAAATTGAACGCCATGATAGAACAAACTAAACCAAAACTGCAAACGCCAAATAGGCGACTGACTTAGGCGTTCCATGTTAATTAACTTGTTATGTGAACTACGAAGTTGAAAACGTACCGCAAACGAAAACCGTAACGGAAGGTTGACGTGGTAAATAAAAGCAACGAATTTACCCAATTATCACACTCATTTAGAAAGGCTGTTAGCGCTACGGAAATCTCCCTCGCATATGCGCGGTTTACACTCAAATTGGCAAAACAAAAACGCCATTAAAACCTGAAAACAACGACTACAAAAAGAAGCCAGAAAAGGCAAACAAAGAAAAAGTGCCTAAAAGTACGGGGGTGTCAAATAAGATAGCTTTAAAAGCATAAAAAGCACATAACGCCTTGCTCAGCGGAAAAATGCGAGCGCGAGCGAGTAGTTTTTCCGATGAAGCAACTTGTTATATTCTATTATAAATTGCATGCAGTTCTAAGTTCTTTAAAAACAGGATGCTGACTAGTCCACTTAAAACGCTTATTTTGTGGCATGAAAAGCAATGTTTTACCAAAAGATGTATCTTCATTAAGCTCTAACAGCACCATTTCCCTTCGTCCTAAAACTCTTAATGGCGAAACTGCGATTATATTAGATTTATGAATTGTTTCAGACCTTAGATAATTAGATACCTGAAAATTTTCACCATCAAATTCGATTCTTTTAATTTTTGCAGTCTGTAAATACATAAAAATGCTACCAGCAATCCATGTAAATAATAAAAACCATTTTAGATCTGAGTTTTCAATAAACGTTGTTACAGTAGCAAGACCAAAAAACACAATCCAAATAGTGCTAAAAATATATTTATAAAAGAATGTAAGTGATGAAGATAAAATATTAGTTTCCTTGAATATAACGCCTTGCTCAGCGGAAAAATGCGAGCGCGAGCGAGTAGTTTTTCCGATGCAGCAATTTGTTATGTGTTCTATATACTATTATTTTTCTATAAATTAATAGCCATCAAATAAAGCCACAACTTCATCTATATTATAGTCTTTTGCACGATCAAACGCAGTAGATCCATTCTCTCCATGGTCTTTGTCCGCACCTTTTTCTAAAAATAATTTAATGATGTCAAAAGGTCTCTTAGCATTGTGAACCGCGTACCATAAAGGCTGTGCGCCATGCTTACATTCTACGTATAGGCTCTCTGGTGATTTACCTATAATTATCTTAGCTACATTGTTCATTTGTTCTTGTGCTGAAATATGCAAAGCATTTAGACCATGATTATCTTTTAGGGTCGGATCAGCACCGTGCTCAAGTAATAGTAATGCCATCTCTTCATGTCCTCTTATAATTGCTAAGAGCAAAGGAACATGCCCATAATTATTTCTTTTATTAATATCTTCTTTATTTTTAATATGCTTCTTCATCTCTTTAAGCATATTTTGCTCTGCCGTATCACAAATATCTAATTTCATGATAATTTATCTCCAATGATTGATATCGCGTAAGTAAAACATAACGCCAAGCTCACCTGCAGTTTTTGCGGAGAGCAATTGTGTAAAATGGAGCTACGCGACATACACAATTGAGCGTAGCAAAAAATGTCAGGTGCAGCTTCTTGTTAGGTTGCTTTGCCATATTTTAAAACAACAATGCCACAAGGAAATACCTTTGATGAATCAAGCACAAGTTTTTGATTAGCATCTAGTCCATTAAATATCGCCATTCCCTTACCGATAGCAACAGGATTTATAAACAGATGGAATTCATCTATAAGACCACCATTAATCAAAGAGGATACAAACTTTGCTCCACCATATGCAATAATGTCTTTGCCTTCTTGTTTTTTTAGATTTGATATTTCTTCGCTAAGATCACCCTTAGCTAATACTGTATTTTCCCATTCAGACTGAACAAGTGTTTTTGAAAAAACGATTTTTTTGGTGTTTGTATATTTAGCTCCAGCCTCAAATTCTGGGTTATCAGGATTTGCAGCTACCTCCGCCCAATGAGGAATAAAGCCTTGGGCTAGATTTCTACCGAGAACTATGCAGTCAACTGGTTCCGTAATTTCTTCTACATATTTCTTAAGTGCATCATCCCAATCCCACACCATCCAGTCCATCTCGCCTTTTGGGCCAGCAATAAAGCCGTCAACGGATATTTGAACTTGTAACTTTAACTTTCTCATATGTTTTTCTCATTCAATGAAATCGGTGAGTATGATTGCAACCTAACGCCTTGCTCAGCGGAAAAATGCGAGCGCGAGCGAGTAGTTTTTCCGATGCAGCAATTTGTTATGTGTTTTATATACTATTATTTTTCTATAAATTAATAGCCATCAAATAAAGCCACAACTTCATCTATATTATAGTCTTTTGCACGATCAAACGCAGTAGATCCATTCTCTCCATGGTCTTTGTCCGCACCTTTTTCTAAAAATAATTTAATGATGTCAAAAGGTCTCTTAGCATTGTGAACCGCGTACCATAAAGGCTGTGCGCCATGCTTACATTCTACGTATAGGCTCTCTGGTGATTTATCTATAATTATCTTAGCTACATTGTTCATTTGTTCTTGTGCTGAAATATGCAATGCATTTAGACCATGATTATCTTTTAGGGTCGGATCAGCACCGTGCTCAAGTAATAGTAATGCCATCTCTTCATGTCCTCTTATAATTGCTAAGAGCAAAGGAACATGCCCATAATCATTTCTTTTATTAATATCTTCTTTATTTTTAATATGCTTCTTCATCTCTTTAAGCATATTTTGCTCTGCTGTATCACAAATATCTAATTTCATGATAATTTATCTCCAATGATTGATATCGCTTAAGTAAAACATAACAGCTTATTATACAGACGCAAATAATATCTTACTATACGGATTAGCTCAATTTATGCGTATTTGTGGCGTTGTAGCTGGATGATTAGAATAGTTGGGCATTTAATATCTTACTATACAGAAAAGGGTGGTTTTGATTTTAGTGGCACAACGATCTCCCCCAAAAAATTCTGTAACCTTTTAATAATTGTAAACACATTCATTTTTTGCCTAACCAAAAAATGAAAAAACCTCTATAAGTAGGGGGGTGACTAAAAAGCCTCCAAAAGTAGGGGGGTGACAATTTTAATATGTTTCACAGCTAAAGCTGCGAGATACCTTTTTGTCTACAGCAACAAAAACGTATCCCAAAAAATGCCGCCCGACAAACAAGCCGCAAGCGGTTCCCTCGCTACTCAAAAAATGACGAGATTTTAGAACTCGCTCCTGACGTCACTCAAACAACTAAAATCTTAATCGTCAATTTTCTGCGTGGCTCGGCTTGTTTGAATGGGAATTGAAAAACATCGCTAGAATTAAAAAAGTGCCTGAAAGGTGGGGGGTGATAATTTCCCCTTTAAAAGCAATGAGTATCGCAGGAAAGAATGGATTAGGATGAAGGTTGTTTGAGCGAAGCGAGTTCCCTTTATCCACATTCTTTCTGAGAAACGCAATGAACCCGCAGGGTGCTTTTAGGGCAGCTTTTTGTTTGGTTCGTTTATTTTGGCTGAGCAAAATAAATGAACTCGTAGCCTGTAACTAAAATTCGAGGATAAGAATAAAGTCTCTAAGCTACGAAAAAGACCACTCGAATGTAAATAGAATAAAAAAACGCGGTAACCCGCATTCGTAGGTTAGATAAGCTTGCGCGCCATCTAACGCATGATTATCGGCACATACTTAATTCTTCACCTATCTGTTGTAGTCTATCTTTCGAAATCCAGATGACGCTATCGCTTATCTAGGCTACATCTGACATCGGAAGCCCATAAATCTATCTATTTAAAACCATATATTCAACTGAGGCTTGTTTCTGCCTGAGATGCTCATGCTCATTTTTGCCCAATCAAAAATGAGCAAAAAACCTCCAAAAGTGGGGGGGTGACTAAATTAATGACACTTATAAAAACATCCTTTCATTGCTAAAAAATCACACGATCAGATTTTATATCTCAAAAAAAACATTCTTAAATAGTGCGTTTTATTTAAAAATCGCATTATTTAAGTGCATGTTAATTAACTCTTATCTTACTGTTTTACTTACTTAATCTTAAATTACTGATAGCTGAAAAAATTAACAGCACATCATAAAAAAGTTAATAAAATCTATATAAGTATTTGTTTATATATTAATTTTTTAATGACTTTTATTTGATACATATAGCATTTTCTTCCCTCTTTTATTTAGAACTAATTCCTTTTTTTATTTTTTGGCACACAAGTTGCAAAAAACCAACTGTGTTACTTGTGTACCACAATAGATACACATAATTATTAAATTTTTGTTATAAAAAAAGAGGTTTTTCATGAAAATAACAAGGAAGTTACTTGTAAGTTCAATCGCTGCCAGTTTGATATCAGTGACCACTATGTCTACAGCAAACGCTGAAGTCTCTGCATCAGTCGGTATAGCCAATATGTATTTATGGCGCGGTATAGATCTTGGGAGTGGAGATCCAGCAGTATCGGGAGATCTAAAATACAGCACAGACTCTGGTCTTTATGCCGGAATATGGGGTTCATCAGGCGATTCTGCTTTAGGTACGGAATACGATTTATTTGCCGGATGGGGTGGAAAACTAGGCCCTGTGAATCTGGATGTAAGTCTCTGGTCTTATAACTATGCAAGTTCAGATATTGACCCAGGCGAACTAACAGATTTAGTTGTTTCAGCAGGCATCGGCGATTTCACTGGTACGTTATATGAGGCTGTTCAAGGTGATGATGACAATGATTACCGCTATATAACTCTCGGTTATGACTTCGGTAAGTTTAATGCAACCGTTGGCGTTCATGATTATGAAGAAACCGACGGAAACCCTGCTCATCTACAGCTAGGTTATAGCTATAACGATAATTTGAGTTTTGCAGTCAGTCAGTATGTTGCCGATGAAGATAGCGATGCGGCGGCGGCATTAGGTGCAGATGATGATATGCAATTTCTAGTCAGCTATAGCTTTGATATTAAATAGATATTAAGTAGATATAAAGCAGATACAGAATTACCGAAAATTAATGAGTTGTACTAAAATGCCCTTTCCCCGAGGGGCATTTTTTTTATCTATAAAAAGCCCACTCAAGAAGAAAATTAATCATTCGATTAATGTTAAGTTGCCAATCTATCTATTTATGAATACCTTGGTAAATATGAAATTCATGCGATCGACCTGTTTTATTTAACGCGGTAACCCGCATTCGTAGCTTAGATAAGCTTGCGCCATCTAACGCATGATTTTTGGCACATACTTAATTCTTCACCTATCTGTTGTAGTCTATCTTTCGAAACCCAGATGACGCTATCGCTTATCTAGGCTACATCTGACTTCTGACGCACATAAATCTTTCTATTTATTTATGGCCTTATCTTCGAATGAGAATTTTGGTATTTAGAATTATTAAAGACCGCTGATCAGGAAAATTAGATAAATATATATGGGAGGTCTAAGCTAGTTATTCATCATGAATAAAGCTTCCTTAGTATATTTTCATAAGATGAAGTTGCGACCAGAATAGTAAAAATAATAATTTTAAGCAGAACTGATCTCACTAATTTTTTTCACAAAAAAAAGATAATAATTAGATGAAAACTAAAGCCCACACTACAATCAAAACCGCTACGAAAACAAAACTGAATCAGAATAACAGTAACAGTAACAGTAACAAACCAAGCCCAACTAGCACCAATCTATTGGGACAATCGGTTAGTTCGACTGCCTATAAAAGCATGCTAAAAGCGATGCGACAGATGATGTCTGATGATCGTATTCGGTTGGTATTGCAAAAAGAAGGTCGCAACAGTATTGAGGAAGACTGGGCGATTATTTCCCAGTATAAAAGTTTCGAAGAAGGCGTGTTAGAACACGCTAAAATAACCACCTTGGGCGAATGGGGGAATAGCCAATTAATCAGTATCGACTACGACACTAAATCAGCCTGTTTTAGGGTTTATAACAGTACCGAAGCGCTAAACCAGAAAGAAGATAATCTGTGTATTGGCAGTTACTTCCTCGCGGGAAAACTTACCAGCTGGTGTGAAAAAGTATTCAATGTACATTGCTGGCCCGAGCAAACTAAATTTTTAGCCAAGGGTGATGACTATGATGAATTTATTATCGCGCCTACGGCTCTATCCATAGAATCAGAACTTGCACGACTCGTTAAATCGGACAAAGAAATCTGTGACAATATGGCGGTCGTCATCAAGCGCCTGAAAAACGAGATTACCTCTAGAGAGCGGGCAGAACTGGCTGTAGCTAAACTGGTTTATTACGATGCTTTAACCGGCGTATTTAACAGGCGCTACTTTTATGAAAAACTAGAGGAAGCCTCATCTAGTGTTCACCATAAGCAGAATATCTGTGCATTATTGCTGATTGATCTCGATTATTTTAAAGCGATCAATGATTCACTTGGTCATAACGAAGGGGACAAAGCACTTATCTTTGTCGCTGAGAAATTACAATCTACCATTGCCCAAAAAGAAGACGCAATACTGGCAAGACTGGGCGGTGATGAGTTTGTTATCTTGTTACCAAGATTAGGATCAGATAAAGACGAAGCAAGACAATTTGCGACCCAGATTGCAGATAAGATTCTTGAGCAATCAAAACAAGCATGTATTTTAGGTGGAGTTGAACATTTTTTAACCTATAGTGTTGGCATCTGCTTGATGACAGATAGCGACTTGCAAGCAGAAGAACACCTTAAACACGCTGATAACGCCTTATATCAATCAAAATTAGATGGGCGTGATCAGTATTCATTCTTCTCTAAAAAAATGCAGCTGATTGTTGATCAAAAGCACACCCTTAGCAGTGAGCTAAAGGTCGCTATTCAAAAAGAACAATTTATTTTGCACTTTCAACCCATTTTCAATGGCGATAATCAATTAGTTTCGTGCGAAGCCTTAGTGCGCTGGAATCATCCTAAAAAAGGACTATTAGCTGCCGATAACTTTATCAAACAGGCAGAAGACTCGCGTTTGATTATCGCTCTGGGTGAGATTGTCTTAAAAGCAGCCTTTAAAACACTTAAAGAATGGGAAGATAGAAAAATGCTCGATGGCTTTGAGCGTCTATCAATTAACATCAGTCCCCTCCATTTTATGCACCCGACCTTTGTTGAATTTGTGAGAAAAACACTGATGCAAGAAGGGGTTAACGGCAACATGATTATGATCGAGATTACTGAACACAATATGATCTCTAATTTCAAATTATCATCCGCCATTATGAACTCCTTGAGTAAGCTTGGATTGCGCTTTTCAATAGATGATTACGGTTCTGGCTACTCATCGTTATCTTATCTGCACCGTTTACCTTTCTCCGAATTAAAGATTGATCGAACCTTCATAACGCATGTTCTGGATAATGAAAAAGACCAAAAAATTGTGGGTTCCATCCTTTCACTTGCTCATAGTCTGGATATAGACGCACTCGTTGAAGGCGTTGAAAATAATCAGCAACTTGAATACCTAAAGAAACAAAAATGTAAGCTGTTTCAGGGCTATCATTTAGGCAAGCCGGTGAGTAAAGATGATTTTGAAGAAAAGTATCTTTTGAGCAGCTAAGTGAATAGCTATGTGAATAGTTAAGAGAATGACGATAAACGTTATTCAGGTTTATCCATGTTTTAACGCTGTACAGTTAAACCCCATTTTACTATCCGTTGTGCGTGAATCCTCAAGCATGTGGTTTCTTGTCATAATCCGAATATTCCTTTCCAGCTGATTCTTAATTATATGCAAAATCTTAATAGTGTTTGTTTTTATGGGCTGTTTATTAACTAAATTAGATGTAATAAATTACGGTTTTCGCCAAGGTTAGAGCGATCACCAAGCAATACATTTAGGAGTTAATACCGCTGAATTTATCTGTACCGACGGGTTGTACTGTGCCTTTCTTTAACATCGAAGAGTCTTTATTTAAAACCCTTTCTACGACAACGGCGATATTTTCATTAACCGATCCCTCTGGGGATTCTGCTTTTGTGGGTTGTAATGCGGTTGGTTCAGGGCCTTTATTCACTCTGCTTTGAACATGATATTCGTTGATAAGAAAATCTGTCACTTGAGTTTTTGTGTCCATTTTATCAATTCTTTGTTGGGTTGTTTTCTCGGCTTTTTTTCACGGTAAGTTATTCAGCTATTATCTAACAACCGTCAAATTTATTGCTTGAGGTTGCTCAATAACCAAGACTTACTTAAAACTATAAAGGGATAAATTTCTTCTTATACTTCTACCATTCCTTTTCTTCAATGAAAAATAAGACCCCCATTATTTTATAGATAAATAATCGTGAATTACTTCACTGTATATTTAACTTTCTCATTATAATATTTATTGTACTTAACGCTCATTACTTACAAGTAGATTTGGCTATTAATAGATATAAAAGGAATAAGTGTATGGAGAGCGCATCCAAAATAGCGTTAAAAATAAAACTCTGATGTTAATTTTCGCAGTATTTCCATTAAGAAGGCCACTGGCATCTTGCATTGCGTTTGCTAAAGTAGTTTTGCTTACAAGTGCTTTTGGCTTTACTTTAAGTTGCAATATTTATGCCGAGGATATACCCAAACAGCGAGTTATTACGGGTATCCAACATTGTCCTGGCGGAAAAGTCATACAAAATTTGGATGGTAGTAATAAGTTTGGAAATGATAAGTTCGATAGACTCACTACAATGAGTTATGGAATGGGTAAATTAGTCCAAGGGCGAGATAAAAAATTCTACTGTGAGTACAACGTATTACCTAAATTCTCTTGTGAAAGTATCGAAAAATCCTGCACTGCAAAAACAACAAGTTCAAATGATTCTATTTGTTTATGTCCGGCATCATCAAGGTATCTCAAAAGCTTAGATTAATCGGATTAACTTATGTCGTAATTCTTCACAATTAAATTTATGAGTGTTCTAAAAAATTTGTGGTTCACCCAGAAAAGCTTCGGCTGAGTCTATCTATGGAATGAGGTCGGTGTGATTGAATGGTTACTCTAAGTTATTTGCCTTTTAAATTGTAAAAAAAGTTTCTTACTCTGCATAAGTTCTATCCTTTTGTCGATTATTTTGAAATAAAAAAATGAATACGATATATTTTATATTGTTAACAAATATTTAATTATGTGCATTAGATTCGCCCATATAGATTCACACCAAAAATAACAACAATCATGAAACATGCATGAAAGAATTTGATTTCAATTTTAAAGATATCGTGGATTTCGCTAATGATGTGATCATCGTTACAAATGCTGATCAAATTAATATACCAGGACCTGAGATTGTCTATGTTAATCAAGCTTTCACGGAGCTTTCCGGGTATACAGCAGAAGAAGTTATAGGTAAAAATCCCAGGATATTGCAGTCTAAAGAAACCGATGAAGAGACTAAAAAGGTTATCAGGAGAGGGCTAGAGCAAAAGGTCCCCGTTAGAGTAACCATCAGGAATCAATGTAAAGCGGGAACAGGGTATTGGCTTGATTTAAGTATTCACCCTTTAAAAAATCCTCAAGGTGTTGTGACCCATTTTGTTGCCATTGAGCGTGACGTTACTGAACAAAAAGACATTGAACGAAAGCTCGAAGTTTTATCAAGAACGGATCCTTTAACAGGGTTGATAAATAGAAGAACCTTTGACGAAATACTGGATAACGAGCTTCCTCACTTTAAGCAAAGTGGTGAAGTGTTTTCGCTGCTAATGCTCGATATCGACCACTTTAAACAAATTAATGATAATTTTGGACATTCGGTGGGTGATACTGCTATCAAGACCATTTCACTCGCGTGTGAATCCAACTTAAGATTGTACGATAAAATGGCTAGAATCGGCGGCGAAGAGTTTTGTGTGTTGTTACCTGCCACTAAAAAAGAATCTGCATTAGAAATTGCAGAGAAAATTAGAGAAATTGTTGCACAAACTCCTATAAGGACGAGTAACGGCGATATTCTGGCAACGATCAGTATCGGTATATCTGAAGTTGAAAATACAGATACGAATCATGTAAATATTATGCAAAGAGCTGATGAAAATTTATATAAAGCTAAAAAGTCAGGTCGTAATAGAGTCTGCGCCTGACGATCAATAATTAGTAAATCCAGAATTTCATCCACAAAAAAGCCCGAATATATTCGGGCTTTTTTGTGCGTAACTTTGATAGCTTATTCTTAATAACGACGTGTGACTTAAGAAAAAATTATGAAAACTTGGGATCTATCTGCAAGAAGGTGTCTTCTTTACGGAATAAAAATAACATCACACAGGCTGCTAACATTGGCCATGCAGCAAAGAACAATAAGTGATTTCCTTCAAAGGGTGATAGGTATTGACCGAAAGAAGACAAGGTTGATGCCGTATGTAATAGCAATACTGCACCATAGGTAATAGTTTTCTTGAAGCCAATAAAAAACAGAGCTAATAGAATAAGCTCTAAAACGCCTATGATTGTGAAAATAGAGCTGGCTAAGCCAGAGATCGAATAAAATTTATTAAAGATCGCAGCGGTGTGACCTGGGTTGACAAATTTATCTACCGTCCACATGAGTATGACGAGAAAAACACTCGCACGAAGAAAAAACATTGAATACTTAAATTTGTTATCGGTGGTCACTTTCTATTTCCTTATGAGTTATAACTATTAATAGTTGAATTAGGGGAATTGATTTTTAATGTTGCAATGTAAAAGCGTAAAGTCATAGCTTAAACCATCACTTCCTGCCTCTTTACGAGTGAGGTTTTTGTTTAGATACACAAGTAGAAAATATAAATAAAAGTTAATGTTGAGTTAAAAACAGCCCAAAAGTAGGGGGGTGACATTCAAAGATTTAAGCACTGCTATGTTTGATATTGTTAAGAATAACTTTGTCAGCCTCGTTTTTTCGCAGCGCTGTTTTTGGTAGTGCCATTTTTGGTCGAGGTTTTCTTCGCAGTATTCTTCTTTTTAGTAAACTTTCTTTTCTTGCCCCATTTTTTAGGTGCTTTACCTAATCCTTGCAATCCCGAAAACTCAACGGCTCCAACATCATTAATCAATTGTTGTAAGTTCTGTGTCATGGGTTGCATGAAATTCCCATAACTCATCTCGCGCTGGCAAATCGCTTCTAGCTGCGATTCCCAATGCGCAGTCATATCGGGATAGCCCATACTCTCAGGCAGGCTGGTAATGAGTTGGAGGCCTACCTTTGTCGCACGAATTTCCTTACCTTTTCGCTGGAGATATTCTCGTGTAAATAATAATTCGATAATCCCGGCTCGCGTTGCTTCTGTTCCGATCCCGTCCGTTTCTCGTAAGACCTTTTTGATCTCGGGATCAGTCACATAGCGTGCGATACCCGTCATCGCACTTAGCAAGGTTGCATCGGTGAAATGCTTGGGTGGCGTCGTCTGTTTTTCAACCACATTGGCATCGGTACAAGTAACGGGGTCGTCTTTTTTTACCAGCGGTAATTGTTTTGCCGAAAACGCTTCACTCTCATTGTTGGCATTTGTTTTTTTGCTTTGTGGAAATAATGCTTTCCAACCCTGCGCGAGTACATCTTTCTGTTTGGCGATAAACAAGCCACCACTCACTTCACTTTCAATGCTTTTATCTGCATATTCAAAAGGTGGATAAAACTGGATCAAATACTGCCGAGCAATGAGTTCGTACAGGTTCGATTCATCGCGGGATAACCGACCACCATCCATGGATTTCATCGTGGGAATAATCGCGTGGTGAGCGCTGACTTTACTGTCATTCCAGGCTTTGCTTTTAAGTTTAAGATTCGCCTGTGCAACCGCATCACTGAGTTTGTTGCAAGTCTTGGCGATAGCATCTGTCACTCGATCAACTTCACGCAAATGCTCCGTCGGCAGGTAGCGACTATCAGAACGTGGATAGGTGATCAGATTGTGTCTCTCATAAAGGTTTTGACAGGTATCTAACACCTGTTTGGCACTCATGCTGAATCGCTTTGCCGCATCGATTTGTAAGGCCGAAAGGTTATACGGCAGTGGTGGCGCCTGTTTCTTCTTTTGTTCAGTAACCTTGGTGATTTTTCCGGGTTGGTTGGTGACTTTAGCCACCACCGTTTCTGCGAGTTTCTTCGAAAGTACGCGACCTTCATCATCCCTATAGTCATCGCAAGACGCACTGGGTTTCCACTTCGCCTGAAAGCTTTCCTTTTTTGAAGTTTCAAGCGTAACCATCACTTCATAAAAGGGTTTTGAAACGAAATTCATGATCTCTAAATCACGATGTACCACCAAACCAAGTAGCGGCGTTTGTACTCTTCCCACAGAAAGTACGCCCTGGTAGCCAGATTTTTGCCCTTTAATGGTACATAAACGCGTCATGTTTATACCGTACAACCAATCTGCACGAGCTCTGGCTAATGCAGACGTCGCCAGGGGAATAAAGTCGGTATTTTTCTTCAGGTTGTTTAGCGATTTTTTCACAGCGTTAGCGTTGAGATCATTAATCAGACAGCGTTGCGTCGCTAACTTTTTAGCTTTAGAAACACCACAGTGATTAATCACCTCATCAATCAGAATCTGACCTTCGCGATCAGGGTCACCCACATTTACCAGAGAATCGGCTTTTTTAATCAGTTTTTTGAGAACAGTAAATTGCTTTCTGGTATTGGGTTTTACCTGAAGTTTCCAAACATCCGGCACGATCGGCAAATGAGCGATTACCCATTTTTTATACTCAGGGTCGTAGGCTTCGGGTTGTGCCTGTTCGAGTAAATGACCGATACACCAACTCACAACATCGCCATTGCCCGCCTCAATAAAACCATCGCCTTTTTTATGCGGTCTGGGAAGCGCATCAGCAACAGCACGACCAAGACTAGGTTTTTCAGCGATATAAAGAATCATGAAATTGAATAAAAGATAGCGTTAGTATGATGAAAAAAGTAGGGACTATAACTGACAGTTTCTGCAATTTCATTTTTATTATGAATCGCACGTATGGCAATTTTGTCATCTATCATAGATAGAGCAATGGCTGAATAATTATAGTTGGGAAAAAGTGGCCATAAATAATTGCCCATAAGTAGGGGGGTGACCTAATCAATGAAATAGAATAGAAATAATTAGCCAATTTACACCAAACTAAACTTCAATTTACACTAAACTAAGCTTTGTGAATTTCAAACAAGTCGAAACATTCCTCTGGGTATCGAAACTACTAAGTTTCAGTAAAACTGCGCAACAGCAATGTACCACCCAGCCAGCGATATCCTCAAGAATAGCTGCCTTAGAAGCAGAGCTAGGGGTGACCCTGTTTGAGCGTGACAGAAACAACAAAGTCATTCTCACGACAAAAGGACACGAGCTGTTGCCTTATGCCGAAAAAATAATCTACAACACCAAAGAATTTACCGATAAAGCAAATCAGTCAGCCAGTTTTTCCGGAGTGCTGCGTATTGGTGTTTCAGAAACGGTGGCGTATACGTGGTTTTCTGAATTTATGGAGCGTTTTCAACAGAAGCTACCAGATGTTTTGATTGAGTTAACGGTTGATGTATCAACCGGATTATCAGAGCAACTAACCGAAGGTTTGATCGATATTGCATTTTTACTGGGGCCCTTATCCATCTCGATGATGGTCAATGAAGAGTTAACCTCGGTGCCATTGGTTTGGGTAGCGAGCCCAGCTTTAGAACTCAAGAATAAAAAAGGTGAGAAGCAACAATCGCTGGAAGAATTATCATCAAAATTACCGGTGATTACGTATGCCAAAAACACGCTACCTTATAACGAAATTTCTCGTCAATTAAAAAAGAATTCAAAAGAAATCCCGAGGATATTTTCGTCTACGTCTTTAGGTGTTTGCCGACAGCTAGTGTTAGATGGAAGAGGGATTGGCGCACTGCCAACAGAAATCGTTAAAGACGATGTGGAAGCAGGTAAGTTAGATATATTAGAGCTGAACTGGACGCCTTCAAATTTGAACTTTACCGCCTCCTTCCCGATGACACCGCATAAACCCCAATTACAAACAGTCATTGATTTAGCAAAGAGGGTGATCGCCGATCGTCATGGGCAAAAAGATATCATAGATACAAACACATAGCGGGTTAATACAGAGTAATTTATTCGCCGCTTATATTTTTGATAACTTATTTTTTTCAAATCATACAAATATATATAATTTGAATTTATATCACTTGTTTTCTAATATTAAACCAATGCTTACTATTAAACAGAATAATGGAATCTAATACACACACTCTCAGTCATATACGCCAGTTAATAAGGTCAGGTGAATTCACCCGTACTACCAGTGGCATCATGCCCGATTTAGTGCAGGGAAATGTAGTCATTTTACCTAAGCAAGACGCTGATAAGTTTGTGGAATTCTGTCATCTAAATCCCAAGCCATGCCCAATTTTGGGAGTATCCAAGCCAGGTGAATACGACATACCCACTTTAGGTGAGGCTCTGGATATGCGCCATGATATCCCGCAGTACCAAGTCTTTGAGAACGGTAAGCTTGTGGCAAAACCGACGAATATCGAAAAGTTCTGGAATGAAGATTCGGTAGCTATTGTTTTAGGTTGCTCATTCTCTTTTGAAGATGCCTTGCAACGTCAGGGATTCAGAATTAAAAACATCGATTTGAATACCAATATTTCGATGTATGAGACGTCGATTGCAACCAACCAAACTGAACACTTTAAAGGGAATATGGTGGTTACCATGCGTCCCTTTAAACAACATGAAATTGAAGACGTGATAGAAATCACACGCGGTTTCGATAAAGCACACGGTGCGCCGGTACACATTGGCGATCCTGCGCAAATTGGTATTAATAATCTCGATGATCCCGACTACGGTTCCGCTGTTGAATTGGCAGATGATGATATCCCTGTTTTCTGGGGCTGTGGTGTAACCACACAAAGCATCTTGAGAAGCGCAAAATTACCCAGAGTGATTACCCATGCACCAGGAAAAATGCTGATTACTGACCACAATTATGAAACTCTGGTCGGCCGTCTCTAATGGCTGTTTATTTTTCCACCTATGTTGTTAATTCCACTCTTACTTAGGTTCTAACTGTTGTTGTTACCTATACTTAAACTGGATTTACCAACAGTAAAACTGACTAACGTTTATTTTAACTATTTTACATTGACCCAAAGAGAAAAAACCATGAATAAAAAACTGATTTTCGGCACATTAATTTCTGTAGGACTGACACTCGGCCTTACATCTTCGGCGTTTGCAGATAAGTGGGATATGCCTACACCTTACGGTGATGGGGTGCATCACACCATCAATGTTAAACAGTTTGCAAAAGACGTAAATGAAGCAACAGCTGGCGATTTAAATATTGTTGTTCATTCAGGTGCTTCACTGATTAAACACCCGGAAATTCACCGCGCAGTACGCACCGGCCAGGTTCCAATTGGTGAGATGTTTATGGGATTGCTAGGTAATGATAATCCGCTATTTAAAGCAGACAACATTCCGTTTTTAGCGTCTGATTTTGATTCTGCTAAAAAATTATGGACAGCATCTCGTGCAGCTATTGAAAAGTCGTTAAAGAAAGACGGTATCAAATTATTGTATGCAGTGCCTTGGCCGCCACAGGGTATTTACACGAAAAAACCGATAACTTCTGTGGCTGATCTAAAAGGCGCAAAAATGCGCGCATATAGTCCAACAACCTCACGCCTTGCAGTGTTATTAGAAGCAACGCCTACAACGGTTCAAACCCCTGAAATTCCACAAGCATTCTCAACCGGAATCATTGATGCGATGGTGACTTCGCCAAGTACAGGTGTGAGCAGTCAATCATGGGATTACATTTCTGATTACACGGACACACAAGCGTGGATTCCGAAGAACATGGTTATCGTCAATGCTAAATCATTCAAACGTCTAGATAAGAAAGTGCAAAAGGCCGTTGAAGAAGCCGCTGCCGCTGCTGAAACTCGCGGTTGGGAGATGGCGATAGAAGAAACCAAAGCAAAAACAGCTGTTCTGGCTGAAAAAGGTATCAAGGTTGCTACACCGTCTGCAGAACTGAAAACAGGGCTTCAGGCAATTGGTAAAACCATGGGTGAAGAATGGGCAAAAGAAGCAGGCGCTGATGGCGCTGCGATTATAAAAGCACTTCAATAATCTCTCAGTTTTAGATGCTTAGCCATTACAGGCTTTAATCAATAAAAAAAGCCTCTATAAGTGGGGGGGTGTACTCAGGATTTTTAGTTAATCAGGTTTTCCAATTAATCATGATTTCCAGTTAATCCGTACACCCTCTGACTTACTTAGTTACACATTCTTACTCACTTTCAATTTTCGTTTTTTTTTAATCAGCACAGATAATCTGAGGTCACTGTTTTGAGACATTTTCTTGATAAGCTCTATCTAGGTTCAGGCATGTTGGCGGGCTTGTTCATCATTTTAATCACCATCATGATACTGGCTCAGATCGTTGGGCGCTGGTTCGATATCATTATTCCATCTACCGAAGATTTTGCCGGCTTTTTTCTCGCCGCTGCAACATTTTTAGCATTAGCGTATACCTTTAGAATGGGGGGACATATTCGCATCACCATTCTGGTTCATCTACTCAAGGGAAAGGTCAGTCGCTTTGCCCTGACGGCTGCACTCAGTGTTTTCATTCTGATGATTGCCTACGGGGTTTATTACACCGCCGCTTTTGTCTATGAATCCTGGTCGTTCGAAGAGCTGTCTCAAGGTTATATCGCCGTGCCTTTGTGGATTCCTCAACTGGGTATGGTAATAGGGCTGCTTGTTTTCCTGATTGCTTTAATCGACGATCTGGTGTTGTTGATTTCTGGTGGGACTCCCACCTTCGTTGGCTTGGAAGAGTAGGGGAAATCACATGGAAATGACTCACTTAATTATTGTCCTTGGCGCTGTATTATTAGTGTCATTACTCAGTGGTATCTGGGTTGCGGCATCATTGTTTCTAGTTGGTTTTGTGGCCCTGATGCTAAACGACAACAGTAATATTGGACTGGTTATGGCAACCACAACATGGGGGGCATCTGCCACCTGGACGCTTGCCGCTTTACCCCTGTTTATCTGGATGGGGGAAATACTGTTTCGGACCAAACTCTCGCAGGATTTATTCCATGGACTTGCTCCGTGGCTAAACAAAGTCCCGGGACGTTTATTACACGTAAACATATTGGGCTGTACTATCTTTGCCGCAGTCTCAGGCTCATCCGCCGCGACTGCCGCGACCATAGGTAAAATCACCATACCCGAATTAGAAAAACGTGGTTACCCGATGAAGATGATGCTGGGTACGTTAGCTGGCTCGGGTACTTTAGGGTTTCTCATTCCACCTTCCATTATTTTGATTGTATATGGAGTGTCTGCCGAAGTTTCTATCTCGCGTTTATTTATCGCAGGCGTATTACCCGGAGCCATGTTGGTAGTGCTGTTTATGGGTTACACCATGATTTGGTCAATGCTGAATAAAGATAAATTCCCAGAGGAAGATGACGAAGAGTTAACCAACATGACCTTCGGGCAAAAACTCTATGCGACACGTCGATTATTTCCGGTGATGGGATTAATTTTATTCGTTCTCGGTTCTATCTATGCAGGTTTTGCTACCGCAACCGAAGCCGCAGCACTGGGTGTGTTCGGTGCACTGATTTTATCTTTGGTGACGGGTAATCTTTCATTACAAACCTTTAAAGAAAGCTTATTAGGCGCAACCAGAACCTCATGCATGATTACCTTTATCATCGCGGGTGCAGCCTTCCTCAGCCTTGCAATGGGTTTCACCGGCATCCCCAAAGCACTGGCAGAAAGTATCTCGGTGATGGGCTTAACGCCCACACAACTCATCATCGTCTTAACCTTATTCTTTATGGTACTCGGCTTTTTCCTCGATGGTATATCGATGGTGGTGTTAACCACGTCTATTGTGTTACCGATGGTAGAAAGCAGCGGCATCAATCTTTTGTGGTTCGGTATCTATGTCGTATTAGTGGTTGAGATGTCGCAGATTACCCCGCCAGTTGGCTTTAATCTGTTTGTAATGCAGGGATTAACCAAAATCAATATATTGAAAATTGCAGCCTATGCGTTGCCATTTTTCTTCTTATTACTCACCGCAATCGTGTTGCTCACTGTTTTCCCGGGAATAGCGACGTGGTTGCCTCAATTGATGACACAGAAATAATATGATTAAACTAAATTGTGATTTAGGCGAAAGCTACGGCGCCTGGAAAATGGGCACAGACGAACAAATCATGCCGTATATTGATATGGCAAATATCGCCTGTGGATTTCATGCCTCTGACCCATTCATTATGGATAAAACGGTTAAGTTGGCAGTACAAAACAACGTCATGATCGGGGCGCATCCGGGTTACCCCGATCTGCTTGGTTTCGGACGTCGTGACATGTCGTTTAATGCAGATGAGATAAGACAACTGGTGCTCTATCAGGTAGGTGCCTTACAGGCGATTTGCGAAGCCAATGGCACCAAAATCGGCTACGTAAAACCGCATGGCGCGTTGTACAACACCATGATGAAAAGCAAATCGCAATTAACCGCCATTATGGAAGCCGTCGCGTCTCTAAAAGACCCTGTGCCATTGATGATACTGGCCAATGCCGATGCCGAAGAAAACAAACAACTGGCAGAAAAGCATTCTGTATCGCTGTTGTTTGAAGCCTTTGCCGATAGACGTTACGCCGATGATGGAAACCTAACTTCGCGCGCTCTTGAAGGCTCGGTTCTGGAAAATGAAAATGACATCCAGGATCAAATCAAATCGTTGATTACAGACAAACAAGCCATCAGTATTTCGGGTAACACGCTATCAGTCCATGCCGATACCCTGTGTGTGCATGGTGATAATGTGCAAGCGCTGGAATCGGTTAAAAGCATTAGAAAATTCATTGATGCTAATTTTACGCAGTCTTAAATCATTATGATATTTCTGGTAAATACGATGTTGATAGTTTCCATAAAGCCATGAACGTAGTTTCTGTATCCGAGAACACCGTTGTCGTGCTGTTCGAACAAAAGATATCACAGCAGGTTGCCGCTCAAGTGCTTAAGTTAAAACAACTTATCGATGCTGAACTTGCGGACTATGTGATTGATATCGTGCCTTCCTACGCGTCGATACATTTAAGCTTTAACTTACGCAAAATAAACCATCAGGGCTTTGTCGATAAGCTGGAAACGCTAACCGATATCGTATTAAACGCAGCAGAAGATGACACCCATGATGGCCAACAGAAACTCATAGAAATCCCTGTCTACTATGGTGAAGAAGTCGGGCTGGATCTGCTTGAAATGACAGAAACAACCGGCTTATCGATCGAACAAATCATTCAGATGCATCACCAGAAAACCTATCGTGTATTTGCGCTTGGTTTCTCTCCCGGCTTTGCATTCTTAGGCTCTGTTGATCAACCGATTGCAGTGCCGAGAAAAGAAACCCCAAGGCTTTCAGTACCCAAAGGCAGTTTAGGCATTGCCGGCGAACAAACCGCTATCTATCCATTCGATTCACCGGGTGGCTGGAATATCATCGGTCGCACCCCGAAGAATCTTGTCGATTACAATCAACACCCTCCGTGCGAATTTGAAGTAGGGGATAGCATCAAATTTAATCCCATCAGCAAACAAGCGTACCTTGATTTGGGCGGGGAGTTTTAAATGTCGCTAGACGATTTATTACCGCCTACCTTGCAAATAGTAAAACCCGGCGTCATCAGTTTACTGCAAGACTATGGGCGCTACGGTATGCAACACTATGGCATCACCAATAGTGGCCCGATGGATGAACACGCCTATTTATGGGCGAATCGTTTATTACAAAACAACTTCAATGCACCGCAGATAGAAATTTGTTTGGGCGGGTTCGAAGCACGTTTCAGCAAACCCACCAGAATCGCCATTTGCGGCGCGCACTTGCACCCAACACTCAATCATAAACCGCTGAAAACATGGCACAGTTACGCGATAAAAGCAGGTGATGTACTTCGCTTTGGTGGCGCACATCATGGGCTATATACCTATCTGGCGATTGCCGGTGGTTTTGATGTTAAGCCGCAGTTATCCAGTTGCAGTACCGTGATGCGCGAGCATTTGGGGGGTATTCATCAAAACGGCGAGAAGTTAGTTGCAGGGGATTCACTGGATTACCCGCATTATAACGAGCGACACATAAAAGGTACGGGGCCATTTTCAACCGTGGTGCCTGAAGCGTATATCCCGTCATACCCAGATAAAATCAGCATACGTTTTATCCCGAATTATTCAGAGAATGGTTGTGGTGAAGCGACCTTGAATAAATTTACCGAGCAAAGTTATCGCGTCAGCAATGAAATTAATCGCATGGGGTATCGCTTAAAGGGTGAGGCGTTGCCACATGATGGTAAAAGTATCATCTCGCAGGGGATTAGTACGGGGTTTATTCAATTACCTAAAGATGGGCAGCCGATTGTGTTGATGAAGGATCGGCAGACTATAGGTGGGTATCCGTTATTGGGATGTGTGGCGCATTTGGATGTGGCGAAGTTGAGTCAGAGTAAGCCGGGGGTGGAAGTGGAGTTTGTGAAGGTTGGGATTCAACAGTTGGAAAGTGAACTAGTGGAGCATTTGGAGTTTTTTGGAGTTGCCTTCTGAGGCTTACCAAAAGCCAATAAGGTACATCGTAGATTCTGTAAGGAATCGTCGATGCACAATGGTTGAACTGGGTTAGATATTGAATTGAATAGCTATTTTTATTTGGATTAAGTCACCCCTCTACTTATGAATGATATTTATGCGGCTACGCCTTTCCTTCGGATCAACGTTAAAAAACAACGTTCTTGCTCACTGCGTTTGTATGGTATTTCCAGCCTTTATCTACGATCATAGTAAAGGCATCGGGGAGGGGGAGTTTTTACACTTTTTTTTAGCTACTAAGAAGTTACAATCATCTTTAGCAATACCACTTATAAATACATATAAGTCAAAGTCCAACTTAAGTTTGTCGAATGCAGCCTTTACTTGTTTACAGTCTATATCATTATGGAATGGGATACTCCAGACAAGACACCCATAGAAATTTTTACTATTTTTTGATTTGTTGGACAGTTTTGTAATATGCCCATTATTCTCGATAAACATTTTTTGGATTAAATTTGAAATATTCTTTTGATCTGTTAGTTCTTGTGAAACTTTCAGTGAATCAGTATATTTGTTAACTTTTGTTATATCCCTAGTAAATTCAGTCTGCTTACTCAATTCAAAAATATCTATATACTTTCCCTTGTAAGTATCCTTTTTTTCTTTGAGAAAGCATTTAATTTCATCAAATATTTCCTTTTCAACTTTATAGCTAACATTACTTGATTTCACATGAATTTCGAATGTTTTACCTCGAAGAAAAGCATATTCATTAAGTAAGCTCATGTTATCAATAATGCTGAGAAGCCTAGATTTAAAAATGTCTTTGCTCTCTTTGAATTTAACTTCAAAGTTATAATTTTTATTGTTTTTTTCCATTTGTAAATCACATGCACCTTCCGTTCGAACTTGATCCGTAAACTGAAAGCCATAAGATTCTAACTCCATATATATTTGGAACTCAATAAACACAGAATGGAGTTTTCTGGTAAAGTTAAAACCTCTCTCTCCTCTTGTTTCATCCATACCATCTTTAACAAGTTGATGCGGTATATTTTCATATCCTTTCAAAAAATCTTTCTTTAAAACAACATGAGATACAAATGATTTAACTAAGGGGTTCAAAAGAGACTCTTTCCCTTCATTTTTTATATAGTCAGTTAAAGCCTCTGCAATAATTTTGTTATTTTGACTTAAAGTTGATTTACTAATATCAAAATTGTTAATTTGTTGTAACCAGTTCTGTGGTAAAGAATTATTTTGTATGAGTCTCATGATTGATTACTTATTGTTTATTGTGATGAAACACAAAAATATGCGGTGTTTTGGTTCCCTAACGCCTTACACAGCGGAAAACGACGAGCGCGAGCGAGTTGATTTTCCGATGCTGTAACTTGTTAGGCATGTTTATATATTTTAATTGATTTATTTCGCACGACCTTAAAAGTTTGAAATGCAAGCCGAGCTTTTTTTACTAAAATTTGATCACTATATTTTGACAGTTTATCTTTAAAATCAAGTGGTTTTAGACTGCATTGTGCTCCGATAATAATCTCTTTAAGTACAAAGTCATCGCTAAAATTTACAAAATAAAGACCAGATTCTTCTTTTTCTTCAAGAGGCACAATTCCTCTATATTCACGTTCGTAACTCCACTCTTTAAATTTGTATTTAACTGCCTCGGATAATAAAGCAGAGTTTATATTGTGATTATCTAGAGTTTCTCCAATTTTAAAAGGTCTTCGTCTTTTGATGTATTTAACTTTTTTGAGAATGTCATCATGAACATCAAAACCAAAACAAATTCCTTTGTGTTTGTCTCCATAATGACTCCACATAACAGGGTTTTGCCATTGGCTACTGAAGCATACTAATCCAGCTTTTGTTGAAAAGTAATTTCTGAATTTATTCCAAACTTTTCTTTGTTCTTTATTAGATATATTAAAGGCTAATAATTCAAAAGGATCATTTAAATCATCAAAGAGAGAAACCTTTAACCATTTCTTTTCGATGGCATCTAAAGCATATTTTTCTTGTGTGAGATAGTAAACACGCATATTTATTGCCTAACGCCGTGCTCAGCGGAAAAACGCGAGCGGGAGCGAGTGCTTTTTCCGATGCAGCACCTTGTTATATTTTTTTAACTTAAGCAAAATCTAAGTAAACAACAGTTAGAATTTGGAAAAAATTACTCGCATAGATTCCATATGCTTACATTAGCCCAAATAATTGAAGGTTTAAAACCACCAGGACTCATTGACGGATAATTAACTACATGAGCATGTGAAATTCTAATTTGTACCTTCTCCTCAGCTATTCTCTCCACATAACCAATATAATTTATGTTATCTCTTACCGTGCATATTTTAGCTCCTATTTTTTTCTTATAAGGCAATTCTCTGTTATGTCGATCTAATTTTTCATTTAGAACTCGTTGTCTCATTTCACTTTTTTTATTAGCTAACTGTTGATCTAACCGATTTATTAATTTTTCATGAGTAGGGCTAATATAGCCTAAGTCTCTTATGGCTTTTCTGTACGCTGGATCATTTAAGCCTTTCTTAGGTGAAATGGTACTAATACCAACGTGTTTGACTGCACCGTAAGTGGTCGTATTATATATTTTCCCTGTATGTTTGAGATTTACAAAATATAGGACTGTATCGTTACTGCCAATTTTTTTGCAAGCTCCACCTTCAAATTTACCTCCAACACTTGAACAATGTGTAGCAAATTGAGTTCTAATTCCATTAATATCATTATTTAGTGGGATCGTCTCACCAGTAAAGTATGTGTATGACGATTTTTGAGTCGTTTTAGTCATTGCTGAAGCAACTAGTTTACCCAAAGCACTTGAATTCCCTTTAATTACACGTTTTGAGAAGTTAATAGCATCTTCATTTTTCTTTAGTTGTATTTCGCTTGTTGAACATCCTGATAGAGTAACCAAGACAGACATTAGAGTTAATGTCATAAATTTCATATATTCCCCTTTAATTAGTTTAATTATTTAATAATTATACACAATATATTTTATGGAAATACAATTTTTAGCATGATATTAATATAACAGTTTATTAGACGGCTTCTGCCTTTCCCAGCCTTGATTTAACATCAAAAACCAAATTAAAGTATAACAACGCCTATTATGTCGTCAGTATAACTATTTTTCAGACAAGTGTTTAGAAATAGACGGCTTCAGTCTATTTCTGATATTAATGCATCTGTCTATTTTAAATATGCTAGAAATTCGCATTTTTCTTTCTTTTTTGTATTAATTGGATACCGATATATTTAACAATCAGATCAAATTTAAATCTTCAAGATCAATTGTAAAAGTACTTCGCGAGGCATAAATTCCATTTACGTTTTTAAACGACGAAAACGAACCGAGATTTATCGAGACAAAAGCATTGTTGTTTAATGCTTACCCGAAGGGAAGGCGTAGCCGCATAAATATCATTCCGCAAAGCATAAGTTCTTTTGGTCATTTCAAACAACGAAATGAAAAATCACTTAAAAGTAGGGGGGTGACATTAAAAAGAAGTTTCACAGCTAAAGCTGCGAGATACCTTTTTTTCAGCAGCAAAAAAAACGTATCCCAAAAAATGCCGCCCGACATACAAGCCGCAAGCGGTTTCCTCACGACTCGATAATTAACTAGATTTTAGAACTCGTTCCTGTCGTCACTCAAACAGCTAAAATCTTTAACGTTAATTATCTGCGTGGCTCGGCTTGTTTGAATGGGATTTGAAAAACATCGTTAGAAATAAAAAAGTGCCTATAAGTAGGGGGGTGACCTAACAATCACTAAAAATACTGAACGTTGATCTAGCGACCTAATTCCCTTAGAAAGCAATGAGCATCACAGTAAATAATGGATCAGGATGAAGGTTGTTTGAGCGACTTTAGGAGCGAGTTCCCTTCATTCCCATTATTTAGGAGAAGCGCAGTGAACCCGCTAGGGTGCTTTATTGGGGCGGCTATTCTTTGGTTACTTTCTTGTAGCTGTAGACAAGAAAGTGACTCGTAGCCGATAACCAAAAGTACGAGAGAAAGAGTAAAGTCCACAAGCTACGAAAAAGCTCACTCAAATGTAAATACAGAAAAAAGTGACTACTTTTAGGGTGTTTTTTCTTTTACAACATAACGACTCGGTAAATGGACTACGTCAATGTGACTAACAGCTAGTTACAAAGCTACTTCAGTTCAGTTTAAACAAAATAGTTAGGTCTGATTTATTGAAATTACTTGGAGGAATGGGTAAAGGTTCAGCGCGCTTAAAAGCTTGTTTCACTGATGAACAAAACTTAGCAGTACCTCTGCAGGATTGAACATTAATACCTCCCACTATAAAACCACTACTGGAAACCATGATTTTTACTATGGCCATATTTCCTTTAGTTCCCGGAGGTTGGCGCCAGTGACGTCTAACGTGTTGCTGAACTTTACTCGTCCATTTATTTTTTATACCGTATCTTTCTTTCTCATACGAGCTGCTTCTCGCAATAGCTCTATTATCGTGTCTATGTGCTTTTCCTTGCGCTGGTAGTGGATGTGTATGAGTTCGTCCGCTATGTGAGTGTCTTTCCGATTTATTCGGTACTGCTTGAGCATTAAACGTTACTACCAATAAAATAATAATAAATAACTTCATAACTACTCCAATTTAGGCGTAAGAACTCTTAAAGAGACTACCATTTAAATATAGTAGATTTTTTATTTAAAGCAATGAGGCAAATTCAAGTCAGAACTGACTCAATGAAATGTCTTCTTGTTTTTGTAACTCGGTGACATAGCGCAGTGTTCAGCAGAAAAATAAGAACGCGACCGAGTAGTTTTTGCGAAGCCGCAACTTGTATGGGATTTGAAAAAAATTGCTGGATTTAAAAAAGTGCCTATAAGTAGGGGGGTGACATTTTTCCCATTTAAAGCAATGAGTATCGCAGGAAATAATGGATTAGGATGAAGGTTGTTTGAGCGTAGCGAGTTCCCTTCATCCCCATTATTTCTGAGAAACGCAATGAACCCGCAGGGTGCTTTTAGGGCAGCTTTTTGTTTGGTTCGTTTATTTTGGCTGAGCAAAATAAATGAACTCGTAGCCGTTAACTAAAATACGAGGAGAAGAATAAAGTCCCTAAGCTACGAAAAAGCCCACTCAAATATAAATTTCATCTCCAATCAATCTGATCAATCACTCGCTGAAAGCTAACCTCTATAGGTGCTTCAATCACCAAAGACCCCAAACTAATTGGATGCGTAAGCGATATCTGTGTGGCTGCCAGGTATAAGCGAGTCTGCTTAAAGTGGTCTTGAAAAAAGTGATTGTGATGACGGTCCCCATGATTTACATCTCCCACAATGGGGTGATTACAGTGATTCAGGTGACGACGTATTTGATGTTTTCTGCCGGTTTTCGGCATCGCTTTTACTAAGGCATATCTGGCTGAATCATAGCGTCCCACGGGTTGCTGGATAGTCGCTGTTTGTAGACATTCAAAATGTGTTTCAGCTTCTTGTATTTTCCCCTCTTCAGTATCGGGTTCGGAGAACTTGTCGACATGATATTTAAGGGGTTTATCGACTATCCATTTTCCATGATCTTTTGCATGGCTTGGCCAGCCTCGTACCAGCGCGAGGTATTCTTTTTCGATGCTATTATTCTGGAATTGTTCTTGAAGTAATCGCGCAACGTTTGAGGATAGGGCAAAGATAAGTACGCCTGAGGTGGGCTTATCCAGACGATGTACGGGGAATACTTTTTGCCCAATTGCATCTCTGGTCATCTGCAGGGCGAATTGTGTTTCGTCGGAATCCATCCACGATCGATGAACCAAAAGACCGGCAGGCTTATGTATCGCTACGATGTCATCATCTTGATGAAGAATAGAAAAGCTGTCTGAAAAGTCAGTCATAGAGTTCGTTAGTTTTGGGCGTTAAAGGCTGAATAAATAAGTGTCTTTAAGATAACACTTAAAAACGCACCCCTGTACTTTGAATGACATTATGTTTTGCTGTTTAAAAACGTAAATGGAATTTATGCAGAGCTAAAGCACTTTTTTATACTGGCTCAAAGATAACGAGCTAAACCCATTTATCACCTTGTGAAACTTCTAGTGTATTGATTGTTGCGCTGACTGATTCGGAAATCTACTAATAATTTCTCAAGATGACTTGTTTGCTTTATTGACTGAACAAATTTTTTCGCCTTCTTCAATCAGAAAGTCGCGGAAATGACTGGCAACGCTGGATAGTTTTTTACCTTTTAAATGCACTACATACCATTTTCGTTTTAGTGGAAAGTACTTGATATCAAGTACCGCTATTCTGTCTACCTCAAGCTCTAACTGTAAATTATGCACTGACATGACTGACACACCCAGCCCGACCATTACGGCTTGTTTGATCGCTTCGGCGCTACCTAATTCCATATAAGGTTTTACTTCTAGCCCATGCTCTGAGAATAGGCGGCGCAATGCTTCGCGCGTGCCAGAACCCAGTTCACGAGAGATAAAGCGTTCGGTTGCAATGCGTTCCAGTGAAATATTCTTTTCTTTTGCCAGTGGGTGATTGATTGGTGCAATCACCACCAAGGGGTTGTCCAGAAATTCTTCAGATTCCAGTTCCAGGTGGTCTGGCTTTCTACCCATTACCACGAGATCATCGATGTTTTCTTCCAGACGTTGAATCACTGTCGCCTGATTGGTAATGGTCAGGTTTGGTTTTACATCGGGGTAATTTCGCAGGAATAAGCCGAGCAGATGTGGCATGAAATAGGTCGCGGTGGAAATAGCGCCGATTTTAAGTGGTCCTTTAATCCTTTTATCTAGTTGCAGCATGTCGACATTAAAGCTGTCTAGTCGATCAAGTACGTCTAGAGTCGTTTCAGCCAGTTCTGTTCCGGCTTCTGTTAAAAAAATCTTCATACCCACTTTATCCACAAGTGGGAGTCCCACACTTTCTTCAAGCCGCTTAATCTGGATAGACATGGCGGGCTGGGATAAATGCATTTCTTCCGCAGCGCGAGTATACGATAAGTGTTTCGCGAGGCTATTGAAGAGACGCAGCTGGTGCAGGGTAATATGGCGCAGATTCATTATGTCCTCTTTAGTGCGCTGATTTCATTACATTATAAAACAGGGGCTTTCTTAAACTATTCCCCTAAAGTGTTATAGGTTGCGCTTAAGCACATTGTTAGATAATCGCTGTGCATATTTACTTAAGTAAATACGTCTTATTTACTTTTACCAGAGTAAATAACTGGCATTTCAAGAATAAAATTCTAAGTGTATTAGTAATTACTTATAGTCCTGCCCACTGGTGTTACATCAGATTGTCTCAAAGGCAGTATTCATAAAGCCTAAATTTAGATCACATAATTTAGATCAGATAATTTAAATCACTCTATTTAAAACATTTAGGAAAAACACAGCGATGAATTTTATTACGAATACTTTAAAAACGATTACCACAGGATTGGCGATGCAGAATACCGCTGACTACCTGTCAAATACTGAAAAACAAACCTGGATGAAAAAAGCGGTAACGCATAAACAGCATGCGTATAAGTCTACTGCACCACAAAAGATCGATATTGATACAGCCATTATTAAATAGGGGGTAATCAAAATGTCTAACTGGGTACTAGCTTTAGGGGAATATCTAACACCCTATAAGGAGTGGACAGGAGAGTTAAAAAACATCGCGACGCTAAAGTCTGATGCTATGGCAGGTCTTACCGTTGCGATGATTGCCATCCCGCAATCTATGGCTTATGCACAGCTCGCTGGTTTGCCCGCTTATGTTGGTCTTTACGCCTCATTTTTGCCCGTTATTGTAGCTGCTCTATTTGGATCATCACGCCAGTTAAGTACCGGCCCCGTGGCGCTTGCCTCGTTAATGTCTGCCACAGCAATCCAGCCTTTTGCGCATTTAGGCGTAGAGGCGATGATGGTTTATTCCGCCATGCTCGCTCTGATGATTGGTGTATTCCGGTTATCGCTTGGACTATTACGCTTTGGCTTTGTCGTGGATTTTTTATCGAATCCCGTGGTTATTGGTTTTACGAATGCTGCCGCGTTAATCATCGGCACTTCTCAAGTACCTAAATTGCTGGGGCTGGATATTAAAGCTGATCAATTTGATCATTATTATCAGTATCTGTGGGCGATAGTGTCATCGCTGGATAGTGTTGAACGCATCATCATGTTGATGGCAGCGCTAGCCATTATTAGTTTGTTTGCACTGGGGCGTTTTTTCCCTCGTCTTCCCGGAATTTTAATTACCGTCGTGTTGACCACATTGGTTGCATGGTGGATGGGCTATGAAGATAAAGGGGGAACTGTCGTTGGGCTTATACCTCAAGGTTTGCCAAGTTTGTCGTTTCCTGCGATTAATTTTGATTTGAAACAGATCGGTGAACTGATCGTATCGGCAGTCATTATTGGCTTAATGGGTTTGGTCGAAGCCATCTCTATTTCTAAAACAATAGCCGCTAAAACCCGCCAACCCTGGTCAGTCAATCAGGAGTTGGTTGGACAAGGTATGGCTAATATCTTTTCCGGTTTATCTCAGGGCTATGTGGTATCTGGTTCGTTCTCACGTTCTGCGGTTAACTATGCCTCTGGTGCGGTGACCGGTCTGGCATCAATTATCACAGGTCTTTTGATTGCTGTGACTTTATTGTTTTTGACAGATCTGCTGTATCACTTGCCACAGGCGACGCTTGGTGCGGTTATCGTTATGGCGGTTTTCAGTCTGTTTTCGATGAAACCGATAGTTCGGGCATGGAAGGTTGAGCGCCACGATGGTATCGCCGCCATCATCACGTTTGTCGCAACGTTGTTATTTGCGCCACGCTTGGAAGTGGGTATTTTGACCGGGATTATTCTTTCGTTAGCACTGTTTTTATACCGAACCATGCGACCTAATTTCATCGAACTATCGCGCCATACGGATAATATTTTGCGCGATGTGGCTAAACATAACTTACCCACAAGTGAAACCGTCGCGATCTATGGTTTTGACAGTGACCTGTATTTTGCCAACGCGGGTTATCTGGAAGGTAAGCTTTTAAATAGCCTGTCACAAAAGCCCGGATTGAAAGTCGTCATTCTTGATCTCGAAGGTGTTGGGCAAGTAGATGCCACTGGTGAAAGCATGCTAGAAAAAATGGCTGATCGTTTAAAACTCAATGGAGTAGAGCTATACATCGCGAGAACCAAGGCGCAAGTTTATGCTGCATTCAAACGATCTGGTCTTGTTGAATCTATCGGCCCACAGCATTTCTTTTATGAACGCAAAGATGCATTAAAACATGCTAAAAAAGTTTTTGCAGATGCGGTCGACATTACGCCTTTGAGTTACAGCTATGGCAAAGAAACTTAACACGTAAATCAAATTTAAATCTGGGTTTGAGCCAACATTAAAGACAACGGCATTGTTTTTAATGTTGGCCTGAAGCAAAGGAGTAGGCACATAAAAGTGCTGCTACTCGTGTGACTCAGCCTGACCTGCCAGTTCATCCATCGGTATCGCAATATTGTCGGGTACTTTATTGTTGATAGCTACACCGTAGAGAAATACCAGTAGAAATACCAATACACTGCCGAATATTGCGATTGTTTTTGTCTTCAAATAAGTCAATAGAGATCGATAATTAAAACTTAGATGGCCAATCACCGAGATGATCATTACCAGCCCGAAGAGTTTATGTACCGGGTGCATCTGAATGGTAAACGACGGTTTTTCAATAAAAAACATCATCAACCCTGATGTAGACATTGCTATAAATGAGACAAGCAAGGCTACTGCAAAAAATTTTCTAGTCATGGTTTTTTCTTCTATATTTTAGGTGTTAGTAACGGTACTTAAGATTTTCAATAATTGTATTAACTGCAGTTTGTTGATCATTTTGCGGTTTTAATAATAGGCTCAATATCGACTGGACAATTAAGAGCCCGCGCAACCATGCAAAGATCGTGAGCCTTGTGTATGATTTTTTCTGCTGTATTTTCTTTACCGGACTCAACGGTTAATACAGGACGTATTACGATTCGTTTAAAACGATATCCAGTAGTGTCTTCTTTCAATAACTCCCCTTCGGCAGTGGATTGGTAAGCTTTCACTTCTAATCTGGATTTCTGGGAAATCAGCAGAACATAGTTTGCAAGGCAGGCTTCAGCGGCGACAACCAGAATATGTTCCGGACAGTAACGATCCGCATTGTGTGGAGAACCGATGGGGAGTACTGGTAGTTCTCCAATGTGAATCTCTCCTTTTTCTCCATCACCTGTCCACTCATAGGCTGTTTGATAATTTAATGGTATGTCACTCATAGCTTGTTGCTCCTATAAAATTATTGGGTCAATCAAAAGTCTGCACTACTAGCAAGTATGTGAGCAGACATGCTGTTATTGACCGAGATGTCTACTTCTGTAATTTAGACGCTATTCATTTTCTGGCTAAAAGCAATGTTTAGCTAAAACAATGAATAGCGTATACCTTTCTATGGAAACGTTATTTGATGATTTTTCCATTCAGATAAACATTGGTTTCCATTTCAGTTTCATTTTGAATCCCTTCTCCTGCAAAACACATGCGAAGAGATTGTTTGGCATAATCATTTACCGCTTCTTCTGCAGCGTCGCTGGTGACTATGACTCTGGTAATTACATCATCCAGATGTCCCGTCATTGTGGGTGTCATGAAGTTATCTTGCTGATAATTAAATTGGTGTTCAACGCGATAATTTTTAATCTCGACGCCTTGTTTCTGGAAGAGCAGTTTGTTTATCGCAAGTTGACTCATCAAACAAAAGGATGTGCCTACGGTGAAATAGTCTCTTGAGGTAGGCGCTTTATCCATGCCTGAATATCCACGGCTGTCATCAGCATAAAGCTCCCAGGTTTGATAATTTTGGGTTAATGATTTCGCTCTGATCTTGTGCATATAGGGTCTGCCTGCATCATTCGCAGATTCGGCAATGGCAATTTCTGGGAATATCATAGGGTTCGGCATATTCATCATGCCAAAAGCAAGATCTTCTTCAACTTCCATGGTTTCAAACTTTAAATCAGGTGTGACATTGGTGAGGGTAAAACCATTGTCGATAGAAATAGGGGATTCTACTTTTCCGCCATGAACTGTCATTCCTGACCAATTATCTGAATTGATGACTATTGCTGCATCGATAGTGGTTTTGTTTGCGAGTCCTTCACCTACAGCCCAAGCTTTAAGAGCCATTTCTTTTAATGCTGTTATTTTTTCGGGTGGCTCATTACTTTTAATGAGAATATTAGAGATGACTTTATCCGTGTAGCCAGACCATTTTTTTGTCATGGGATCGTCGAATCTAAAAAATATTTTTGATTCTATTTTCACATCCTCAACATCAAGACCTAATATTTTTATGCTTCTTTCAACTTGTGTTAATAAGCTTGAGGCTGAACCAGCCGCAAAATAGGTTAAAGGGTTTGGCGCAGTTTGGTCATGATCAGCTCCTCCCTCATCACTGACAAGTTCCCATGCACTGAATTGATCTTCACCTACAGGCTTCACTATTCCTTTTTTGAGAAAATGAGCCTCTTTATTTAATATATTTTGAGTGGTGGTAACAATATTTTCGGTAACTGCACCATTTGCTGGTATGGCTTTAGTAGGAGTAAATGTTATGGGACGCGTATAGTCACTTAATCGTGTTGCGATTTTATACGTTTTTGAATTCTGCTTTGCATCAGTATCTGCATACGCTACGTTTCCTGATACAAGAAGTGTTACTAGTATTGATAGTGTACTTAATTGAGTGTTCATTATTTTCACCTTTGAATGCTAATGGTTAATTCACGCTATAGGTACATGATGAAAGTAATGTAGGGGTTTATATAGAGACCGAACACGGTAGTTCTGGTACTTTTCGCGGATCAGCAGTTTGAATAATGAGATCCTTGACTTAAGTCAGTAGGTCTTACCTAGAGTTAATCTGGTATTTTTCTCGTGTGTTCTGACGGAAGGTTGCAGGACTAATGCCGGTTTCACGTTTGAAAAACCGTCCAAAATAGGAAGAGTCTTCAAAGTTTAGGCGATAACCGATTTCGGCGATGGTTTCATTGCTTTGAACAAGTAAACGTTTAGCTTCCACTGCAAGTTTTTGACGAATGATAGTTCCCGGGGATTGCCCCGTAACTTCTTTGACAGTATCGGTGAGATGGCTGGTACTAATCCCGATTCTGTTGGCATAGTATTTCACAGAATGTTCAGAAATAAAGTGTTCGGATACCAGTTGTGAAAATTGACGTACGATAGGCGATGTTGTCTGAGTGTGTCCTTCTGGGTGATTTGCATCATACAAGCGTTGAAGTTGTGTGAGTAGTATGTGTAAATAAGCACGCAATACTGAAAGACTTCGCTCAGTCCCATTGTGGAACTCTTGTTCAATTCCATCCAGTAATCCATTTACCATCGAAGATGCTTTCTTATCAATAGAAAGGTAGGGAGCTTGACCCACATCGTGGAAAAATGAGAAATCATGCGCCCTAATAATATTCGAAGAAGGAATGCCTAAAAATTCTTCAGTAAAAAGTAGGGCATTTCCCTTTAGTGGTTTACTCAATTGCCAAAAATGAATCTGGTCTTTGGAGAGAAAATAAAACGTATTCGGCTTAACGGGATAGGGTTCGAAATCAATGATATGGGTTCCTTCACCTTCACTAATATACAGAACTTCATAACAATCATGACGATGAGGGTAATCTGCCTGAGCAGACTCATTCATAGCCCCAAAACTTGTCATTACGAACGGGAATTCAGGATCAAGGGATTCGAACTGTTTTCCTTGAGAACTCTGAACGTTATCGACAGTGTCTTTAAAAGAATGTAATGGAATGTCTTTATTCTTTTTCATGGTTAGCTATAAAATAACACATCGCGAAGCATAAGTTCTTTTGGTCATTTCAAACATAGAAATAAGAAAATCGCTTAAAAGTAGGGGGGTGACTTTATTTCAGAAGTTTATCTCCCAAAAAGTCCAATATAGCAGGAGCAACTTCCACTTCACTTAGCAATGGAGCATGTCCTACATTGAGTATTTCCAATACCTCAAGATCTGGTTTCATCTGTTGCATTCTTTGTACGCATTCAATATCAATAATATCTGAAAGCTCGCCACGAATAAGCAGCATCGGTTTATCCAGAATCTGTTCATAGACTGGCCAGAGATCGGGTGCAGCACTCTTTGTTGCATCGCTTTGATCTTCATCTGTAGCGGCTAAAAGTATCGCAATATTAGGATCATATAAGAGTACAGGACGTCCACTGTCATCTTCGCGGTATAAGCGTTTGGCAAACTTGAACCAGTCGTCTTCGGTGGCATCAGGAAACGCTACGCCATTAATTTCAGCGGTTCGTTTAAGCGCTTCATCCCAGTTCGTGACAGGTGCAGATTTACCGACATACTTCTTTAAGCGATTGAGTCCTTTCTCTGCAATCTCAGGGCCAACGTCATTGATGATCATCGCATTTATCATGTCTGGCTTCATCGCCGCCATCATCATCGCCATGATTCCTCCCATTGATGTTCCGAATAAAATCACGGATGAAAGTTTTAACTTTGCCAATAATTGGAACATGTCCTGAACGTAAACCAAGGGATTGTAGTTACTCGGGTCAGGGTCGTAGTCAGACAAGCCACGTCCTCTTTGATCAACCACAATTAAGCGATAATCATCAGCGAGTTCATTGCAAATATCTTCAAAATCAGCCGAGTTTCTGGTGAGTCCATGCATGCAGAGAATGGTTTTTGCGTTTGGGTTTTTATCAAGCGCAGTGGAATAATCGCGTGCATATAAACGCAAACCGTCTTCACTGGTGTACCAGATATCTTTGTATGTAGTCATAATGTTGTTTTTAATAGATAGATAAACTATTACCCGATGAAAAAAGTGCCCATAAGTAGGGGGGTGAGTTTACAAGAAATACTTGTCAAGATGTAAGCAGACTCAATTATGGTGCACCGCTCTAGGCTTATGGTAAGCCACAGAAATCTATAAATCCAAAACAATCATCCCAGATTTGGCACGCGACACACACACGCACATATATTCATTGCTGGTTTTTTCTTCATCCGAGAGTATTTCATCGCGGTGGTCGATATCGCCTTCAAGTACATCGGTGATACATGTTCCGCAAACACCTGAAGTGCAGGCTGATGGGATATCGATACCGTCGTCTGTAAGCACGCCTAATATGGAATCATCTGCGCTTATCTCATAAATGACTCCGGTTGAATTAATCTTTACTTGGAAGCTGGTGCTTTCCAGTTCTTGTTTATCGCTAGAGGCGCTGAATTTTTCATAATGAAGTTCATGTTCTTTAGCTTGCTCTTGATTCGCTTTCATTAACGCATTGAGCATTGGCTCTGGGCCACAGGCATAGATTAGGCTGTCTTTTGGGGATTCATTAAGGAGCTGTTTAAAGTTGATATAGCCGCTCTCTTCGTCTGTATGCAGATGATAATTGTCACCCAGATTCAGTGCATCTAAATGTGCAGCAAAGGCGGCTAATTTTCTATTTTGAACAAGGTAATAAACATCAAAACTCGCCCCGTGTTTTTGTAATGCATTCACCATTGAAAAGATAGGTGTCACACCAATGCCACCTGCCACTAATGTGTAATGGGGTGCATTAGGAATCAGTTTGAAGTGATTTCTCGGGCCATCAAGTTCTACCTTCTGACCTTCTTTAAGTTGATGCATGGCTTTTGATCCGCCTGCACCATCATCTTCCCGTTTTACTGCTACAGAAACACGTTTATGATCTTCCGACCAATTCCATAGAGAGTATTGTTTGATTAAGTCGTTTTCTAAATAAACGTCTAAATGCGCGCCAGGTTCTACCGATTCAAATATACCTTGGTCGATCTTAAATTCGAAACTTGAGGTATCGTCACTGAGCTTTTCTATTTTTAAGACAGTACACGTTTTTTTAGATGACATGGTTATTCCTCGGTAAGACTGATGCAACTTTGCAAATTAACAGTAATTGTAATATTCAACAAGGTTAAAATAGATCTTATAGTTTAGATAGTTTCAACTAAACTATAGCTACACATTAATATCTTCAACATTTTCAAAATCATCAAATACAAAACGTAACCTAGAATTAGAAAAACATATCATGGCCAGACGACACTATAAATTACCCTCACTTAATACTTTAGCTGCATTTGAAACCTCTGCACGTAATGGTAGTTTTAAGAATGCGGCTAGGGAATTGGGTGTTACACCTGGCGCAGTGAGCCATCAGATTAAAAGTTTGGAACAGGATCTTGGTGTGGTGTTATTTAATCGGCAGCATCGTGGTGTTGAAATTACCCGTGAAGGAAAAAAGCTGTTTTCAGTGTTACAGCAGTCTTTCATGGATATCTCCTCGACCTTAAACGATATAAGAAACGCCGATAAAAGACCGATAGTCACTATCTCTGCTACCACGGCTTTCTCCTCATTGTGGTTGACTCCTAGGCTTACGCAATTTTGGAAAACTTCCGGTGATATTTCTGTTAACCAACACGTCAGTGATATCCAAAACCCATTTGATGAGACACCTGATTTACGAATCGTTTATGGCTTTCGACAGAAGAATAACCCGAGCCTGTCTGCTGAGGTCTTATTCAGAGATGAGTTGATTCCAGTATGCAGCCCAGCCTTTCTGGAAGAACATAAAGATACAAGTATTGAAACATTAGCGACCCTGCCTTTGATTCATTTAAAAGCCCCGGATGATCGGTGGACCACATGGTTTAGCTGGTTTGAGTCGATGGGATATACCGATAAAATCTCAAATACCATTGAGATGAATAATTATATGATTGCCCTGCAAACGGCGAGTGAAGATGCGGGTGTGGTGCTTGGTTGGAAGAACCTATTAGCTCCTATGTTAAACAGAGGAACGCTTGTTCCTTTTGGTGATCATTGCATTCCCGCACCTATGGACTTTTACCTTGTATCTGCACGCGTAGATAGGCTCGATGAGAATGTGCTCCATGTTCGAGAATGCTTATTAGAAAATAACATTCAAAAATAAAATGGACTTAGTCGTCTTTTTGCGAGTTTCTAATATTTATTAGGTGGTCTGAGTTGAATTCAACTCAACTAAAATTGAAATTTTTTACATTGATGAATACAAGATTTCGGGAGTAAGCTGGTCGGATATGCTCGTTACAGTCTCGTTAAATTTTCGTTACGTTATCGAGATATTCTAGAAATATGTTCTATAGGTAAAATTCTATGTCTAATTCAACTACTCACGCAGTCGCTTTCATTAAAAAAGCATCTTTAACCAATATTGATGATGTTCTTAAACCAATTGAAGAAGCGCGAGGATTACCTAACGAACATTACACGTCTAATGAAGTGTATGAAGAAGAAAAACAACAATTAATCTTTAACAACTGGGCAGGACTGGATGTCGGAAATAGCATTCCAAATGCCGGTGATGCAAAGCCAGTAGACTTCTTTGGTATGCCGTTATTAATCATTCGTGATCGCGATGGTTCAATTGGCGTGTTCCAGAATACGTGTCGACATCGCGGTATGATTCTAGTCAAAGAGCCTACTAAAATTCGCGGTGTAATCAGTTGTCCTTACCATGGTTGGTGTTACGGCACTAAAGGTGATTTGCGCGCGACACCCCATGTCGGTGGAGTGGGCGAAAATACCCACGAGAGCATTAAAAATGAAGATCTCGGTCTATTTGCGATTCGTTCACATGTGTGGAAAGACATCATCTTTGTAAATGTCTCAGGTGATGCACCAGAATTTGAAGAGTATGCAGGTGATCTACTAGAGCGCTGGAAAGAGTTTGATCAGCCAATCTATCATGGTGGTGATACATCATCTTTTACAATGGAGCTTAAATGCAATTGGAAGCTCGCTGTTGAAAATTACAGCGAGTCTTATCATCTGCCATTTATACATCCAGATTTAAACAGCTATTCACGCATCGAAGACCATTACAATATCGATGAAGCTGAAGGCTATAGTGGTCAAGGGACAACGGTTTATCAAAGGTTAAAAAGTGATGATGGTAAGACGTTGCCTGAATTCAGCGACCTAAGCAGTAAATGGGATGAAGGCGCGGAGTATGTTACTTTGTTCCCTAATGTGATTTTGGGTATCCATCGCGATCACTTCTTTACTATGTTATTACAGCCATTAGGGCCTCAAGTAACGGTAGAATATACACACCTTTACTACCCAAGTGATCCTAAAGATATGCCAGAGAATGATACTATTTTCGAGCGTAATGCAGGGCTTTGGAAGCAAGTATTCAGCGAAGACATTCAAGTAGTTGAAGGAATGCAAGAAAGCCGTCATGGACAGTTTTTCGATGGTGGAAAATTCTCCCCCGCGCATGATGGGCCAACACACCGCTTTCATACCTGGGTGGCGAAAACATTAAAAGCAAGTCGAGAACAAGAAGTGGCAGTAGCCGGAGTTTAGTCTTTATCTAATAGTGCTTTAGTAACGTTTTATAATGTTCTAATGAAGGTTTAATAAAGTTCCAATAAAGTCTTAAGAACAATTTAATAAAGGTTTAAAAACAGAAATGACCCAAGCGACACCGCAAAAAATGACTGAGCTAACTGCTATCCAAACACACTGGAAAAATTACATCGGTGGTGCCTGGAAGGATTCTGAAACGTCATTAGAAGTCACTGACCCAGCAACGGGGAACGTATTTGCGACAGTTGCATGCGCAACCATTGATGATGTGAATAAAGCAGTAGATATTGCCCGAGCGTGCGCAGATTCTGGTGAACTCACCAAAGACAGACCCGCAACAAGAGTGGCGCTACTATTACGTATTGCTGAAAATATTCGTGAGATCACCGAAGAAGGCGCCAAGCTTCTCGTCAAAGAAAACGGTAAATCACTCGCCGATGCGAAAACCGAATTCGATACCGCTGCGCGATACTTTGAATATTACGCAGGTATGGCAGATAAGATCGAAGGCAAATCAATTCCCTTAGGCGATGATTACATCGATTACACCATTTACGAAGCTGTTGGAGTTTCCGCCCAAATCGTACCATGGAATTTCCCCGTCGATATCTGTGCGCGTTCACTCGCACCCGCTTTAGCGGCAGGTAATGCAGTTATCGTTAAGTCACCAGAAATCACCCCATTAGCGATAACCATGCTTGCAACTGCTTGCCAACAAGCAGATTTACCAGATGGTGCGTTAAGTATCCTTTGTGGTGTCGGCTCCGAAGTTGGTGCAGCATTGGTAGCACACCCTAAGGTTGACCAAGTCGTATTCACCGGCTCAGTGCCAACAGGAAAACATATTCTAAAAGGTGCGGCTGATAATGCTACTCCTTGTATTATGGAACTTGGCGGAAAATCAGCAGCGGTAGTTTTCAACGATGCCGATAGAAAACAATTTATTGATAGCGTCGCCTGGGGGGTTTTCTTTAATGCAGGACAAGTCTGTTCTGCCATGTCGCGTATCTTAGTAGAGCGAGACATCTATGAAGAGCTGATTGAAGAAGTATCAGCACTCGCGCAATCGGTCAAACCAAACTCGGGTGAACAGGTAGAGCTCACACCCGTGATCTCAGAAGACCAACGCCAACAAATATTGGAAATGTGCGATACAGCAGTAGAGCAGGGCGCTCGACTCGTCACAGGCGGTAAAGCATTAGCCGATCGCGATGGTTTCTATATCGAGCCAACCGTATTTGCAGATGTTACACCCGATATGAATATCTTTCAGGAAGAAGTCTTCGGCCCAGTGATTGTTATCACTCCATTTGATAGTGAAGAACAAGCCTATGAGCTCGCCAACGCAACCGACTTTGGTTTGGTCGCAGGTGTTTTCACCAATAATTTATCCAGAACCATGCGGGCTACTCGTGCGTTAAAAGCCGGTCAGGTATTTGTCAATGAATGGTATGCAGGTGGCATCGAAACTCCATTTGGTGGCGTAAAAATGTCAGGCTTTGGTCGTGAAAAAGGACAAGAAGCTTTGTATAGTTATGTGAATACTAAGAATGTAGCCATTCGCGTTAGTTAGAAGGCTTTAAATTTCTTGTTGGATAACTTGTTCCATATCGGATTAGTCGCTCTACTGTACGAGTAGAGTGCATATAGCGAAGGCATTGAGATGAACCATCCAATGCCAATATTAAAATAATAATCCGAATCAGTCATGTCTGCTCTTAAATCTATATCAGTGATGTAGAAATAGAAGAAACCATAAAACACGCTTAATATTAAAACAGTAAACCAGAAATCAGGTTTATAAATTGGCTTAAAAAAAACAAAGCCATAGAGTCCTACCGTTGCAGCAATTAAATTAACAAGATCAAGAATTTCAGCGATGCCTGCTTTTGGTTCAAGGATTAACGAAGATGAGCTTAAAATGTAAAGTGAAGTAAAAACAAAGAAGTAGATCTTCCACCATATTGAACGCTTAAATTCATTGTCGTCTTTATTAAAAAGGTTCGATTCGGGTGGTTGAAAAGGGTTATCTTTCATTTGTTCGTCATGGATTATGTTTAAGTACTGCAAAGGTAATCGACTAAACCTCTTATTGATAGTCTTTTTCGAGTCTTAATAGTCACCCCCCACCTTTAAGGCATATTTTTCATTAATACTTGATCTGGAAAAGCATCTGCCATAAGTTACGTTCTCACAAAATTCATCAGTCTGATTATAAATATGCTTAAGAAACTTATTGTATTAATTCTATTATTTCCTGCTTTAAGCTTGGCGGCTCCTGCGCCTGAAAACATTATGGCGAAACACTGTCTTGACGCTTATCAAACCAAATATAAAAAGTTAAAAAAGCATAAGGCATTTGTTTATGCGAGAGAGGAGGAAACAGGTAAGGATAGATGTCAGTGGCACCACGGTAGTAAAGATGTGGATACGGCTAAAAAAGAAGCGCTTAAGTCGTGTGCAAAACATCAATTAAATGCGGAATGTTTTGTGGTTGATGCGGATGATGAGTATATAGTGAAAGAGGGTAACTACTCACTGATTACGCCAGCAGATAAAACACCACTGAGCAAAGAACAGAAAGCAGCTTTAATGGCTGAAGCAAAAACACTGATACTCGGTAACTGTCTCGCGTTTTATGAAACGTTTCTGAAAGATATAGAGCATCGTGTTTTTACCTACAGCCTGGATGCTGATGGGAAGTATGCCTGCGGTAAAAGCTTCGGCGGTAATTTACAGACGGTTAAACAAAGCGCGCTCACAGCGTGTAAAAGAAACAAAGCGAAACGTGGTAAGAATGCGCCAAAAAGTGACTGTAAAGTCTATTCAACAAACAAAGAAATTCTTCTCAGTGCAAGTGATTTTGGTATCAACATTACCCCTAAATCGGATAAGTACCTGAGCAGTGAGGAATATACTCGCTATCTTAATCAAGCCAGAGAAATTGTGAATGAAGGGCCGTGTTTGTTTCAGTTTAAATACTATTTACGCGGTAGCCAACATCAAGCGTTTTATCTTGCGAATGATAAGCAAGGTAAGCAAGCCTGTGGTCGTGCAGAAGGTGCCTTCTCACCAGAATTAGCTAACGAAGAAGCCTTAAAAAAGTGTCAGGCGAACGTAAAAAAGAAGAAACTAAAAGCCAGTTGTAAGCTCTACGCCAAAAACTTTGAGATAGTGGGTAAGCCGGAAGATTTCGGGATCGTGATGGGCGTTGAAGATTATAAAAAAGCGATCTTCAAAGGTAACTTGGTAAAGATTAAGCAGTATGTAGAAACAGGCTCAGACGTTAACCTCACAGCCAAAGATGGTATGAGTCCTATATTCATTGCGGCTGCTAAAGGTGATGAAGATTTCTTTCTAATGCTCGTAGATAAAGGGGCCAATCTACAACATAAAGCGAATGATGAGAGCAATCTTCTGCTTGCTGCAACGCTTGGTGAAAATCCTAATATTATTCGTTTTTTACTCGGTAAAGGGCTTGATATAAATGCCAAAGGTGCGGAAGGAAACACGCCTTTGCATGCGGCATTTAAAGTGTATAACAAGTATCTCATTGGTCTATTAATGCAAGAAGGTGCTGATGCAAGCATTAAGAATGACGACGGTAAAACGGGTAACGATCTAGCTAAAAAGATGAAAGTTAATCTCGATAACCTAAAAACGTTGGATATCAACCGTATTGATGATGGCTGCACACCTGTTTTCGATGCCGCCAAATATGGTGATGTTATTGGCATCCAGAAACTAGCTGCATTAAAAGCCGATATGAATGTAGTCTGTAAATATGGCATGTCATCATTATCCATTGCCAAAAACAATGAAAGGTTTATAAAAGAATTGCTTAAGTTAGGCGCTGACGTAAACGCACAGGATGAAGACGATGAAACACCTCTGATGAATGCAGCCAGTCACGGGATGAAAGATGCATTGAGTAAATCAAAGCTATTGCTGTCATTAGGTGCTGATAAATCCATTAAAGATAAAACCGGAAAAACAGCCTATCAAAGAATCAAAGATAAAAAGACCGCCAGCGATGAATTGAAGGAATTATTGAAATAAAATGATAACAAATAAACAAAAAATCACAGTATTAGATGGCGGCATGGGTCAGGAATTACTCAAGCGTAGCAAAGGGGAAGTGACGCCACTTTGGTCAACGCAGGTGATGATTGATGAGCCTGAAATCGTTCGTGATCTACATATCGATTTTATCCGGGCTGGAGCACGAGTTATTGTTTTGAATGCCTATACTATGACCCCGGAAAGACTCGCTAGAGATGGCATTATTGAAGATTTTGAGGCTTTACAATTGGCTGCCATTAACGCCGCCACGAGTGCCTGGGACATAGCAGCAATTCCGGGTGTGAAAATAGCGGGATGTTTACCACCTTTAGTGGCAAGTTATCACGCTGAAGTTGCGCCTGATTATGAAGATATGCTGGTTAGTTACGGTAAAATAGTGGCCGTTCAAGCACCGCATGTAGATATGTTTTTATGTGAAACCTTATCGTCTATCGCAGAAGCTAAAGCAGCTTTGATTGCTGCTAAGAAAAGTGGTTTACCGGTTTGGGTGTCTTTGACCATTCAGGATAATGATCTCGGTTTATTGCGAAGTGGCGAAAAGCTTAGTGATGCAGTAGCAATGCTGGATGAAAATGGTGCTGACGCAAAGTTTCTCAATTGTAGTAAACCAGAATTTATAACAGCAGCTTTGCCAATTCTTGATACAGGGAAAGGTCCTATTGGTGCTTACGCCAACGGATTTACCTCAATCGATAGCTTAAAACCCGGAGGCGTTGTTACATCTCTGGAATCTCGTTCTGATCTTGGTCCCGAAGCTTATGCAGAATTTGCCTTAGAATGGGCAAAGCAAGGCGTAGAGATTATTGGCGGATGCTGTGAAGTAGGGCCAGAGCATATTGCTGTTATGGCTAAACGTTTAGCTGAAGAAGGTTATTCTGTATAGCTAATTACTATTCGGTGATCATCTTCAATTTTTGTTTGTTAACCTTGCTTTGTTAGAGCTTTGTTAACGCTTTGATAAGGTCACCTCCCAACTTTGAATGATATTACGTTTTAGTTTTATTAAAACGTAAATAGAATTTATGCTTCGCGAAGGGCTTTTTTTAAAGGTACGAAAACTTCTCAAATATAATCTGTTGTTTGGGAATGCCTGCCGACCTAAGTATTTCAACGGCTGAATCAAGCATCACGGGTGGTCCGCAGAGCAGGTATAACCAGTTCTCTGGGTTTGGCATATCCAGCGATCCTTTTATGACAGCTTCATCCAGAAAACCAGTAGAACCTTTCCAATCCTGCGGAGGGTCTGAGAGTACATAATTTACATCCAGATTTAATTTATTGGATGCTTCCTGCAGTTCATCTTTAAAGGCAATCTGGCTTTCGATACGATTGCCATATAAGAGCTTCACTGGTCGTTTATCTTTATCGTGAGTCATTTGCCTGATGATACTCATCATCGGTGCGACACCTATGCCACCGGCCAGCATAACGATTCCGTCGAACTTCTGATCATCGATAATGAAATAGCCGTGTGGGCCATCAAGATAAGCATTTTGGCCTTTGATAATATTGCCGATATTTCGAGTGAAATCACCTGATTCTTTAATCGTAAAACGAATTTGCGGAAGATCAGAAGGAGCTGAGCTAATCGAGAATGGATGCTCGGTTAGATTGATTGGATCTTTTTGTAATTTTAGCCAGGCAAACTGTCCCGCTTTAAAGTGAAAAGGATGGTTGTTCTGACTATCCGCTTCAATCGTAATATGCCAGGTTTTCAGAGATGCAGGTGTAACACTCACGACATTATATAAACGCTTTTTTTGTAGCATTGGGAGTATTAGGTACGTACGAATTAACGTTAGTGATGCTATTGCGATTAAACCAAACCAGAAAACTTTCAGCATAACGGCTTCACTATAACGACCTGCTACGAGTACATGATGCAAACTGGCGGCTACCAACACCAGTGCCGCCAAACCATGTAAACCGCGCCACGATTCATAGCGATAAGGAAGTTGATCTCTAAACAACGCTAGCACAACGAATACAGGTAGAAATACCCAGGCAAACATCCCCGTGATAAATGCAGAAAGAGGAAGGTTAAGGGAGAGCTGACCCGTTGCATCCCAAGGCAATTCTTTGTTAATAGGCAATGTGTAAAAATAGGGGTGTAGCAGGATTAATCCGGTTAACACAATCGCCATTAATTGATGCATACGCATCGTTTTATCTATTCCGATCTTTCCTGAAATGGTACGAAAACGTCCGGAAAGTAAAAAGCTCATTAACATCCAGGTGAAACCGATCAGACCAAAAGCAGATGCAAATTCATTTGGGAATTCACGAAATGGCTTGTGTTGAAAATATGCCAACAAAAGAGGTAAAGCAGACACGAGTAGATAAAGAACAAGCAATAGTTGTGGATTTAATCCATCTAGTTTAGTTGTTTGTGGTGAATGCTTTTTATTGCTCATGTTATATAAAATAACTCTTTTAGAATATTTTTGCAGACGTTTGTTATTTAGGCTTACGAATCATATTCTCAACCTCACTCACTTAGTCGATAGTTTCTGTAAAAAGAAAGTCACCCCCCTACTTATAGGCATTTTTTACAGCCACTTTAATCTAATAGGAAATATCAACTCATCGACTGATAACTCACCAAATCTATATCTGCAGCCAGTTCACGATTTGGTACTAAGGCTTGATACGCATCAGATTGAATCCAGCTATCTAACGCTTGTTGGTTGGGAAATTTGATGATGACGTTATCTGTGTGTGTTTTATTGCTATAACCATCGATTGTAAAATCAGTAAGCTTTTCACCTCGGAAGACAAGTGTGCCTTCCCAGGGAGCTAGCGTTTCAGGAACCTTGCTTTTATATTCCGCCCATTTAATTTCATCTTTAACGGTGATATTGCCGATGATATAAGCTTCTTGCATAAGTAGATCCTTGAAATTTTGGTTGAGCAGAAAACGTATAAACAATATTTACTTAAGCTGCCTGACTGATGTTTTTAACGTTATTGATACGACTATAGCCTAATAAAAACAAACCGATAACAACAAAGAATATCAAATGCAGTACGAGTTTTGCATCGAAGTTAAAGTTTAACGGAGGCAAACCAGCCAGTGATGGGATACCGTTGCTGGTGATTAATCTAACGATTAACTGATTAGCAGGACCTGCGATAACTGTTGTAAACCAACCCAAAGCAAATATCTGTAAAGCGAATGTGAGTAATTTTTTGCTAGTTGTATTGCTAATAATGTTACTAAAGTGCAGCGCTAAACCAGTGGCAATACCATAACCAACAGATACCAATAAATGTGCTACCCATGCAATCACAAGCGCTGTTGAAGGTCCTATGTCGCTAAGTTTCGTGTAAGCGGCTGCGTGTCGACCAGTCAGTGGCGACATTCCAAAAAGGGGTTGTATGTAGATAAACAGAACGCCAACGATAAAGCCGCTGAGGGTGCCGATTAGTAGAGTGTTTTTCATGTTCATCAAGTATTCCAGATTAATATAGTTAGCGATAATGGGATTAATTACGGGGAATATAATCATTTAGATGTGTTACTCCTTGATTCATTTGGGCTTATTCTTTTTTTGAAAAGCAATGCTATCTAATCAACTCTTAATTACTTAAAATACGCATCTCAAAAAAATAAGGAAAGTCCAAAATGGAACTCGATACTCGTCAACTATCTGATATAAAAAGAAATAGTGAATATTTGCGTCACGGAACAGACGTTGATACCTTAAAAAAGAGCATCGAAAGCATCGGCCTAATCAATCCACTCACGATTAATAAAGATAACGAGTTACTAGCAGGTTCTCGACGCTTTCAGGCGGTCACAGAATTGGGCTGGAAAGAAGTCGATGTGCATGTGGTAGATCGTGATTTATTACAACAGGAATTAATTTCTATCGATGAAAACCTGGTACGTGAGCCATTGAATCGATTAGAATTAGAGAAATGTTTGAATCGAGGCCGTGAGATTTACGAACAGTTAAATCCGAATGCGATCAAAATTGATGTCTCTAATGAATCATTAAATCCTGAGAATAAACTTAAAGAAAAAGAACAGGAAAAAGTTGATAACGATTCTTTTGCGGCGATTACTTCAGAAAAGACCGGCTTATCAAAATCAGTGATTAAAAGTGCCATCAAACGCGATGAGCTGGCAGCAGATTCGGTAAAAAAAGCGCGCAGTCAGGGTGAATTAAATGCCAGCCAGACGAATGAAATTATCCAGTTAAATAAAGAGCTGCAAGAAAAAGTCTTACCTTTAATCGCGGATAAAACCGTGAAAGAAGCAAAGCAGATAATCAAAGCGGTAAAGCAGGGCGGTATTGAAGCAGCTATTCAGGAAAACGAAAACTTCGTGCCATTACCGAAAGAATACACATTGCTCAAAAGCCCCATCAAACGCGTGAATAAAAACCTATCACGAATTTTGGTAGAAGGTTTGAAATACGATGGACCAGAGAAAGAGCAAATCAACAAAGAGTTGTTTCAACTGAAAGATAATCTGGTGAATTACTTTAAGATGCTCGAAGAGGATTAAACAACTCACTAGAGAAGTGGATAAATTCACACCCCCCTACTTATAGGGTGTTTTTTATCTCTGGAATGTTGATCAAGATAAATCTCCAAAGCATTTCAAACATCACCTTTTCCGTTGCTGATTCTTCTAAAGCTTCACAGATGATATCAATGTCAGTATCAGCGAGTAGTTGGGTGATTTCCACGTAGCTTGACTCTGGTATTTCAGGGAATCAATCAGATAGATTTGATCGGTTTCCTGAAATAATCCAGAGCTCTACAGCTCCACCCAAACATTCGAATTCATGGGTGCAATCAAGATAATCATCAATATTTAAGGGTTTAGAAGAGGGTACTATTAATCTTCTTCAAGTTTTCCACGTTGAAAGTGCTTATCAACCCCCTTTAATACGGCCATAAAATCCTTTAGTATGTAATCACCTCAAAAATAAATAATAACAAGGGTGCTTGATTACCATATAAATTTAAATTGCGAGGATATAATGCCAAATAAACCGGTTCATCCAACGAACGAGGGTAAAAGAACTCAGGGTAAGCAAAAAGCCTTACCTGATCAATTTTTATATGCTCGTAAAGGCCCTTGGCCACAACCTTCACCATCCCATCCTTTGCTTTGTGCAGATGAAGTATTAAACATCCCACCTATTGAAACATTGATGTTCAATGCAACCATTGGCGAGCGCTACCTAACTGCACGTGTGGCGTTTCCACCTGTGGCGGCTATGTATGCCGTTTCGGTTGAAAAATGGGCAGGTCCAGATGATGTGCGCTTTAACAAAATCATGTTTGATTCAGTGTATACACGCTTTTTAAAACCATTAGTTGAAAACGAACACAAGGAGCTAATCAAACATGTTAGCGATTGTGGAAACTATGAAAAACTATGGAAATATGATTTTACCGCGATGGATAAGGTTGAACCCATCGACAATACATATTGTGCCGCGACGGTTTTATACCTTGGTGAAAAAAGTGATGGTTCGCGTGAATCTATCTGCATTAAAGTCAATCAAGTCTATATTCTTCCTAAAGATCCAGCCTGGATGATTGGTAAAATATATGTATTACAGGGGGCCGCCTATCATGTGTTGTTTGTAGTTCATCCCTCATTGCATTTTCCTATGGATGCGGTGAATGCGATAACGAAATCCTCTGTTGCGATTGCTCATCCATTGTTTCAGGCTCTGCATCCTCATACTGCTTACTCGCTAGCATTGGATAATGCGGTTCTTGAAAGTGCTGAATCTGTAGTCAATAACAATGCTCAGGGAACACGATTTGATCCTTTGACGGGTAATGCCTATAACCTTAAGCTGTTATTTGGTGCAGGTTATACAGGACTATCCGATGAGCAATATACCAACGGATACCCTGCATTTAATTACATGAAACCATCAATGTATTATTCTGATCCGGCGATGGCCGAATATAGTTTTGACTCCGACTATGGGCGCTGGCTAGCAGATTATTACAATTCGGCATTTTTGCCATTTGCCCAAAAGATCGCGGATCACATCTTAAAAGATAACAGCCTGACAGATTACCGAACGCGTTGGGCGCGTTACAATCACACCCATGTACTTGGTTTTCCATCTGAACATGAAATTCATGATCGAGATGTATTTGCTGCAGCAATAGCAGTCTTTATGTGGGACACCAGCGTTTCACACGGCGGAGACCATTATAGTTTTGCCTATGATGTTGAAGTGGTTGAAAAATGCTTACGTATAAGAATTCCACCGCCACAGTCTTCACAAGATTCCCCCACTATTGAAGGTAACTTGTTTACGGGTGATGATATGGCGAGAGCGTCAATCTGTCAGAATATGTTTTTTGAGCCTAGTGTGATCAAACCGTCACTAGCTGAAACGCTTTATGCATTCACCTCTGCTGAATTACAACTAGCAGTCAAACAATTTCATATTGATCTGCGGAATGTTGATAAAACAGCAGGCTGTAAATTAATGCCATTAATTGCACGTAACAAGGAAGAGTGTGGTGAAAATGCGCCTTGTGTTTCTTATAAAAACACGATTCCACAAAGTATTCAGTATTAATTGCCAATGTTTGTACTGAAGATTCCCAAATATATAAAAATGATAGGCAAGGGTTAACGTGGAATTACCAGGATATCAAGTTGGTGAAATAATTTCGAAAACTGGTCATGAAATAATATTCAAAGGTAAAACTGAATCCGGGGCTTCGGTAAGAATTAAAGTCCCCACAGCAGAAGGGCTGGATGCTTCCAGGGGCGCTGCTTATCGGCGCTCATTTAAGCTGGCAAATAAGATAGAGGACGACGTTGTTGTCGATCATCTTGAGTTTCTTGATAATGAGAATACTCCCGTTTTAATTCTTGAAAGTTATTATGGTCAAATTCTAGAATCCGCAATTCCTACAAACGGCTTTAGATTAGAGTCATTAATAGAAATTTCTCTGGGTTTAGCCAAAAAACTCAGCAAACTGCATGCTTCTAATATTCTTCACAATGGTGTTAAACCGGCCAATGTGATCATTGATTTGGAATCACAAAATGTTCGTTTTTCGAATCTTGAAGAAGCGACACATTTTGGCCGCAATGCAAATCCTATTACTACCTCAGTAAGGCTAGAAGAGATGCTTGCATATGCACCACCCGAACGTTGTGGACGCATTGAAAGTCATATAGACGATCGTTCAGACCTATATAGTCTGGGTATAACGCTGTTTCAGTTAGCTAGTGGCGAACTGCCTTTTATAGTTTTGGATAAAGGTGCTTTGGCCTATGCTCATATCGCACATGCTCCCAAGGAGTTAAAGCAAATAAGGCCAGATTTACCTGATGTCTTTTCTCAAATTGTATCCAGATTACTCGAAAAAAATCCGGAAGACAGATATGTGAGTGCTATTGGATTAGTAAGGGATCTAGAAAAATGTTCTTCTGAAATTCAGCGAACGGGTACTGTACGACAATTTCAAATTGCGCAAAATGATGTGCCTTCGCATTTTAGAATTCCGGATAAATTATATGGACGAGAAGTGGAGTTTGAGCGATTGGTAGATGCTTTTGGTTCCTGTTGCCTTGGTAAGCGAACTCTGGTTTCCGTCACAGGTATTAGTGGGGTGGGTAAAACCTCATTAGTTAATGCTCTGCAAAAACATATTCTCAATAATAACGGGTTTTATGCATCAGGAAAGTTTGATCAGTTTCAACTTGAACAACCCTATTTGGCGTTGATTCAGGTAGCACGATTGATGGTAAAGAAGTTGTTATCTGAACCTGAAGATAAACTTCTGCTGATTAAAAGTTCTTTACAAGATGCATTGGGTGCCCAGGGTAGATTGTTGACGGATGTGTTGCCCGAGTTAGAGATAATTATTGGACCACAACCTGACTATGAGGAGGTACCACATCGAGATGCAGCAAGACGATTTCATGGCGTGGTTGCGCGTTTTATAAGCGTATTTGCAACAGCTGAAACGCCTTTAGTGGTTTTTATTGATGACCTGCAATGGGCAGATATTGCCTCTTATAATTTACTTCACGCTTTGGCTATTCGTCCAGAGTTAAACTATCTGATGTTTGTGTTTGGTTATCGTGCCAATGAGGTCGGTGTAGGGCATCCAGTAATAGAAATGATGTCAGCATTTAAAGCATCTGCGGTGGTTAGTCATGAGATTGAAATAGGAGCACTGTCAGAGCTAAATATTTCTACAATGCTGTCGGAGACGCTTCATAGCAAAGTGACTAAAGTGAGTGCCTTGGGTGGTTATCTACACAAAGTGGCTACTGGAAATATTTTTTTCGTACGAGAATTTTTACAGGCATTGTATGAGCGTGATTTTTTTAAGTTTAATCGTGAAAAAAACCTATGGGAATGGGATTTACAAGCGCTTAATAATCAGGCAATACCCGATAATGTAGCGGAACTTCTCACTTACAGGTTGGCAGAATTACCGACAACGTGTTTAGATATATTGGATACAGCTTCGTGTGTGGGCAACGAATTTGATTTACATACACTTTCTAGCGTTCATGAAATATCTCCTGAATTAGTTGCACAACAAATGGCTCCTGCAGTGGAGAACGGTTTAGTAGTTCCATTAACGTCTGTGCAGTGGGTGCTTGACTCACTAAAAGAATCCAATGTTGATAAAAATACTAATAAAGATTTTGACAGTGGTGTTGATAAAGATGAAATAGAATCAATTTCTACTCCGAAATTTCGCTTTCAGCATGACCAAGTGCATGAAAAAGTTCATGATCGTCTTGATGATGCTCGGCGAATAAAACGCCATATGATGATTGGTGAGTTGTTGTTAAAAAACCTTTCAGAAGAAGAGCTACATTCACGTGCTGTAAACGTGTTTAGTCATCTCGCTTATTGTGTTCAGGTAGAACAAGACGAAACGAAAAGAAAAACCTATGCGCATCTTGGCCTGGTCGCAGGAAGAAATGCTTATCAGCGCTTAGCTTTTAGCGCAGCACGGACTCAATTAAAAGTTGCTGTTGAACTTCTGCCAGAAAATTCATGGAAAACGGATTATCGATTAACCTTAGGCATATATATGCTGAGTGCAGAATGTGCTTTTGCACTTGAGAAAAAATCTGAATTTGAAAATATTTCTAGCCTGATTCTGGATAATGTCACATCAGCAATTGATGCTGCACGTACTCAGGGTTTAAGAATTCGTCTACTTTCAACAGAATTGAAATACGATGATGCTGTAGACATGACTATACAGGTAGTTAAATCTCTTGGAATGAATACCCCAAGGAAACCCAATCTTGGACATGTTTTATCTGGTGTAAGCAAAGTGCTTATTGCCCAGCGTGGTCGAGATCCCGCAGTATTTGAAAATCTTCCGGACATGTCCAACAAGGAGATGATAGAGGCTGTCAATGTATTAACACAGGCATCCTCAGCTGCCTATTTTTCTGAACCCAATTTACTCCCATTGATTGGCATTATATCTACTCGCTGTTCGATAAAATATGGCTTAACGGCTTCCTCTTCTTATGGTTTTGCCGTATGGGCACTGATACTTTGTGGCGTCCTAGGGCGTATTGATATGGGTTATAGGTTTGGTAATCTCGCTATGAATATCGGTAAACGATATGGCGGTGTGGATGAGTCCAGAGGTCGTTTTGTGGTGAATTGTTTCATCAAACACTGGAAGGACCCACTGAAAGATGTTTGTGGCTACTTGTATAATGACTGGGGATTGAATAAAGACGCCGGAGATGAAGAGAGCGCGGTGTATTGTATCGGCGTTTTGTTGTACACAGAGTTTTTTGCTGGAAACTCACTGGATGCAGATCAGAAATACAAACAAGCAGTACAGTATTTGCTCAAGAGTAATAAGCACCATGTGAAATATTCTTTTCTCGCCTGGGTGCAGCTTTATGAATTATTACGCGCGCCACAACTTGCTGAAGATTTAAGTGGCGAGTGGTTCAATCTTGAAGAAAAGCTGCCAGAGTTTGAGCAGAGTAAGAATGGGGTACAGATTGCAATCAGCCAGATCGCTGCCGGAATACTGGATTTTTATGCAGAACGATATGAGCGTGCTGCTAGCCGTTTTGAAATTGCGGCAGCGAATGAGGATAAAATAGTTGCACAGGTTCTTATCCCCGGTTTAGCCTTTTTTCGAGCGTTAAATGCTTATCGAATGTTTGCCATTCAGTCTCATAAAAAGTGGCTTAAAATAGCCAGAAAGCAAACAACCAGAATCAGGAAATGGGCAAAATTCTCCCCAGTTAATCTTGATCACCGTCTGTCATTATTAAAGGCAGAGGAGTTATTGGTTCGGGGAAAAACAGCCGATACAGTTATGGAGCTTCATAAGGCCTATGAGCAGGCAACGTATGAAGGAAAGATGTACCAGGCGCTGGCGGCAAAGCGTCTGGGAGAAATATTGTTTAGCGCAGGAAGTAAATCACAGGCTGATTTGATGAACATAAATGCGGATACGCATTTTAAGGAATGGGGCGCTGTAGCTTTGACCAGCGCTGCTCCTTTTAATAGCCTAAAAACATCTGATGTGAATAAGCTAGCGGGGTCAAGCCTGGAGAGTTCTTATAGCTTTGATAGTCATGACTTGCATAGCTTATTAAGAGCTATGGGTGCTATATCAAGTGAGATTAATCGGGAAACACTACTCAAAAAATTAATGACGTCACTGATACAGTCGGCGAGTGCAGACCGTGGTGTATTGATCATAATGAATAATGCAGAAAAACCGATGGTTGAAATTGATACACGTTTTGATGGTGAATGGGTGAACCCTCGTGTGGCATTGGAAGATTTTCATCAAGTAGCGCGTCCAATCATTGATTATGCGATGCGCACTAGCAGGATGGTGGTAGTCAATGATGCACAAAACGATGATCGTCTCGCTAATGATCCTTATTTTAAAAATGAGCAAGTGCGCGCCGTATTGGCATCTACTATCAAGATACAAGGCCGAATGATTGGTTTAATCTATTTAGAAAACAGTGTTGCCAGGGGGGCGTTTAATAAACACAGGGTTCAGATGATAGAAGCCTTGGCAGCTCAGGCAGGTATCGCACTAGAAAACGCGAAACTATATAGCGGTATGCAAAAAGCGCTTGAACAACAAAAAGAATTGAATGACGCTAATAGGCGCTTTGTGCCAGAAGAAATTATCACAAGCCTAGGTTACAAAAGTATTGTTGACGTGAACCTTAATGAAGCGATTGAACGTGATATGAATATTGTATTCGTTGACCTTCGATCTTTCACATCCATATCGCTGGAAATTGGCGCGAAGAAAACCATAGATATGATCAATCGATATCTGTCCCATATTCAGCCAAGTATTCTTGCACATAATGGGTTTGTTGGAAATTATATGGGTGATGCGGTACTAGCAGTCTTTCCAGGCGATGCAGACAATTCGCTACACGGGGCTATTACTATGTCCAGAGGGTTGATGGGATATAACCGTGATCGGGGTGACTTTCCAAAACTGGACTTTGGAATCGGCATACACAGCGGCCTCGTTACACTGGGTATGATAGGAGATGTCGATCATATTCAGTGTGGTGTTATCGGAGACAGTGTGAATGCGTCATCAAGAATAGAAGGACTTACAACCTTTTACGGGACTACAGCGATAATTAGCCAGACAACTTATGATCGATTGATTGCGCCCGACCGATTTGCCTTAAGACCGTTAGGACAAGTGGAGTTGGAGGGTAGATCAGAAATAATACGAATCTATGAATTGTTGGACCTTTACCCCGACAGCATTCAAGAAAAAATTCAGTCAACTCAGGAAGAATTTAAACAGGCGCTTAATTCATATACACAAGGAGACTGGCAACAGGCTCACAAGTTATTCATGGAATTAATTAAAAAATGCCCTGAGGATCAAGTCAGTTACCATTATGCTGAACGCTGTAAATCACGAATATCTATTGGATTTGACTGGGATGGAATAGAAAAACCCGGGAAAATTCATTAAAAGCGAATTTATAAAAATAACGCTTTTAGAATTTGTGAAACGTTATTTTTATCATTTTTTATCATTTTTTATCATTTTTTATCATTTGAAAAATATTTTATCGTGCTATTTAGCTAATTCTTTTAATGCTGTTATAGCTTCATCAGCCTTTTCTGATTGCACAAAGATATGGTCATGGTAAAAAGCCGCGACTACATTCGCACTTATATTATAAGCGGTTAGTTTAGCTGCAACGGCTGCTGTTAAACCAACTGCTTCAAGGCTGGAATGCACCGTTAAAGTGATCTGTTTGTATTTCCCTTCATAGGGGATATTGGCTTTTTCTGCAGTTTCTACAGCGAGAATAAGCGTTAAACCTTCTGCTTCGATATAGGTCGCCAGTGGGTTTAAATGAACATAGTCTGCGAGTTCGCCTCCGACGGTACAAAATGCATATTCACCCCCTCTGATTTCTGGCGACATAGATTTTAATAGTTCTTCGATTTCGACGATTCCTGTCATGGTATTTTCCTTATATTACTAATATTAACCAAGTAGGTTTTAAGGCTGTTTGAGGTTAACCAGAAAACTTGGATCGCCTTCCAATAGGCCTGTTGCGAGTGTTGTTTCGTAATTGGGAAATGTTTTAGTGCACCAGTTTAAAATAGCCATTTTGGTAAAGAATGCGCGACGCGTTTCGTAAGAAAAATTTATATCGTTTTTATGATTGCTATTATTATCGATAAAATAACTCACATCAATATTGGCTATTTGAAATGATGGATTGTTGCTCTGGCTGTCATCAAACTGTTTGAAATCCCAATCCCCTGACTGTTGTTTTTCTTCCTGAGAATTGTTTTTATCAGTGTCAGGCGCTTCTGCATGATAGTAGATATGCATGCCTTCAAATACTGCTTCACGATCGAAAAAGTCGATAATAATCTGATCTCTTGGATGGGCCAGAATCGCGTTAGCGAGTGCTTCGAAGTCTTGTTCGGTTTGCCAGAATGCAGAGAGACGACAGCTGATAACGACATTTCTGGTGAGCGTGTCTTTTAGAATTGAACTGATATCACCTTGTGTCACGCTGTGAATATCAGGGTAGCGTTCTTCTGTACGTTGTGTAACGACTGCAGATTTATCAACAAATTGTAGTTCGCTTGCAGTCGCCAAGTAGGCTGCGGTTTCCGGAAATCCACAGAAAATAACAGGAGCTTGATGATCTGTAAGCTCAAACGCAATGCGTTCTGCAATATCTTTAGGGTTGTGAAAAGTGCGGTAGATAATATCCCAATCGATATCTTCTGAGTACTTGCCTACTGGTTTGATTGCTTGATGATTGTCGGTCATAAATATGGAGTAAAAAAGGCCTTAAAGTAGGGGGGTGAGTACTATTTTAACCCGTAAGACTATCGATTACATGCCTAAGATTATTTGATACGTTTTTATCGCCTGCAAATTTCAGAATCAATGGTTTGTCAGTCTTCACGGTTTGTTTGAAAGGTGCTACCAGGTCACCATTTTTCAACGGCGCTTCCAGCAATGATAGATGCCCCATTAATATCCCCGCACCGTTCTTTGTTTCTTCTGCTGCAATACTAAATAGCGAGTAACTTGGTCCGTTTTTGGGGATTGTCAGATCTGGCGCTGCTTTGTTAAGCCAGTTAGTCCAGTCATCTGGCCATAGCACATCATACAAACAGGTTTCATTGAGTAGGTCAGCCGGTGTTTTTAAACGTTTCGCTATTTCAGGTGAGCAAACAGGAAGGATGGTATCTTCTTCGAGAATGATTTGCTTGTTGTTATTGATGTCATTGATGTTGTTAGCGTTGTTGTCTGTATTAGCCGCTTCAAAAAACAAACTGATATCAAACATTTCCCGGTTTAAATTAGGTGGGGTTTCCAAAGCAGTAATCGAGATATTGATATGTGGAAACGCACGACGAATCGCAGGTAAACGCGGCGATAACCACAGTTGTGCAATGCTCGGTAAAGCTGCGATATTAATCGTAGTGACGGTCGTTTTAGTGCGTAACAATCTAACTGCGTCACCCAAGGCATCAAACGCGCTAGTGAAATCTGCGATGACTTCTGCACCTACATCAGTAAGCACCACACCTTGAGAGCGGCGTTCAAACAACTTCGCGCCAGCCCAATCTTCCAGTGTTTTTATATGCTGCGAAATCGCGCCCGATGTCACACACAATTCTTCTGCGGCGTTATTGAATCCACCCAAACGTGCAGCTGCTTCAAAAGCGCGTAATGCATTCAGCGGTGGACCTTTCGGTCGGGGCGGTGAAACTGGCAAGGTCTAAACCCTCATGAAATGTTTATAGCGTATTGTTATATGGAAAGTAGCTTATGTTGCAGATATGTAAAGCAATAATATGAAATATATTAGGGCTAGTTTTTCTATGCCAAAGTTTAGTAATTCTGAGTTGCGCGAATTAGCTGGCGTGGCGCATCATCTATCTGGTTCTGAATGACAAAATCGATATACAAATAACCATCTATAAATACATTAGACACACGCATTAAACAGACGGAGAATATTATGACCTTAAACAAAAGAAACTGGGTGCCAGAGCATAGCGAAGCCTTGGTACAAGCTATTGCAAAGCGTACGAGCAAAGAAGATTCAAATACCGTTTTTGATCATATCGAGTCTTTGACGAAAAAGAACGCCGATATTCATGAGCGTGAATGTTTCAATCTGAATCCTGCGTCTAATGTGATGAACCCTAAAGCGGAAGCGTTCCATGCGAAAGGTTTGGGTTCACGTGCATCACTGGGTTACCCCGGTGATAAATACGAAATGGGACTTGAGGCGATAGAAGAAATCGAAGTCATCGCCGCGGAATTGTGTTGCGAAATCTTTGACGCAGATTACGCTGAAGTACGTGTCCCTTCTGGCGCAATCGCGAACATCTATGGTTTCATGGCGACCTGTAAAGCAGGTGATACGATTATTGCACCACCGGCATCAATTGCGGGTCATGTGACACATCACAGTGATGGTTGCGCAGGCCTTTATGGTTTGAATACGGTTTATGCACCAGTAAACGAAGATGGCTATACCGTTGATATCAAAACATTGCGTGAACTAGCAAAAGAAGTAAAACCCAAATTAATTACCATCGGTAGTAGTTTAAATTTATTCGAACATCCCGTTAGAGAAGTGCGAGAGATAGCCGATGAAGTAGGCGCGAAGTTGATGTTCGATGCAGCGCATCAGTGCGGCATTATCGCTGGTAAGGCATGGAAGAACCCGTTAACAGAAGGCGCACATTTCATGACACTGAGCACCTATAAAAGTCTGGGCGGTCCAGCTGGTGGCATTATCGTGTCCAATGATAAAGAAATCGTAGAAAGATTGGATGCAATTGCCTATCCGGGAATGACGGCCAACTTCGATGCCGCAAAAACCGCTGCACTCGCTGTAAACATGCTGGATTGGCGCGAACATGGCGAAGCCTATGCACAAGAGATGATCGCGGTCGCACAAGCCTTTGCAAAAGCGCTAGATGCTGAAGGTATTTCTATTTACGCTAAAGACAAAGGATTTACCAAATCTCATCAATTCGCGATTATCGCGAAAGAGTTTGGTGGCGGTCAGACAGCAGCTAAAAAACTTCGTAAAGCCGGTTTCCTCGCGAGCGGAATCGGGCTACCAATTGAACCTGTAGAAGGTGATATGAATGGACTGCGTTTTGGTACACCAGAATTAGTACGTTGGGGGGTGACCGTCGACCGTATTGGAGAAATTGCCAGTTTGATTGTGCGTGCATTGCGCTCTGATAACCCTGAAGAAATAGCACCTGAAACGGCGAAGCTGAGAAAAGAGTTTGATCGTGTGCATTTTGTGAATGATTAAAACCAATATATAAAAAAACGTCTGAATACACGCCAATATCTAGTATCGCCTATCGGCGAGCTAGCTCTAAGCTTTAGCATACATGAGTTGACCATTTCTAAAAACGAAATGGCAAGCTCATGGTAAGTAGGGGGGTGTCAAACCTCTCAATGTAATTAGGTCACCCCCCTACTTATAGCCACTTTTTTTCTGCTTTATCTGTTTTAGGTTCTAAACGCTCTTTCATTTGTTCAAAGGTTTTGCCCAAAAGTAAGTCTGTTACCATCAGGATCAGCGACTGAAAATTCTTTCATTCCCCAGGTCTGTTCGACAGGCTGCATGGTAATTCCCGTTTTGTCTTTGACCGTTAAACCGTTATTCGTAAACCTTTTATAAACCTCATCCAGATTTGTGACGTTTACATAAATCACATTACCAAATATGCCATCGCCCGCGTGTTGTGATAGATGAACCCGATCACCGTCCCTTTCTAAAAACGGATACATCGACATAAACGAAGTTGGATCAGGATCGGGTGCTTGTAGAATGTTGAAGTCAAAAACTTCAGTATTAAAGGGTAGGGAGACGGTTATATCGCTGCATCTTATAAAGGGTTGTATTGACATTAAACTGTTCCTTTTCAGCTTTCTTAAAAGTTATTCTGCTCTGGTGTCATCGAAGTTTAACAATTTATATGTGCTGCGATCCGTATTTTTATGACGGATTTTTTTCGGTCGTCTTTGATAAAAATCAACCATCTGTTTTATAGATTGATACGATGTAAACATACCATTTTACATGTATATTAATAATCCCTAATATAGGTTTTAACAGCTACCAAGCTGGAAAAGAAAATCGAAATTTTATCGGTTTTCATTCAAACAAACGTAAATTGAAACCTAATAATAGAAAGGAAAATATCATGGAAAATACAATCGAAAAAATTAACGAAGAAGTGGTTACATTCCCACAATTGAATAAACCAGCACCTGCTTTTGAAGCAAAGACTACGCACGGTGTTAAAAAGCTTTCTGACTACAAAGGTCGTTGGTTAGTATTATTCTCTCACCCAGCAGATTTCACACCTGTTTGTACTACTGAATTCATGGCTTTTGCGAATCACCACGAAGAGTTCTTGGCAGAAGGTGCAGACTTACTTGGTTTGTCTATCGACAGCTATTACAGCCACGTTGCATGGGTACGTAATATTAAGGAAAAATTTGGTGTAGACATCAACTTCCCAATCATCGAAGATCTTTCAATGAATGTTGCGAAAGCTTACGGAATGATTCACCCGGGTGCTGCGGATACGTCAGCGGTAAGAGCAACTTTCATTATTGATCCTGATGGAATCTTACGTGCGATGGTTTACTACCCAATGACAAATGGCCGTTCAATTCCTGAGTTCTTGCGAGTGATTAGAGCGCTTAAGGCGTCTGACGAAAACCAAATCGCAACGCCAGAAGGATGGCAGCCAGGTGATAAGGTTATCGTACCTCCACCACAGGATGCAGCAGCTGCCGAAGCACGAATGAGCGAAGGTTATGAGTGTACGGATTGGTACTACTGTACAAAAGAGTTGTAATTAATAGTTACTAAGTTCAACCAAAGCCCGAACGACTGTTCGGGCTTTGTTATTTTGGGTGATAGATTATTGGATCTATTCATCATTTTATTATCATCAATATCATCGCTTTTTGTTCTTCAAGGTGGTTTTAATCATCTTACCGAAGTCTTTATCCTTCTTTCTTTTATCGGAATAAGACATGTCATTGAACGCTGATTCGCTTTTCATTTTTTGATAGTTTTTATAGCGTTGTTCAGACAGTTCATCAGTGGCTAACGCAGCTAAAATGGAGCAGCCTTTTTCTTTGGTGTGAGAACAGTTGCTAAATTTACAGTGTTGCATTAGCTCAATAATTTCAGAGAAAGTTTCGTCAAGACCACTATCTACTGACATATTACCGAGTTCCCTCATGCCGGGAGTATCAATAATCATAGCGCCATTTTCTAGCTGCAACAGTTCGCGGCTGGTGGTTGTATGTCTGCCTTTACTTTGTTTTTTGCTAACGGTTTGGGTTACTAATTTAGTACTGCCTAGAATGCTATTGAGTAGCGTAGTTTTTCCGACACCCGAAGAGCCTAGCAGGCAATAAGTAGATCCTGAGATTAATAAATCCCGGACCTTATCCAGGTTTTCTCTGGTCTCATTACTAAATGCAATTACCGTGATTTCAGGGTAGGTGGTCAATATGCTGGTCGTTAATTCTTCAATTTCGGATTGAGGGAGTAGGTCACTTTTACTTAACAGAATCACGGGTGTAATTCCGCTTTGATTAATCATCACCAGATAACGTTCTAGACGACTCAAATTAAAGTTTTCATTGGCAGATTGAACGATAAATGCGGTATCAATATTCGCCGCAATTAATTGAAATTCTACCAGCTTTCCGGCGGTTTTTCGTTTTAATAAAGTTTTTCTAGGTAATAAGCCATGGATGATTGCATGCTTATCATCATCGTAAAAATCAGCATAAACCCAGTCACCAATGGTTGGTAAATCGGTTGCCGATTCCACGCTGTAATGAAGATTACCAGAAAGCTCGGCAAACACTTCCTGTTTGCCATTACTAATCATGAAGCTATCTTTGTGAACTGAAACAACACGGGCTAGTTCATGTGTAGCTAGCTTGTTTTGATCAATATGACTTTGAAACCAGTCACTCAGGCCAATTTTTTTTAAGGTATCCATCGGGTCATTATAGTTTATTTATTTGTGTTTTCCCTAAATGCAGCAGCTTGTTTTTTTATTTGTTCGAGATCGTCATCACTTTTGCGGCGTAGGTTTTTTAGCATAAATCCCATACGTGGGTTATTGGCAAAGTCTGCTTCGTGCTTATCCAGAAAATCCCAGAATAAGGTAGTAAAAGGACAGGCATTATCACCAATGGCTTCGCTGGGTTTAAAACGACAATCTTTACAGTAGTTGCTCATTTTATTGATGTAGTTGGCGCTGGCCGCATAGGGTTTGGATGCCATAATGCCGTTGTCTACGTACTGACTCATGCCTAGGGTATTGGGTAGTTCTACCCATTCGACGGCATCGACATAAACTGCTAAATACCATTCGTGAATCTGTTTGGGTTTAACGCCGTAAATCAATGAGAATAATCCCGTAATCATCAAGCGTTGAATGTGATGCGCATAACCATATTTAAGCGTTTGTTTTATGCTCTGATGCAGGCAATTCATATCGGTTTCGCCCGTCCAGTAAAAATCGGGCAGATCATTATTGGCTTGCAGCCCGTTCATTTCCAGCCAGTCGGGCATATTCAACCAATACAAACCGCGCACGTATTCACGCCAACCTAGAATCTGTCGAATAAAACCTTCCACCGCTGCGAGAGGTGCGCCTTTTTCGCGGTGGTATGTTTCAGCAGCGTTAATCACGTCTAATGGGTGAAGTAGTTTTAAATTCAGCGAAGACGAAATCAGTGAGTGATTGAGAAAAGGCTCGTCGGTCCACATTGCATCCTGGTAATCACCAAAGTTTTGCAGACACTCATCCAGAAAGCGATCTAGCGCTTGTTGTGCCTGCTCGGGAGTGACAGGCCACTCTAGTTGTTCTAACTCACCGGGATGATCTGGGTAGTTGTCATTAACCAGTGTGATTACTTCCGTGGTGATTTTATCTGCTTTCCAGTCAATCGTTTTCGGGATATCTTGTGGACCGTCTTTGTTGAATGATTTGCGATTGGATTGATCGTAATTCCATTTTCCACCCAAGGGGTGTTTATCATCTTCCATGAGAATGTGGTATTTCTTGCGGAGTTCTCGATACCAGTATTCCAGGCGCACTTGCTTCTTACCACTGGTCCATTGTTTAAATTCAGAAGGGGTTGAGAGGAAATGTTGATCGTGTAGTTGTTTTAGCTCGACATCGTGTTGCTTACAGACTTGGGCGATGGATTTAAACACGCGGTAATCACCAGGTCTGACCAGCCATACAGATTCAGGATTATGTTCCTTTATCGTTGCACCTAAGGCTTCAGCCAGCGTTGAATAATCATGATCGTTGAGCGTTAAGTAATGCAAGGGTAAGTCACGTTGTTTTAACGATTCTGCGAAATGCCGCATCGCAGATAAGAATAGGGCGATGCGCTGCTTATGTGACCAAACGTGCGTGGCTTCTTCTTTGACTTCCGCCATCCAGAAGCAATCCTGTTGTTTATCGACATCATCGAAGATTAACGATTTATGATCGAGTTGATCACCAAGAATGACATAGAGTCTGCGCATTAACTTTTCCTCGTTTGATTATCAACATTATCAACATTAACAACAATGTTGCGGTTTCGTCTGCATCGTTCTGAACAATATTTAACCTCGTCCCAGCAACGCTGCCACTTCTTGCGCCAGCTAAATGGTTTCTCGCAAACCGGACATTGCTTCTCAGCTAGGTTGATCTTTTTATGCGTCATATTTGGGAGCCCAAGAATTAATGTATCGGTAAAATATAAGTATTGTATAATAAATGTGTTAGTATTTGTGTTTTGTTTTAACGATGTCTTTGAATCTATATCTACGAATGTTTATTTATTATGAAAAGCAGTAAATCCAAAAGTCTTGAAGAAGCCGATGTGAGTCGAATCATAGAAATGGCGTGGGAAGATAGAACGCCTTTCGAAGCGATTGAAACTGAATATGGTTTGGCAGAAAAACAGGTCATAGTGTTGATGCGCAAACACATGAAAGCATCCAGCTTTAAAATGTGGCGCAAACGGGTCAGTGGTCGCAAAACCAAACATCTGACACAACGGGGATTTACGGTTGGTCGTTTTGTTTGTCCGACACAGCGTCTTCGTTAAACAAACTATCTATTACTTAATAACGAATTACTAATCACCAAATATGAAATTAAACAAAGAACAGATCGAAGCTAAAGATGATCGCGAACGCGTGCTTTTCATCAATTCATTATCAGGGTTTAAAAGTGCAAATCTGGTCGGCACAGCTAACGATGAAAAACAGAGCAATCTGGCGATCGTTTCATCCGTAGTGCATTTGGGTGCAAACCCTGCGTTACTGGGAATGGTTATGCGACCTCACAGCGTGCCGCGCGGCACATTGGAAAATATTATCAATACCGGTGTATATACCTTGAATCACGTAAATACCGAAATCTATCAACAAGCGCATCAAACGTCGGCACGTTATCCTGAGGATATGTCTGAATTCAATGAAGTCGGTTTAAACGAACAGTGGGAAGAAGGATTTGCTGCGCCGTTTGTAAAAGAAAGTCATATCAAGTTAGGCATGAAACTGCGCGAAAAACACCATTTAGCAATCAATGGAACAGAGTTTGTCATCGGTGAAATTATCAGTATTGAAGTTCCGGACGAATTGGTAAGCGAAGATGGGTTTATCTCGCTGGAAAAAGCCAATACAGTTGCAGTAAGCAGTCTGGATACTTATCACAGCACCCAATTACTAGGGCACCTCAGTTATGCCAAACCCGACCGCGAGCTTTCTTTTTTGGATAGAGAATGCTAATCAAATTTGCTTGATTGATTTCTGAAACAGAAAAACACGCTAAAAGTAGGGGGGTGACCTAGAATCGTATCTCTTAATTTTTTGGCAAATGATCTTTCAGGATTGCGTAAATCTCAGGGCGTTTCTCTGCCATTTCTTCTTTAGTCAGCCCCTCCATGGAATGCGGGTACTTTAACCAGTCTGCGGTTTCATGGACGACGAAATCGGGATTGATATCAGTTTGGTTTCTGCTGGGTTTGTAGTAAGGCACAGCGATACGAATATCTTCTGGGGTATTTCTACGCGCCGATTTCTGAAGTCGATTGATAATTGCTTGCACTGATCGGCCCGTGTCAAACACATCATCCACAATTAATAATTTGTCGTGGTTCTGAATGTTTTTTATGAGGTAATCCAGGCCGAGTACTTTCACTTTACGTTGTTGATTATCAATGCCGGAATAGGATGAGGTGCGAATCGCAATATTGTCAGCATGGATGCCGTGGAAATGCAGATATTCCTGCACAGCGATGCCTATCGGCGCGCCACCACGCCATACTGCAATAATAAATGTCGGCTTGAAACCAGATTCAAGAACTTGGTGGGCGAGTTTAAACGAATCTTCTAGTAAATCTTGTGCTGTAAGGTAGACTTTTTCCATGATCATTCAACTTTAACAAGGCTAGTTTAAAGAGTATATTAAAACTATGAAAAAGACATTCCTGGAAGAACAAGAATTAATACAAGACTCCTTCAAACTTGGTGTGCAGATTTTTGAGTCTGGTTTTAAACCTACCTTTATCGTTGGCTTATGGCGCGGCGGAAGTTCTGTCGGTATTTATGTGCAGGAATGTTTGCAAACACTGGGTGTTGAAACCAATCATATTTCCTTGCGGACTTCTTACCGCGGTCAACCGTATTATCATGAAATGGCTAATTTGCCTGTGAGTGATATTCGAGTGCATGGCACCAAGTATTTGGTTGATAATTTGAATCAGGGTGATTCATTATTGATTGTGGATGATGTGTTTAGTACGGGTAAAAACATTGAAGCGGTTATCCAGAAACTCCAGCATCGTTTAAGACGCAATATGCCGAAACAGGTGAAAGTAGCTACGCTGTATCAACGATCTTCATACAATGCGGTTGATACCAAGCCCGATTTTGTTTTGCACCAGACTGAAGACTGGCTGGTGTTTCCTTATGAAATGTCTGGACTCACCCTGGAAGAAATCAAACAATACAAACCATTTTTAGTGCCGTATTTAAAACCTGAATTAGTTTCTAATAATTAATATTTCGGATAAAAAAAGCCCCTAGCTCTGCATAAATTCTAATTACGTTTTCAAAAGACGTAAACGTATTATCATTCAAAGTAGGGGGGTGACCTATCGTTAATAACTACTTAAACTAAAAGAAAACCGGAGCGAAAACAGCCTAATGATCTGACTGTTTCCGCACCGGTTTGTTTCTTTCTAAAGCTATAATGTTTCTTAATTTATAAAGCTATTATTTTGTATCATCTGATCTTAGCTTTCTGCGTGCGAATAATCCGCGAATTCCAAGTGTACCTAATAACATCATTAAGAAAGTGTTGAAGCTACCGCCACCACTGCTAGTTTCAGTTTCTGCTGGTAACTCAGCAACTTCAAGAGTTAACTCAGATTCCAGAGTTTCTGGAGTAGTCTGCGCACCGTATTTATTATCTACATATATAGCTTTTAAATTGGTGTGCTTATTGAGGTTTAGTTTTCCATCATTATCTAACATATCATCATTAGAAGCATGAGCTTGAAGTGTTCCAATAAATCTAGACGTATTTACATCAGATTCTGTTAACACGAGCATTTCAGTCTCACCATGATCACTGGTTACCATAACTTCAACAGTTTCTCTAACAGTTGCATCCACATTAAGATCTTTATCCGCAACACCAACATTTATTACTGCAGTTGATTCTAAAGTTTGAACTGTAGGGGCAATTCTTGCTGCTGGTACTGGAAGGTCACTTTCAATCGCTTCTTCAGCTGCAGCATCTTCTGCTTCAGTTGTATCTTCTGCTTCAGGTACTAGCTGCATATCAACGACTACGATCCCCTCACTTTCGTCATATCCAGGAGCTGGTGCTGGATCAGATACGTAAGCTGGAGCTGTTTGATCCGCATCAACACTTGGTGTGATTCGAATTGTGAATTTGTCGCCTATGACAGTGTTATCACCAACATTTACGATGTAGTTCAAGCCTAGATTAAGTACATCTTCAACTTCACCTTCTCCATACCATTCACCTGTCCATACTAAGAGGTCTTCTTCCGTAGCAATAGCCCATCCGTCTGAATTGCCTTTATGCCATGCATTTGTTCCTGTGCCCTCTGGGTCTCCCCAAAAAGCTCGTAATGCAGCATCTGTTTCAGGATTCATATCATCATCATGAAATACTCCAGTAGGTGCCCATTCTGCTGTTAACCAATTGCCAAATAGTGCTTGATAATTCCCGCCTTGCATTGGCCCTGTATATGAAATGGTATTGCCAGAAACAGATGGTGTATAAAAGACTCTGGTATTATCGAAGAAACCGTCGTCTGCAAAGTGATGATCGACAGGCCCCCATAGGCCATGAGAGAAGTTAGCCATTTGTTCTACATCCCAGATGTCTCCATTTGGCTCACCTTCACTACCTGGGTTTTCACCAATACCTTCAGAAAGAGTCAATGCAGGATTTGGGAGCCCATTAGCATCCAGTACTTCAATTTGATAACCGTTTAAACGCTTGCCAGTGTAGTTGTTGATTTTTTGTAAAACCTGATATCTGGTGGTTGATGTATCTCCAGCAACAAGATTGAAAGAAATATCAACCGGTAAACCTAAGCCTGAAGCAACACCTGCAACAGTAGTAGGTTGTAAGTTAATTTTGAATCGTTTATGTGACTGGAAGTGACTTGAACATAATACTGGCTTGTTACCCGCACCTAAATAGCCTGTTTCAAGGTATGAAGATGTCATTATGCAGTTTTCAGGCTTCCCGTTTTTAGTTTCGTTATCACCATTGATAACTTTGATTCCTGCTGGCTCACCTACTGGGTAGTCCTTACCATGTAGTAACCCTCGTACTTCTCCACCCGTTGTTAAAACAGACTCAAAAGACTCTCCCAAAGTCATAGGGGAGTATGTGCCTGTAGTCATATCGAAAACACCTCCGCTCGGACTAAGGTCAAGAGTATTAACCATATTGACAACAACATTGTCAAAATTCCAACCGCCAAATCCAAATTGCTTATTTGCTTCTGATACTGCTGTTTTTAATGCTTCGCCCTCTGGAGCGTCTGTGACAATTTGTCCAGCTTGTAGATTCGTAGCAATAAGCATTGTAACAGCTGTAGTTATTGCTAAAGCGATGGGGGTTTTTCTAAATGTTTGTAATGACATATCAACTCTCCTTGATTGTAAATAGACTGAAAGATCCGACTCCTCGTGGAGTCATTTCAAAGTTTGCTATTTGCTACAGATTAAAATTTTAAGAGATGGGGGAACGTGTGATTTAGTGTTTTAAAATTCTTCGTCCTTACAAATAGCTCTTATGTTCAATATAAATTAAGGTGTGTTTTTTAAAGTTGATAATTGTTAATTTAGGTTTCGAAATATTATTTAAATGTCTGATAAATGATCTACATCATGATTTTATGTTATAAATCAAACTTTCTTTACAAGTTGAATGGCAGGCTATAGCCTAATAAGATTGCCTAGAGACTCGCTTCCGTTGATGATACTTTTTCATACCTAAAACGCGCCTTATCGTACATAAGTTTAAAGTCATTGACCAAACTATGTGCCGATTTGTCTCTAAATAAATCAGTGGCAAAGCGGTAGGAAATTGATTGATAGTTTAATGTCACATTTACCGTGTATGAATCTGGTGGAATGTTTGCTAGTTGATAAGTGACCGTATCCTCGGCAGCAGTGAAATTCTCATCTGCAATAGCATCACCATAAACTCCGATTTCAACAGGAATATTGTTCTTATCCATACCTTCAGGCAGTAGACGGTTGTCCTTGATATAACCCGCGCTATTCAATAATGTGTAATTAACCGTATTGTCAGTATTCACCATAATGCTTTCATAAACCTGAACTTGATCTGCGGTTGAAATGATATCGTGGTGCTTTTCATAATTTAATTTTGTTGAATTGTCTATATCAGAATCAACCCCAGCTATTTGGCCTAATTCGTTGATTGCCCCCGATTCATAAACCAGAGTTCCATTTGAGTTCAATACCTGAATATGTAACCACGCTCTACGTGAAGGAAATCCGCTAGGAAATTTATGTCCGGTTTTGTTTTTGAGTCGGACGTTAAAAGACAACTGCTGGTTTTCATGTTGTAAGTTTTCTATTGCTATTTCAGTTGAGCTTTTTAGCATTTCTTTAGTTAAATCAATAGTGTTACTAAAATCATTAACAGATAGTCCTAATACTGTGGCGTTATTTTGTAAGATATCTAACATCACGGTATTGGCACCGACGAACTGATGTTTAGAAAAATGGTCTCGTGCTTCAACAAAACCAGGTCTGCTGGCAATTTTTGCTTTACCAGATACTAGTGGCATATGACAACTCTGGCAGCTTTCTTCTGATCCTGATTTTGCAAAATCACTGTTTTGCCACTCACTGTAAATCATTTGTTCTGGAAACTCATTTGTAGTGAGATTTCCTGATGTATCGACGATAGGTGTCTTCACATCATGACAACTACCACAAAGGGCAGAATCGGAGACATGACTACTTTCAACCGGAGTGAACCCCGTGTTATTAATCATAGGTCCTTGGATAGGGTTTGCTATTGGTCCATAAAGTTTTGGATCAGCAGTATTATCTGCAATAACGAATTTGCCTGAGGTTGCAGCATCTGTTCCAAATTCTGCAGTGTTTTCTATCTGATGGCAAAGTGTACAGCTCACACCTTCTGCGGCTTGATTAAAGTGTGGGTTATCAGGGGATAAAAAGCCATTATCAAACATGGTGGTAGCTTCATTTTTGAAGGTCGCTTCAACATGCGCCATGGGCATATGGCAACGTGCACATTTACTTTCAATCTCGTCGCTAAGTTCAGGATTACGAACTACTTCGCTAGCAACCTTTGCTTTCCAGAAAGGATCACGAGCACTATTCGCCATCATGGTTGTTTTCCATGCGTTGACTATTGATATGTCCTCGCCTGTTTGATCAGTCAACCCATCGTGGCATTGCGTACAGTTATCAGAACCGCTGAAATGATCTGATTTAAAATCATGCTGTGATGTTTCTGAAACAGTTATCGTTGAGTTGTCTGTTTCTTCTTCAATTTCAACTTCCTCCGGCAAAGCTGGTGTCACAGGATTTGAGTCGACAGGTGTTTCGAGTACTGGATTACTAATATCTTGATCATTATTAATAGCAGTATCGTCAGTAGTAGTGATGTCAGAGCTACCAGAGCCGCCACAAGCAGAGAGAAAAATGGCCAACGAGAGTGATGAAAGTAAATAGTTTATTCTTATTACCATGATAATTACTCTTCTGCGTTTCTATAAATATATTTAAAAATGACTTTTGGTTTTCCATTAAAAAAAGTAAATCTAAAAAAACCACCCCATATTGAGGATAATTATATGCTTATGAGTTCTGCTTGAAATTGACAATTGTTTATTTTTAAAATATTTAATTTTTAAAATCTAGTCAGCATTTTTTCGAATCTTTTATATTTTTATTACATAAATTTTTTCGCAAAAATTAACAATTGTCGTTGTTGCAACTTTTTCTTCGTTATTTACTAACTTTGAATAGAGTGATGTGATGTGGAAAAAATATAAAAATAAGATGTCTGCAAAAGGAAAATTACATTCACTCAATTAACGGTGTTAGGTAATAGCTACTGCAAATAGCTTTGGCAAATGATTTTGTCAATTACTTATAGGTAGTTTCACAGGAGTGTTAGATATGTTGCAAATATTAGTAAGTACAAAAAATAATAGATACATCAATAAAAGTAGTCTGGCTTTAATGGTCACAATGTTACTGCTATCTGTTATTTCAGTAGGTTGTAATAGCAAAAAAGAAGATTCGGCAGATTCATCAATCACAGACCCACATGATTTTACTTACGATCCGCAACTTAAACAATATATTGTCAAAGACACGATCATTCCTGAGTCTGAAGTAAAGAGAAATGTCAGTCAGGTACTTTGCCAACAATGTCATACAGAAGCTATTGCGGACTTTAAAGATACGGTTCACTACAAGTTAGCGGCACGTAGTGATACTGTAATGTTTCCTGGTGGTGGTGCTCATGGGATGTTGGATAGAGCATGTGGACTTCCAGGAACTTCTGGTTTAGTAAATTTTACTAGCAATGAAAATCTGGGCGAATGTGCCAAGTGTCATGCAGGTCGATATCTACCTGTTATGGAAGGCATGTTTGAGGGTATGTTGTCAGCAATGGGACTTCCCGAACCGAAAAAGCAAGCCAGTGATATTATGGAATCTGGTATTGATTGTCTGGTTTGTCATGCTGATGTTTATAAGTCAGTTCCCGAAGGTGATAATTTGGTCGTCAGTGCTCATGCTCCTGCAGATGGTGCTTCTCCTACGCCATTAGGTTATGCCAAAGCCGCTCACGATAATAGTGACTTTGATCAGGATGGTTCTCCTGATTTACAAATAGATACAGATGGCGACACTATTCCTGATATGCCTTTGATGATGGATACTGATAACGACGGTAATCCAGATACTCCTTGGCCAACCGTGGCTCAAGATAGAAGCGTAGCTGCAGTAAAATCTGCAGGGGCTACCAAGCAATCAACTTGTTTACGTTGTCACGAACATGCACGAACTGGCTACAAAAGAGCGACGTTGTTTGAAGAAGGTTACGATGTTCACGCAACCGTTAAAACAGGTCCTTTTGAAAACGCTGAAAACCAATGCACAGTTTGTCATACTGTTGAAAAACATAAGTTTGTGCGAGGTCATAGTGTTGGTGGAGATTTGGCTGCCGCGGATTATCCTGCCCCACCTCCAGGCACACCAGCAGACCCTGATGATCCAACCAATATTATGTGTACTACGTGTCATAGAATCGAGACTTTGGTTGATTCAGCTACTCCAGAAGAACCGGTAACTGGAAAGAAAGCTTCTATTCACAGCTCAAAACATCTGGATTCTATGGCATGTGAGACTTGTCATATTCCAGTCAGTGGTGGAATCACTTATTCCGTCTATGGCGAAGGTTCACATTTATCATTTGGCCGTAACTCCGAAGGTAAAGATTCATTATTAATCTCTGCAGATCATATGAATGCAGGTGATCATGATGACATCGCCGGGGACTTTGCAGCCTATCAAGCACCTCCTGTCTTAGTGTGGTTCAATGGTGGAACATCATTTTTAGCGCAGACTTTAGCGGTACGTGGTTCGCCAGCAGCGAAAATTACACCATTCAAGCCAATGGCAAATGGTATGGTGTTTGATGCTCGATTCTTTAAGGGTGAAATGATTAAAAATGAAGCTAATGCTGATTATAATGCCTACTCAATGTATCGCTTTTATGCCAATAAGCCAGATACCGGAGCTGGAAATGCAGAAGCTTTTGCGGCAATGGATATGCTGGATCTAACACCTACAGAGGTTCGTCAGGTAACACTTAATGACTTTTTCTCAACAGATCCAAACAGACAAGCAATGGCGATGATGCAAATCTTCCCAAATATGATCCATTTTGATAAAGCGACCTTTGGATATGAGCACTATATGATTAGTTCTGATCCTAAGTTTGCCGTATGGGATCAAAATAAGGATGGCATTCTTGATAGTGATGCCCCCTTTAATTTTAGTCGTTTTGAGGCATCTAACGCAGGTTTAAATAGTTTTAAAGGTATGAATGCAGCAATGGGAATGCCGGCTGATTATGATTGGTACCCACCATTTGCGACAACTGATGACTTAGTAACCATGAAGTTGCCAGATGGAAGTTTGATGAAAATGTTTTTACAGATGCAAGCATCAAGCCTACCTGAAGAACAAGTACCTGCTTTCCTTGCTGCTGTTGAAAACTATCCTGCATTCTCAAATGGTGTAACTTTGGGAGGGCATGGAGTAAGACCAAAAGAACAAGCTATCGGATATGGTGCAGAGGGATGTAGCTCTTGTCATGCTGCTGATGGCATGTTGAATAATCCTGTACCCGTTACAGAAAAAGTAGCAGTGGATATGGGACCTATGGGAATGCTTGAGTTTCCCCAATATAGATGGCACTTTTACAATATTCACGCACTCGCTAAGTTAGGTCTAACTGTTGAGGATGACGATATTGTTGCCGGACTTTCATCTGTGGATGTTGAAGAGAATGCTAACTATATGAAAGTCAGTGATACCAGCATGACCCTGAACTGGTTTGCGCCTCAATCTCCGGGTGGATATCAATCTGCTGAAACTGTTCTCGAAGATCTACAAATGAAAGTTGAGGACTTAACTAAGAATGGTGGTTCATGGATGCCGGTACTAGAGCCAATCACTAAAGCCGTTCCAAACTATCAGGTCTTGGGTTACACCAAAGATGAAGTAATCTGGATGGGAACAGGTTCTCACAATAACCAGTAACCCTCATGAAATAAGAGAGTAAAAGAATTAAAAAAGCCCTTTTTAAAAAGGGCTTTTTTTATAACTATTTATTTTAAAAAAAATGAAACTGAGTTTTAAAATCTTCGATTTATTTTAAAGTTTCCTAACTTGGTTGAGCGAGACAAAATTGGAATACGATGACAGAGATTCTAAAGGTGAGGTCTTCATTTTTTTAATAAAATCTTATTAAAGCATGTGTGACTTTAAAATAATTGAGACCACTACCCTGAATTAAGCCCCCTTTGTGGGTGATCTTTATTTCCTAACTTGAATTGTTCTGATTTCTATCAAATGTTCATAAGTATTATTATTAACTTTTTAGATGGTAAAGGGATGTCTTCATAAGTTTTTAACGATATTGGCACTAAATTTGCTTTGTTTATTACTGCAGTGACTTTTTCAATTGATCTAATTTCATGGAGAATATTATGGCAGAGTATAAAAGCGAGCCGCAGACGGACCTGATTTACAAATTAGAAGACACCCCAGGCTTTACCGAATCAACCTTTGCTGCGATACAGCATGTGTTGGCGAGTTTTGTGGGAATTATTACACCGACTCTGGTTATCGGTGGTGTGCTAGGTTTAGGATCTCACATACCTTATTTGATTAGTATGGCATTGATCGTTTCTGGTGCAGCGACGTTTATTCAAGCACGTCGAATGCTCGGAGTTGGTGCAGGTATGTTATGTGTGCAAGGAACAAGTTTTGCTTTTCTCAGTTCAATACTGGCTGCTGGATTTATCGCTAAAGCGAAAGGCGGAGGACCTGATGAAATTCTTTCACTGATTTTTACGGTTTGTTTCTTTGGTGCATTTATCGAAATATTTTTAAGCCAGATTATTGGAAAATTAAAGAATGTGGTTACTCCTCTGGTAACAGGCATAGTCATCACAGTAATTGGTTTGAGTTTGATTAAAGTGGGTATGACTGATTTAGCTGGAGGATTTAAAGCTAAAGATTTGGGTAGTATCGAAAATATGTCGCTTGGTTTTACGGTATTACTTGTTGTAATCCTTATGAATCAAATGAAAAATCAATGGTTACGAATTTCATCTATCGCGATAGGTCTTGTTGTTGGTTTTATTCTTGCCATGATAATGGGAAAAATAGATTTTAGTAATTTAGCCGCTTTACCATTAGTGAGTCTCCCCGTGCCATTTAAGTACGGATTTTCATTTGATCTCTCTGCCTTTTTACCGATAGCGCTTATTTATATTATTACAACGATTGAAACAACGGGAGATATTACTGCAAACTGTGTAATTTCAGGACAGGAAATAGAAGGTCAAAAATATCGTGACCGTATCAAGGGCGGTGTTCTTGGTGATGGTGTGAACTCTTTAATTGCTGCAACATTTAATACGTTTCCTAATACTACATTCAGTCAAAATAATGGTGTCATTCAGTTAACTGGTGTGGCCAGTCGTCATGTGGCTTATTTTATAGCTGTTATCTTAATTATTTTAGGCTTCTTCCCTGTAATTGGTGGTGTGTTACAAAATATGCCAAAGCCAGTGTTAGGTGGTGCGACATTAATTATGTTTGCAACAGTTGCAGCGGCAGGAGTAAAGATATTGAAGCAAGTCGAATTAAATCGACGTAATATGCTAGTGATAGCGGTTTCATTTGGCATGGGTTTAGGTGTTTTAATGGTTCCCGAGGCAATAGCCCAGCTACCTAAAATGGCTCAAAATATTTTTGGTAGTGCAGTTACCATGGGTGGATTATCGGCTATTATTTTGAATTTGATTCTGCCTCAACCTGAGTCTAAGTCTCTATCTGTGCCTGAACTTGAGAAAGAAACTAAAGAACAATTAGCAACTAACTGATAGGTCTAGCTCTATGAAAAATGTACTTTTAGTAATTTTCTTAGAATAGAGTTCTTTGTATAAAGTTCTGATTGAAAAAGCTTGGCGTTAGGCATATAAAATATGCATTTCGCCAGGCTTACTTAAACGTACTAGTTAATTAAAACGAGGCACTTTAGACTCAATTAATGAATATTTGGATAAAGAACCCGCTTGCAATTTTTGTTGGTGGTTCCGGAAACGGTAAAAATAGCGATAAGAACGAGTACGCTGAGGGTGTTGTTATAAAAGACAATAAAATCCTTGAAATACTCTCTCTGGATGAAAAACCCTCAGTACGAGTTGATCAAATATTTGATGCATCAGAGCATGTTGTTTTACCCGGATTAATTAATACTCATCACCATTTCTATCAAACACTCACACGTGCTTTTCCCGATGCTTTAAATAAAGAATTGTTTCCCTGGTTAAAAAGCCTTTACCCTGTCTGGGCGGGTTTGAATGAAGAGATGATTCATGTATCTACCCGACTTGCCAGTGTTGAATTATTGTTATCGGGTTGTACCACAGCGGCGGATCATCATTACATTTTTCCTGAAGCGGCTAGAGAAGCGCTGGATGTTCAAGTTGATGCAATTAACACGGTGGGTATTCGCGCAACCTTGACACGAGGCTCTATGAGCCTAGGTGAAGATGAGGGCGGCTTGCCACCTCGTAATACTATTCAAACGGAAGATGCTATTCTTGCTGACTGTGATCGGGTTATTGCCCAACACCACGATGCCAGTGAAGGCTCGATGATGCAGGTTGCACTAGCACCGTGCTCACCGTTTAGTGTGACCGAAGATTTAATGAAACAAAGTGCAATATTAGCGCGTGAGAAAAAGGTACGTTTGCATACTCATCTTGCAGAAACCCATGATGAAAATGATTTCTGTATGAAAATTTTTGGCGTGCGACCTGTTGATTATCTGGAACGTGTTGGCTGGATGTCGGATGATGTGTGGCTAGCACATGGGATCCATTTTAACGATGAAGAAATCACTCGTTTAGGAAAAGCAAAGGTGGGCGTGACACACTGCCCAAGCTCTAATATGGTATTGGGCTCGGGACAATGTCGTACCCTGGATTTAGAAAAAGCAGGATGTCCAGTGGGTTTAGGCGTTGATGGTTCAGCATCCAGTGATTGTTCTAATCTGATTCAAGAAGTACGGCAGGCGATGCTATTACAACGTCTGCATTATGGTTCTGCGGGGGTGACTCATTTTGATGCATTACGCTGGGTTACAAAAGGTTCTGCACAATGTCTGGGACGTGATGATATTGGTGAAATAGCCGTCGGCAAGCAAGCTGATCTGGCATTCTTTAAATTGGATGAAATCCGTTTTTCTGGTGCGGGTGATCCACTGGCTGCATTGTTATTGTGTGGCGCTCACACAGCAGATCGCGTTATGGTTGCGGGTGAATGGAAAGTCATAGATGGCGAAGTGGTTGATCTGGATATTGCTGAGTTAATGGTGGAGCATACAAACGCGTCAAAGGAATTAGCACGATGAATGCTTTAACAAATACTTCTACAAATGCCTCAACAAAAAAACGCCTAAAAGTAGGGGGGTGTCATTATTATTAATCAACTGGCTATTCTTAATAAACTAACTAAGGAACAGGCGATTGATGCCTTTATGCAATGTAATACCAGCCATAGGTGGTGCGAGCGCATGGAGCAAAGTCGACCATTTTCTGACTCTCAATCCTTGTTGGAAAAAGCAGATGAAGTCTGGGCGCTATCTACAAAAGCAGACTTACTGGAAGCCTTTGAAGGCCACCCCGAAATCGGTAATGTATCTTCGCTCAGAGAAAAATATCGTAATACCGAAAAACTGGCGGGGCATGAACAGTCTGGCGTTAATACAGCCAATGAAGATACCTTGCAAGTATTGGCTCAGGGCAATAACGATTACAAAGACAAATTTGGTTTCATTTTTATTGTATGTGCCACCGGTAAAAGTGCTGAGGAAATGCTTCAGTTGCTTCAACAACGCTTACCCAATAGTCGGAATGAAGAGCTGGAAAATGCCGCTGAAGAACAACGCAAAATAACCCAGATTAGATTAAAAAAATTATTAGAGGAAAAAGCATGAGCCAAATTACTACCCATGTTTTGGATACAGCTATTGGTAAACCCGCTGAAGGAATTGATTTAACTTTATCACAATTAGTCGACAATGAATGGCAGTTACTGGGCGCAGGAATAACCGATAACGACGGTCGTGTTGCTAAGTTATTGGCAGATGAGATCAAGCTGGAGGCAGGAAGATACAAGGTTTTGTTTGTAACCGAGGCATACTTTAAAAAGCAGAAAGTAGATGCTTTTTATCCGTATGCTGAAATTGTGTTCGATATTACTGGCGATGGTGAGCACTACCATATCCCACTGTTGCTATCTCCTTTTGGCTATTCAACGTATAGAGGAAGCTGATTATTTATGGAAGCTCACATAGCAGAATGGCTTAATCTTTTAGTCCGCTGGATTCACTTTATTGTAGGTGTTGCCTGGATTGGCGCATCGTTTTATTTTAACTGGTTAGAAAACCATTTAAATCGTCAAGCACCTCAAGAAAAGGGCATTGATGGGAATTTATGGGCGGTTCACGGAGGTGGTTTTTATCACCTGAAAAAGTTTGAGAACGGCCCAGATAAGCTCCCTGAGGTACTGCATTGGTTCAAATGGGAAGCCTATATGACATGGGTCAGTGGCTTAACCTTGCTGTGTATTGTTTATTATTACAATGCCCAAGCCATGATGATTGATCCTTCGGTGAGTGATATTTCGACGATAACCTCGGTTTTGATCGGTATTGGAAGTCTGGTGGTGAGTTGGGTCGTTTATGATCAGCTGTGTAAATCATCTCTGAAACAGAAACCAGAAGTATTAGGGTTACTAATTTTTGCATTTCTGGCAGTGCTTGCCTTCTTGCTAACCTTGGTACTTAGTCCAAGAGCCGCTTATATCCATGTTGGAGCTGCTATTGGTACGATCATGGCGGCTAATGTGTTTTTTGTGATAATTCCGTCGCAAAAAGAGCTTGTAAAAGCGCTTTCTGAAGGTCGAGTTCCTGATCCGAGTTTTGGTGAGAACGGTTTGTTACGTTCACGACACAACAATTATCTGACTCTGCCGGTGCTGTTTATTATGATTAGTAATCATTATCCGAGTACTTACGGTAATCAATATAATTGGCTGGTGCTAATTGCTGTGTCAGCTGTTGGTGTTCTCGCGCGTCATTACTTTAATATTCGACACCTTAGAAAAGCGATTTGGATGTTACCAACCGCGATGTTTGGTTTTATACTGATTGTGATGGCGACAATGCCTGCTAAACAAAAAGCATTGGAAGCCTCAGATAAAGTGACCACCGCACAAATCATGCCTATCATTAATCAGCGTTGTGCAAGTTGTCATAGTGCTAAACCGACACAGCCCGGTTTTGCGGCACCACCCGCTGGGTTGGCTTATGATAATCCTATCGATCTTGAAAATAATGCGGATAAGGTCAATACTCAGGTCATGCAAAAAATCATGCCCTTAGGTAATCTCACTCAAATGACCGATGAGGAACGCGAACAGGTTAGTCTCTGGTATCGGTCTTTGGAGAAATAGCATGAAATATCCTCGTGACATGATTGGCTATGGAGCGAATCCACCACATCCCCAATGGCCAGAAAAGGCGCGTATTGCCGTTCAATTTGTCATCAATTATGAAGAAGGCGGGGAGAATTGCATACTGCATGGTGATGATGCCTCTGAGCGTTTTTTGTCTGAAATAGTCGGTGCTGAGGCCTATCAAGGCATGCGGCATGCCAATATGGAATCTATATACGAATATGGTTCGCGTGTAGGTTTTTGGCGTTTACATCGAATGTTTACCGATCGAGATTTACCCGTTACCGTTTTTGGGGTTGCAATGGCTTTGGAACGTAATCCTGAAGCTGTAGAAGCGATGTTAAAAGCAGATTGGGAAATCGCCAGTCATGGCTATCGCTGGATTGATTACCAGCATCTTCCTATTGAACTAGAGCGAGAGCATTTACACAAAGCGATAGAAATCCAAAAAGCGGTTACAGGCTCGAAACCATTAGGCTTTTATCTGGGGCGTGCTAGCCCAAATACAGCCAAACTGGTCGCAGATGAATTTGATTTTGTCTATCATGCGGACAGTTATGCCGATGATTTACCTTATTGGGATAAACAATTTAAAAAGGATCAACTTATCGTTCCTTATACCTTGGATTCAAACGATATGCGTTTTGCCACACCTCAGGGTTTTAATAGTGGCGATCAGTTTTTCAGTTATATCAAAGATAGTTTTGATTTCCTTTACAAAGAAGGCGAGACTCAGCCTAAAATGTTATCCATAGGTTTGCACTGCCGTTTGGTTGGAAGACCCGGTCGCGCAGCGGCGCTTGCACGCTTTCTTGATTATATTCAAAGTAAGCAACAGGTTTGGGTAACTCGCAGAATCGATATCGCCAATCATTGGCAAGAAAAGTTTAGTACTAATACCTAGAAGTCAAAAAATGCAGATATACTCATCTAAAAAAATAGAATAATTAATCAATGCATTTAGCTTTATCTCTGGAAAATATTAAAAAATGATTAAACAATTTAAACAAGACTACATCAATCTTGCGTCAGCCAATCTCGGTGCCTTGGCGCTTTATGCGACTGATGATTTTTTTGCTGCGAAGGAACGCTTATTACATGATAAAGAGCCGGTATTTATTGAAGATAAATACGATGATCATGGCAAGTGGATGGATGGCTGGGAATCTCGCCGCAAAAGAACCCCTGGACATGATTATTGTATAGTGAGACTCGCACGTCCCGGCTTTATTTATGGTGTTGTGATTGATACGTCGCATTTTGTAGGTAATCAACCTCCAGAGATTTCTCTAGATGTTTGTTACTGCACGGGCGTCCCGGATGAAGAGACTGAATGGACGACTCTAATTGGTAAAATACCGATTAAAGAAAATGATGTTAAAGCCTGTAAGGTAGAAACTGATCAATTGATTAGCCATGTAAAATTACATATTTATCCAGATGGTGGTGTTGCACGTTTGCGTGTGTACGGTCGACCACAAAGTAATTGGGATGAAGTAAGCCCAAATGAAATAATGGATTTAGCAGCTGCCCTCAATGGGGGTAGAGCCATTGCCTGTAGTGATGAACACTTTGGCGTTATGAATAATATTATTTTTCCTGGGAAAGGTAAAAACATGGGAGATGGCTGGGAAACGTCGCGTCGACGTGGTCCTGGACATGACTGGGTTATCATCGCATTAGGTCATGCTGGTCATCTAAAAAAAGTGGTGGTTGATACGGCTCATTTCAAAGGTAATTATCCTGACACCTGTTCTATTCAAGCGATTTGTTTGGACGATGACTCTTTGGGTATGGATACTGATGCACTCATTGAGGAAAGTAAAAACTGGCCTGAAATACTCTCTGAACAAAAACTAGAGATGGACATGGAACATAATTTTGGTCATCAGATTAATGATGAAAGTGGAATAAATAACGCTGTAAGCCATGTTCGTCTAAATATTTATCCAGATGGTGGTATCAGTCGTTTTAGATTGTATGGAACTATCGCCAAATGTGGCGAATAGCAGTAATTAAATACAATGATATATAGTCAAACAGGATGTCATAAATACTATGCGCGAATTAACTCCTAAGCCATTAACAGCAGAAGCATTTGCACCTTTTGGTGACGTTGTTGACATTGAAAGTGCCAGTAAAACGTTTTCCATGAATTATGATATGGCCACCCGTTATTACGATCTCGCAGATGTGGATGTTAATGATAATGGCGGTAAGACCTGTATTAGTCTGGTCAAATCAAAGGCCGTTAAATTACCGTTTGAAGCCACGATGATGGAATATCATCCATTTGGTAGTCAGTTGTTTCATCCCTTGGGCGATATTCCGTTTCTGATACTGGTTGCTCCGCCCGCTGAAAAACTGGATATCGATAAGCTGGAACTCTTTATCAGTAATGGCAGGCAAGGCGTGAATTATCGTAAAGGCGCATGGCATCATTATTTAATACCACTTCAAGAAGACAGTGATTTCATCGTAGTAGACCACATAGCCGATGATAACAACTGTGTTGAAACGGAGCTGGACACTAAGGTTATTTTGAAGCTTTAGTAAAAAAGTGCCCCAAAGGTGGGGGGTGACTTTTATTCTTTAATTTGTAATCTTTGTCTTTCTTTCGATCTAATTATGATTTGCTTTAGTTATAAATTCCTCTTTGAAAGAGGAATTTATAACGACATTAGTTTCTAGTTATAATTAATAAGCAGATACTGTTTACTTTGATATAGCAGGCTTAGAACGTGAATTTTACCATTGCTTGTGTAACATCTTCGTCCACATTTTTAACGCCGAATTTATTTCTCCATATTTGTTGCTCGATACCCACTTGTAAAGATTTTCCGAGATTCAGCATTAAGCGTGGTGCTGCTACGATATTGTCTTCTTTCGGCGCACTGCCACCTTTTTCAGCAAACGCATAATCGAGAAAGCCTTCAAAATTCCACTTTGTAGAACCTAATGTAAACGGACGATTCCAGGTCAGTGTGACCTGTCCACCTAGATCAGTGTCGTCAGCAGCAAAATCGCGGTCACTTTGCCGTGCATATAAATTCACATTAGCAAACGCGAAGCCTGGAAGTTTAAGTGGTAAACCAACCCCTACTAAATAACCACGTGTTCCTTGACCCATTTCCAAGGTGGTCGCTACCATAATGTCTTTAACGATACCGAATGACATATCTTTGCCTGTCATTTTTCCGAGAGAAAATCGTGGAGAAAGCTCACTGTAATAGCTCGTACCTTCATTAAATGGCTCAGTTACATCGATGAATATAAAGTTATCCCCATATTTCCAACCGAGTGAATTTTCAAAAGTTAAAATTGTTCGATCTTTCTTGCCAAGCTCATAACCACTGCCATTCAGCAGTTGTAGATTGGTTGAGCTCCAATCTGCCGCCTGTGTTGAAATTGTAGAGGCAAGACATAGACAAACTAAAGCGCTTATTTTAGTTAAGTTTGATTTTAATTGTGTAGATAGCTTGGTTGATGATGGGTTTAAAGGCATTGCATAATCTCCTTATAGATAGCGATAATATTCCTTAAGTAAAACCTGAGTAAAAAATAAAATTGGACAAGTGATAACCAATCTATTATTTACTTCAGCAAATTTTGTGCCAAATGCTGCAGGTGCACAGAATCGGTATAGTAGGAGCAAGGTAGCAGTGTTTTCTTAAATCGATATTAAGTATAAATTGATAACTCATGCACTGTTCTGGGTGTGTGCATTTATGAACACGCACTATTCTGGGTTGTTTTCTTTTTTATCTGCTAAGAGTTTATAGAGACTGTTTATTTCTGAGCTTGCCAGATTAAGACTTTATGATAATGGCTTAAGGAGCCTCTGATTAAGCCCAATAAAATTCTGTAAGTCTCTAGGGCATCATATCCTAGGCGCACTTTGAAGAGAATGCTTATTGCCTTCACGAAAAGAGCAACAACGGAGATGATGCCCTAGAGGCTTACCCTTCGGGGCTTAGCCAAAAACCCAGTCTCTGCGTTGCAGTCATTTGAAAGACATGAGTATTCCTGCATGACTACGCCTTGATCCTGAATTTTTGGCGTTGCCAGAATTTATGGGACTTATTCAGAGACTCCTTAACTGGCATGAATCTTGCTCAATTACTTAATGGGATAATGAAGGACGGTTGGATCTATACACCTTTAATTAAGGATTGGATTTACGCTTTTTTATACATGATTTTATAGATAATACGGTCTACAAAAATTTAATCTCTGCTATCCTTTAGATTGGATATTATCTATTCAGAGGATAGAAATTTTTAACGTGATCAATACATTTAATGGAGTTTTATTTTAGTGATTCAGTTTGTTCTCAATAATAAATTGATTCAACTTGAAGATATTCGAGCTGACAAAACCCTATTAGATTTTTTACGTACAGATCAAGGACTCACAGGCTCGAAAGAAGGCTGTGCTGAAGGTGATTGTGGCGCGTGTACGGTTGTTATTGGCGAACTTGTAAATGATGAACTTGAGTTGAAAACGGTTAATGCCTGTATTCAGTTTGTTCCTACGCTCGATGCTAAAGCTGTTTTTACCGTTGAGTATTTACGCCAGAGTGATGGGAGTTTGCATCCCGTGCAGCAAGCAATGGTCGATCAACACGGATCGCAATGCGGTTTTTGCACGCCTGGTTTTATTATGTCATTGTGGAATGTTTACAATAAACATCAAGCCGAAGGCAGCAAACCGGAACAGTCAGAAGTCAGAAGCGCCTTAACTGGCAATTTATGTCGTTGTACGGGCTATCGGCCCATACTTGATGCTGCACAACAAATGTTTGAGTTGCCTCCGGTTGAATTTAAACCTGATGATTTATGCAAGCAGCTACGTAATTTAAAACGTGACGCCGCACTCAACCATAACTATAAAGATTCCCAATTCTTTGCACCTAAAACTACTCATGAATTAACTGAGCTACGTGCTCAATACCCCGATGCAACCATTCTCGCTGGTGGCACAGATGTCGGCCTTTGGGTGAATAAACAATTTAGAGAACTGAACCCGATCATCTATATCGGAGAAGTTACTGAACTAAAGCAAATTTTAGTGAAAGATGAATCGTTGAGAATAGGTGCTGGAGTGTCGTTAACCGATACGTATAAAGCGGTGTCAGAATATTATCCAGAAATGGACCAGATGTGGGAGCGTTTTGCTTCACAGCCTATACGTAATGTCGGAACTCTGGGTGGCAATGTCGCTAATGGCTCACCCATTGGTGATTCCATGCCAGCACTAATCAGCTTGGGCGCTGAAGTTGAGTTACGTAACACTGCTGGTTCAAGAACGTTGCTGCTCGAGGATTTTTATCTCGATTATATGAAAAAGGATATGCAGCGAGATGAAATTGTAGAAGCGATTTATCTGCCTTTGCCAGTCTCAGGACAACAGTTCCGCTGCTATAAACTTTCTAAACGTCATGACTCTGATATTTCCGCTGTATTCGCCGCCTTTGCGCTTAACTTGAAAGGCAATATCGTTGAGAGTTGTCGAATAACATACGGTGGCATGGCTGCAACGTCCAAGAGAGCAAAACAGACAGAACAGAGTTTAGTCGGCCAGGAGTGGAATGAAACAAATGTTCGCACTGCGATGAATGTGATGCAGCAAGACTATGCGCCAATGACTGATATGCGCGCGAGTGATAAAAACCGCATGCAATCGGCGTCAAATCTACTCTACCGTTTTTATCTGGAAACGCGTTTGGTGAATCCATTACCCAACGAAAGTCTCGATGTGTTTGCCAATACGAGCGTGAATTCATGAGTCATTCAACAGAAAAATCTCACCCTCACGAATCCGCGCATTTACATGTTTCTGGTGAAGCGGTGTATGTGGATGATATTGCCGAAGTCAATGGAACCATGTATGCGGCTCTGGGTTTAAGCGAGCGCCCACATGCATTAATCAAGTCCATGGATTTATCCGCCGTTGAAGCCGCTGAGGATGTGGTCGCGGTATTAACTGCCAAAGATATTCCGGGTGAAAACGAATGTGGTCCGATTGTTCAGGATGATCCAATTCTTGCTGATGGCTTAGTGCAGTTTGTGGGTCAACCGATGTTCGTGGTTGTTGCAAAAAGCTATATGGCGGCACGTCGTGCAAGCGTTTTAGCTAAAGTCGAATACGAAGATTTACCCGCAATCATGACGCCACAGGAAGCCAAGCTACAAGGCTCGTTTGTGGTTCCGCCAATGCAGTTAGTACGTGGTGAACCTGAAAAGAAACTCCAAGATTCTCCGCATCGAAGCAAAGGAACATTCTATGTGGTTGGACAAGAACAGTTTTATCTTGAAGGCCAGATCTCCTACGCCATCCCGAAAGAAGATAATGGCATGCTGGTGTATTGTTCGACACAGCATCCTACTGAAATGCAGCACTTGGTTGCGCATTCGACTAAACGTGATTTTAATCAAGTGCTTATCGAAACTCGTCGTATGGGTGGGGGCTTTGGTGGTAAAGAATCTCAATCCGGCTTGTTTGCCTGTGTCGCCGCGATATGTGCTGATCACCTGAAATGCCCAGTAAAAATTCGTCTCGATCGTGATGACGATTTTATGGCTACGGGAAAACGTCATTGTTTTTACTATGAATACGATGTTGGCTTTGATGAAGATGGACGAATTCTTGCAGCCAAAGTCGAAATGGTTTTGCGTTCGGGGTTTTCAACTGATCTATCACCACCGGTAGCAACCCGCGCGGTATGTCATTTTGATAATGCTTACTATCTAAGTGATGTTGAAATACACGCGATGTGCGGCAAAACCAATACCCAGTCAAATACCGCTTTTCGCGGCTTTGGAGGTCCACAGGGAGCCATCGCGATTGAAAATATTATTGATAATATTGCACGTGATCTAGGTAAGGACTCTCTGGAAATCCGTAAAGCTAATTTTTACGGAAACGATGAACGCAATATTACGCCTTATGGTCAAACAGTCGAAGACAATGTTATTCATGAGCTGGTTGCCGAGTTAGAAAAAACCAGCGATTACGTAGCGCGTCGCGCTGAGATTAAGGCTTACAACGAAACGAGCCCAATTCTAAAAAAAGGTCTAGCACTGACCCCCGTAAAATTCGGGATTTCATTCAATGTGGTGCATTTCAATCAGGCTGGTGCATTGGTCCATATCTACACCGATGGCTCTATTCTGGTGAATCATGGCGGCACTGAAATGGGGCAGGGGCTGAATACCAAAGTTGCGCAGGTTGTTGCATTAGTGCTGGGTGTTGATCTCAGTCGGGTACGTGCTACAGCCACAGATACCAGTAAAGTTGTTAATACTTCGGCAACTGCGGCATCTTCCGGAACTGATTTAAATGGTAAAGCCGCCGAGAATGCTGCTGCACAGATTAAACAACGTTTAGCAGAATATATCGCCCATAAGTGGGGGGGTGACATTCAAGATGTGTTATTTGAAAATGATACGGTCAGTCTTGATAAACAATCGATACCCTTCACAGAACTTGTTGTAGAGGCCTATGAAAACCGAATACAACTCTGGTCAGACGGTTTTTATAAAACACCCAAACTGAATTGGGACAAGGATAAGTTACAAGGTCGACCTTTTTTCTATTTTGCCTACGGTGCAGCCGTTTCAGAAGTGATTGTTGATACCTTAACTGGCGAGATGAAGTTACTCCGCGCAGATTTATTACACGATGCCGGAAATCCAATTAATACAGCGATAGATATCGGTCAGGTAGAAGGCGCCTTTATTCAAGGAATGGGCTGGCTTACGACAGAGGATTTATGGTGGAACCCGAAGGGCAAGCTGATGACGCATGCACCTTCCACCTATAAAATTCCTGCTGTTAACGATTGTCCAGATGACCTTAGAGTAAATCTTTTTCATAACCCGAATCACGAGGACACCATACTACGTTCTAAAGCTGTGGGTGAGCCACCTTTACTATTGGGTTTCTCGGTATTTTTTGCGATCCGTGATGCAATAGCCAGTGTCGCTGATTACAAAATAAATCCACCTTTAGATGCGCCTGCGACCCCTGAAAATATCATGAATGCCATTAGCGCAATAACTGATAATGTTGATGAAACTGATACAAACAGAGGAGCAATGTCTTGAACTGGGTTCAGGCAATGGCGAAGCTAGAATCTGAAGCACAAGGATTCGTATTGCTCACGGTGATGGCTGTTCGCGGTTCCTGTCCGCGCGATACGGGTACAAAAATGGTGGTTTCTGAAGATGATACTTTCGATACCATTGGTGGCGGTGCGCTGGAGTTTCAATCTATCGACATTGCACGTGAGTTATTGAAATCCAATAAATTACAGCAACATACCGAGCGTTTTAATCTGGGAAAAGATTTAAAGCAATGCTGCGGTGGCGTTGTTTCGGTCTTTTTTGAGGTATTTCCCGCAAGTGATTTTGTGTTGAATATTTTTGGCGCAGGGCATATCGGTCAGGCATTGGTCAAAATATTGACTGAGGTAGATTGTAAGGTAAACCTGTTCGATTCCAGACCAGAACTGCTCAGTGATATTGATGCGAGAAATGTTCAAATAATTCATTTAAAAAAACCAGAACTGGCGGTCGAATCGTGTCCTAAAAAGAGTTACTTTCTGGTGATGACACACGATCATGCGCTCGACCAGCAACTCTGCGAAGCGATTCTCACGCGTGGAGATTCGGCATATTGTGGTGTGATAGGTTCGAGTACCAAAGGGCTAAAATTTAGACAGCGTCTATTAAAGAAAGGCTTTAATCAGGATGAACTGCAACAGTTGACATGCCCCATGGGGTTGCCCGACTTAAAGACTAAAAAACCAATGGAGATTGCTGTTTCGATCATGGCTGAATGTCTGTTGTTAAAAGAAAAGCAGCAGTTAGATTATGCTCGACTTGAAGATGATATAAACAAGATAGTCAGCATAGAGAGCAGGGATTAATGACAATTTCATCTTCAGTTAAAGATTCTGTTACAGCTCATCGCGGCGAAATATTGCATTTCTTAAGTAATCCTCAATATCAGTCTTCAACAGAAACAAAAGAGAAGAGCTGGCAGTATTTTAAAGATGGTTTACTGGTCATTGATAGCAACGGTCAGGTGCAGTCCTGTGGTGAAGCGGAAGCGCTACTCAAAGCATTGCCCGCTGATGCTCATATTACGGAACACCCCAATTGCCTGATCACTCCCGGTTTTATTGATACACACATTCATTTCCCACAGTGTGAAATTATCGCATCTTACGGTGAACAATTGCTTGAGTGGCTCGAAACCTATACTTTTCCTGCTGAATCGAATTTCTCTGATCCGGAATATGCCGCAGAAATAGCCCGTTTTTTCCTTGATCAATTACTGTCTAATGGAACCACGACCGCGTTAGTTTTCGGCACGGTACATCCACAATCTGTTGATGCGTTCTTTACCGAGGCACAGCAACGTAATTTGCGTATGATTTGCGGCAAGGTAATGATGGATCGACACGCGCCAGATTATTTACTGGATACGCCCGAAACGTCTTATAGCGAAAGCAAACAACTTATTGAGAAATGGCACAATAAAGATCGTTTACGTTATGCCGTAACGCCGCGTTTTGCACCGACCAGCACCCCAGAACAGTTGGAAGCGGCAGGGCGCTTATTAAAAGAATTTCCGGATGTGCATTTTCAAACACATCTTTCTGAGAATAAAAAAGAGTGCGAATGGGTGCATGACTTATTTCCAGAGAGGAAAAACTATCTGGATGTTTACGATCATTATGATTTGCTGGGTAAACGCTCTGTTTTTGCGCATGGTATTCACCTGGACGATGGCGAATGGCAACGACTTGCTGAAACGGACTCGTCTATATCGTATTGCCCGCGTTCCAATCTTTTTATCGGTAGTGGTTTGTTTAATCTGCATAAAGCACAACAACATAAAGTGAAAGTAGGTTTGGGTACCGATGTTGCCGGTGGGGACAGTTTCTCAATCCTGCAAACGATTAACGAAGCCTATAAAATTCAACAACTTCAAGACCAAAGCTTATCTGCATTCCAGTCTTTGTACATGGCAACACTCGGTGGCGCTAAAACACTGGATTTAGACGATAACATTGGGAACTTTGAACAGGGTAAGGAAGCTGATTTTGTGGTGATGGATTATCAGGCAACGCCGTTGCTGAAATTTAAAATAGAACAATGCACTACGTTTGAAGAGCGTCTGTTTTCATTATTGATGTTGGGCGATGATCGTTGTGTTAAAGAAACCTATATTATGGGTAAAAAGTATCATGGTTGAAAAGTCCTATAACAATGACTTTTATTCATTCATGAAAAAATAAAGCCTCTAAAGTAGGGGGGTGGGTACAATCGATATGGGTTTAATACAAGTGTATTAAAAGCGTAATAAAAGTGTAATTAAGAAATATATTCTTAAAACGATTAAAGGCACCTCCCCACTTTGAGGGCATTTTTTAATAATTTAAGGAAACATTATTAGATTTATTGCAAATGTATGAAATTCATTTGTTTTTTAACGGTACAATTTTAGATTAATCTGGATAGGGAAACACATGGCTCAACCATCTGAGTATTTGCTAGAACTCACAGGAATGCGTAAAGCATTTCCGGGTGTACTCGCTACTGACAATGTCGATCTGAAAATCAGACCTGGCGAAGTGCACGCTTTACTCGGCGAAAATGGTGCAGGTAAATCCACTCTGGTAAAAATGATTTATGGCATATTAAAACCAGATGCTGGAGAAATTAAATTCGATGGAAAAGCAGTTAATATCAAGGCACCAGCCCATGCCAGAGAGTTGGGCATTGCAATGGTGTTTCAACATTTTTCACTGTTTGATTCATTAACCGTCGTCGAAAATATATCACTGGGGATGGATCATGCCAGCAGCATGAGAGAACTGGCAGAGCAGATTACCGAAGTATCCCAACGTTATGGTTTGCCTCTTGATCCTAATCGACACGTTTATACTTTATCCGTAGGTGAGCGCCAACGAATTGAAATTATTCGTTGTCTATTGCAAGAACCTAAATTGCTGATAATGGATGAACCCACTTCGGTATTAACCCCGCAAGAAGTGAAAAAATTATTTGTCACCTTAAGACGGTTAGGTGAGGAAGGTCTGGCGATTCTCTATATCAGTCATAAGCTCGATGAAATTAAGGCACTTTGCCATGACGCCACCATTTTAAGACTGGGCAAAAAAGTCGCGACAGTATCGGTTGATAAAGAAAGCACAGGATCACTCGCCGCAATGATGATGGGTGAAGAAATGCAGGCCTTTAAACACCCGAAAAAACCAACGCTTGGTGATATCCGTTTAAAGGCTAAAAACCTGAATGTAGTAGCGGCTGATCCACTGGGTATTTCGTTAAAAGATATTAACCTTTTAGTTCACTCGGGAGAGGTGGTTGGTATCGCAGGTGTTGCAGGAAATGGACAAGATGAATTATTAACTGCACTTAATGGTGAGCGATTATCTGAGTCTGGTAGTGTCATTATAGAAGGTGAACACATTGGTCACCTTGGTCCCAATAAGCGTCGTTTAATGGGAATGGCTAGTGTACCGGAAAAAAGACTCGGTCACGGTGCGATGCCGGATATGAGTTTGGTCGATAATGCGTTTTTAACGTCTTATGAACGCCTCCATTTTATTAGCCACGGTTTAATCGATTATGGCAAAACAGAAGATTATGCAAACAAAGTGATCAAAGACTTCTCCGTGAAAACCCCCAATGCTGATGTTCCGGCTGCTAGCCTTTCTGGTGGTAATTTACAGAAATTCATTATGGGTAGAGAATTTGATCAGAATCCCAATATTTTAATTGTTGCACAACCCACCTGGGGAGTGGATGCGGGTGCTGCACAAACGATTCGTGAAGCGATCCGCAAAATGGCATCTAAAGGTGCTGCGGTATTGGTAATTTCTCAGGATCTGGATGAGTTAATGGAAATATCTGATCGCATGGGAGCCATCTGTGGAGGCGTGCTCTCGAAGTTTTACCCTATTAGCGAAATCACCATTGAAAAAATGGGGTTGTTAATGGCGGGGGTCTCACTTGATGACATGCATGATGATGTGATCAATGGCAGTGAGGTTAATCATAATGCTTCCTAGATTGATTAAAAGACAATCACCATCCAAAGCGATGGTCTATTTGTCACCCATACTCGCACTTTTACTCACGTTACTGGCCAGTATAGTCTTATTTCTGATTATGGGCGTTTCACCCTCGGGGGCTTTACATGCCTTTTTTGTCGAACCTATTTCCTCCATTTATGGATTAACCGAACTCATGGTAAAGGCCACTCCATTGATTCTCATTGGTGTTGCCTTGTCTCTGGGGTTTCGTGCCGGAGTGTGGAATATCGGTGCCGAAGGCCAATTGATTTTAGGAGGATTATTTGGTGGAGCAACAGCATTATTTTTCTATGAAAAAACAGGCTTTTACATCATCCCTTTAATTCTGATTATGGGTGCGTTGGGAGGGATTATTTGGGCTGGAATCGTCGCTTTTCTGAAAACCCGTTTTAATGCCAATGAGATCCTCACCAGTTTGATGCTGAGTTATGTAGCTGCATTGTTATTAAACCTTTTGATTCATGGGCCTTTAAAAGATCCTGATGGTTTTAATTTCCCCGAATCACGTTTATTTAGTGACTCCGCGTTGTTACCTATTTTGTACGATGGTACCCGTTTACACTTAGGCGCTGTAATCGCTTTATTTTTCGTAGGCATCGGCTGGATATTACTCTCTCGAACCTTGCTCGGCTATCAAATTAAGGTCATGGGCGATGCGCCAGCAGCCGGTGAGCACGCGGGTTTTAGTCATTCCAAAATAATCTGGACGACCTTATTAATCAGTGGTGGCGCTGCTGGTTTGGCAGGAGCTATAGAAGTTTCTGGGCCGATAGGACAACTATTGCCCAATATCTCTCCCGGCTATGGTTTTGCCGCCATCATAGTTGCTTACGTGGGTCGATTACATCCTCTGGGTGTGTTATTCGCGGCTTTATTGCTGGCGTTATCCTATCTCGGTGGAGAAACTGCACAGATGAAACTCAATTTGCCCGTTGCGGTGACCGGTGTTTTTCAAGGCCTATTACTCTTTTTCTTATTGGCCTGTGATGTGTTGATTCAATACAAGATTCGAACCTCAAAAAAGTCTGAGTCGACGATTGCGCCAGCGGTTAAGTCATCAATAAAATCTACAAGCGAGGTAAAGTAATGGAGATTTTAGTTGCAGCAATACTGACAATTATCACCGCAGCAACGCCATTATTATTTGCCGCGTTGGGCGAATTAGTAACAGAAAAATCTGGCGTTCTTAATCTTGGTGTCGAAGGCATGATGGTGATGGGCGCAATCGTCGGATTCGCCGCCGTGCATTACTCTGGCAGTGCCACCGTGGCTATTTTTGCCAGTATGCTAGCGGGTGCGTCGATGGCTGCTATTTTCGGTGTGCTAGTGCTAGTGTTCCATGCCAGCCAGGTACCTACAGGGCTAGCCTTAACAATATTTGGTATAGGACTAAGTGCGCTTGTCGGTCAAAGTATGATTGGTGTGGCTTATGATGGCATTCCACAACTTCATATCCCGGTAATTTCTGATATACCCGTGATTGGTGAAATCTTCTTCAGTCAGGATGGGCTGGTTTATCTGTCTATCTTTATGGTGTTTGCCGTCATGTGGTTTATGAATAAAACCCGTGCAGGATTGATTCTCAGAGCCGTAGGAGACTCCCACGATGCAGCGCATGCGATGGGCTATTCAGTGCTTAAAATTCGCTTTCTCGCAGTGTTATTTGGCGGTGCGATGGCAGGCGTGGGCGGGGCCTATTTATCGTTGGCTTACTCACCGCTGTGGGTGGAGCAAATGACAGCCGGTCGTGGCTGGATAGCGCTCGCTTTAGTGGTATTCGCAAGCTGGAAAGTCAGACGCGTATTATTGGGTGCCTACCTGTTTGGTGGCATCTCAATTTTACAATTGCACGCTCAAGCACTGGGTATTGCTGTGCCTTCGCAAGTGATGTCGATGCTACCGTATCTCGCCACTATTTTAGTACTGGTTATTATTTCTCGAGACCGTTCTAAAATTAAACTAAATGCCCCTGCAAGTTTAGGAAAACCTTTTCATGCAAGTCGATAAATATCTGTTAATATTTAAATCAACCCAACCCCTAAGGAGTTAAAATGTTTAAAAAAATTCTTACATCTGTTGCGATTGCCACCTGCTTATCAGCCGTTGGTATTGCTAACGCGGAGACGAAAGTTGGTTTCGTTTATGTCGGTCCCATTGGAGACCATGGCTGGTCATACCAGCACGATCAGGGGCGTTTAGCGCTTGAAAAGGAATTAGATGTAAAAACGACCTATGTTGAGAGCGTTCCAGAAGGCGCTGACGCAGAACGTGTTATCCGCCAGTTAGCCGCAGATGGCAATGAAGTGATCTTCACCACTTCATTTGGTTACATGAATCCAACCATTAAAGTCGCGAAAAAATTCCCCAAGATTAAATTCGAGCACGCAACGGGTTACAAACGCGCAGACAATGTTGGTACCTATTCGGGACGTTTTTATGAAGGTCGTGCCATTTTAGGCACCATCGCAGGTAAAATGACTAAGTCGAATATCATCGGCTATGTCGCATCATTTCCAATCCCTGAAGTCATTCGTGGTATAGATGCGATGACAATTGCAGCTCGTAAAGTAAATCCTGATGTAACCGTTAAAGTTGTTTGGGTAAACTCTTGGTTTGATCCCGGAAAAGAAGGGGATGCAGCAAAAGCACTGATCGATCAGGGTGCAGACATCATTACACAACACACTGACTCACCAGCACCACTACAAGTAGCAGAAAAACGCGGTGTTTATGGTTTTGGTCAGGCTTCAGACATGAAAGCATTCGCACCTAAAGCACAGCTAACAGCAATCATCGACGACTGGGCTCCATACTATGTTCAGCGTGTAAAAGCAGCGATAGATGGCAGCTGGAAATCAGATGATACCTGGGACGGTCTAAAAGCAGGGATGGTAGTCATGGCTCCTTACGGAGATGCAGTGCCAGAGGATGTTCGCGAAATGGCTGATAAAGTAAAAGCCTCAATTATTGATGGTAGCTTCCACCCATTCCAGGGCCCAATCAAAAATCAGAAAGGCGAGATTGTTGTAAAAGAAGGCGAAACTATTTCTGATGGTGATTTGTCGAAGCTGGATTGGTATGTTGAAGGGGTAGACGGCACAATCCCCAAATAATTAATTAGAACATTCATCTTTTCAATCAACTCAGCGTTGCTTTAGTACTCGAATGGTCACGTACTAATGTACGCTCACATTCTGCGTGCGAAGGCGCCTTGATTTGAATGAAAATCTAAACGTTCTAAAACAATTATTCGATACATTTTATTAAGAGCGGTATTATTACCGCTCTTTTTTATTCAACTTAAATAACTAATAACTATGAAATCATTTATTGCTGGCTTGCCTAAAGCCGAACTCCATTTACATATTGAAGGTACATTCGAGCCAGAGTTGATGTTTAAGCTTGCTGAGCGAAATGGTATTACATTGCCTTATGAGTCTGTTGAAGCTTTGCATAAAGCTTATGATTTTAATCAGTTACAGGACTTTCTGGATATTTATTATCAGGGGATGAACGTTCTTCAGACCGAGCAGGATTTCTATGATTTAACCTGGGCATACCTTGAAAAGGTGAATGCAGAGAATGTGCGCCATGTAGAAATTTTCTTCGATCCGCAAGGGCATGTAGATCGCGGTGTGGCGTTCGAAACGGCATTGAATGGTATCCACTCGGCATTGCAAGCGGGTCAGGATAAGTTTGGTATTACCTTTGGCATTATTATGTGCTTCTTGCGTCATCTGGATGAAGATGATGCGTTTAAAACCTTGGAATCTGCATTAGCGCATAAAGATAAAATTATCGGAGTCGGTCTGGACTCATCAGAAATGGGTCATCCGCCTTCTAAGTTCGAAGGTGTATTTGCCAAGGCTAGAGAAGAAGGTTTTCATATCGTGGCACACGCAGGCGAAGAGGGGCCACCTGAGTATATTTACGAAGCGTTAGATCTATTGAAAGTAGAGCGTATCGATCACGGTAATACATCGATGCAAGATCCTGCATTACTCAAGCGTTTATCTGATGAGCAAATGCCATTAACGGTTTGCCCATTATCAAACACAAAACTATGTGTAGTGGATGATATGAAAAATCACCCGTTACCCAATATGTTAGCGGCTGGCTTAAAAGTAACGATCAATTCGGATGATCCCGCTTATTTTGGTGGCTATTTAAATGCGAATTACGAAGCGATTAGCGATTTGATCAATAACGATAAAGAAAACCTGGCGCAATTGGCGAAGAATAGTTTTGATGCGGCGTTTATTTCTGATGCTGAGAAACAGCGTTTGAATGCTGATGTTGATAGTTATTTAGCTAAAAATAGTTAATACGAAGCTAAGGCAGCTTAAAGACTAATTATAATGACACCCCCCTACTTATAGGCACTTTTTTTAAAAAAAGTGCCTATAAGTAGGGGGGTGTATAAATATTTATTTACCGTAAGCTATAGTTAAGAATCTAACTGTTAGGTAATGAATATGAATAGCCATTTTCCAGAAAGCAATAATCCCATCAAATTCTATCGCTTTGAGGCATCAGGACATTGTCATCGAGTGCAGTTGATGTTGTCTCTGCTTGATTTACCTTATGAGATTATCGAATTAAATCGCGATGGCAGTAATCGTCCAGATGACTACCTTGAAACCAGTCCATTTGGTCAGGTTCCAGTCATTGATGATAATGGTTTTAAGTTAGGCGATTCGAACGCGATACTGGTGTATCTGGTTAAAAAATACAACGATGGTTATGCATGGTTGCCAGAGTCCGCAGAGTTGGCTGCAAGAACACAGCGCTGGTTATCTATCGCCGCAGGTGAGTTAGCTTCAGGACCCGCTGTTGCAAGATTTAGTAAAGTATTTAACGTGGAAATTGATTTTGCAACGGTAGAGAAAAAGACAGTTTCACTGCTAGGAATGATAGACAATACCCTAAGCCAACATGATTTTTTAACGGGAAATGAAATCACAATAGCCGATATAGCCTGCTATACCTATGTCGCTCATGCGCCCGAAGGAGATATCAGTTTAGATCCTTATCCAAATATCAAAGCATGGCTATCTAAAATCGAAGCGCTACCCAGATTTGTAGCTATGAAAAAATCTAGATAATGATATTTTTTTAGTACATTTATTATGTCGTAATATTGTCCTTGGCGGTATTACAAATTTTTATAAACTCTGATTCTCCAAGGTAAATACTAAGTTCATAGTGTTCATAAGTCTTAATCAGAGTGATTTTTTCCTAGTCTTCGTCTGTTTCGTAAGTTTTGCTCAAATGAGTTGTATATCTAATTTCAATAGATTCCCTAAAGCTAGAAATTAAACTTCTCAATACGGGTAGCAACCATCTTCCATAGTTGTGATATTTTATCTCTTAAAGGTGTTATACGATTTAAATTTGGTCACCCCCCTACTTATAGTGCATTTTTTGAAAAGTAGTCTATAAGTAAGGTAATGGTTTAAGTAAGAGAAGAGAGCGGTATAAAAAATTGGCTATACGATTTACTGTTGAATCTATCTGTTATGCCAGTAAATTAAGACGATATATGTTTTTCAGTATCTATATTATAAAATGTCACGACAGTATCGGCTTAAGTCTGCTGCAAAATAGAAACGCTGTTATTGTTTGTCATACTGGAGATTTATCGTTGTCTTTTCTGAAATTACATCATTGGTGATATGTCCATTCTTACGGATTGGGATTATTCTTTTAAAGGAAACTCATTTAAGTTTGTTCATCACTGGCTTAAAAAATTCGATTTTTAAACAGTAGCCTTGCTTAGGTCAAATTTACACATTCAATAATCGATTATGATTCATCGAGTAAAATTTCTAACTGGTAAAATTGATAATGGTTAATACTAAGAAAGAAAAACCGACTTTAACGGAATTGCCGGCTTACAAGAAACTGCAAAAGCATTTTGATCAGGTGAGCCAACTTCACATGCGTCGTTTATTCAGCGTTGATCCGCAGCGAGTTAACAAGTATTCGATTGAATACAATGGTTTGTTTCTCGACTATTCTAAAAACCGGATTTCACACGAAACGATTCCTTTACTTTGCGAACTTGCCAAGGAGTCTGATTTAGAAGGTTGGCGCGAGCGTATGTTTAGCGGCGAGAAAATTAACAATACCGAAGGCAGGGCGGTATTGCATACGGCTTTACGTAATCGTACTAATACTCCGATTATGGTGGATGGTGAAGACGTCATGCCCATGATCAATTCTACCATTGATAAAATGGACGTTTTTTCTGAAAAAGTCAGGAAAGGAGAGTGGAAAGGTTATACTGGTAAAGTCATCAAAAATATTGTCAATGTGGGCATTGGTGGCTCGGATTTAGGGCCTAAAATGGTTTATGAGGCACTAACTCCGTATCACCATAAACGTTTGACAGTACATTTTATCTCTAACGTAGATGGCGCGCATATTGATCAGTCATTAGAAAAGCTGGATCCTGAAACGACCTTATTTGTCATTTCTTCGAAAACATTTACTACGCAGGAAACACTAACCAATGCGCATGTTGCTCGTGAATGGTTTTTACAGTCTGCAATTGAAGAACAACATATCAGTAAGCATTTTGTCGCTGTTTCCACTAATCGTGACGGAGTCATCAAGTTTGGAATCGACCCGGATAATATGTTCGAGTTCTGGGATTGGGTAGGCGGACGATATTCTCTTTGGTCAGCGATTGGTTTGTCAGTGGTTCTGGCAGTAGGGATGAAGAGATTCAAGAAAATGCTGGATGGTGCGCATTCGATGGATCAGCATTTCAGAGAAGCACCACTTGAAAAGAATATGCCGGTGATTCTCGCTACGTTGGGTATTTGGTATAACAATTTCTTTAATGCTGAATCCTACGGTATTTTCCCCTATGACCATTATTTAAGAAGTTTGACGATGTATCTGGAGCAGGCAGATATGGAGAGTAATGGTAAATCTGTTGATAGAGATGGTCGCAAGGTGGATTATGCAACGGGTCCTATTATCTGGGGTATGTCCGGTATCAATGGGCAACACGCGTTTTATCAGTCGATACATCAGGGGACTAAAATGATCCCTTCGGATTTTATCGTATCCATGTTGACGCACAGTACGCATCAGGAGCAACATAATATTATGTTTGCAAATGCACTGGCGCAGACGGAAGCCTTAATGCGCGGCAGAAACTACGATGAAACCTTAGCGGATATCAAGGCGGGTAATACTGATTTGGGTGATATTGATAAGCGTATCCATCACATGGTTTTTGAAGGAAATCATCCGACCAATACCATCCTTATTCGTAAATTAACCCCACGTACACTGGGTATGCTATTGGCGCTTTATGAACATAAGATTTTTGTACAGGGAATAATCTGGAACCTCAATTCATTTGATCAGTGGGGTGTTGAATTAGGTAAGCAGTTAACCAAAACAATTTTACAGGATATTGATCAACCCTATGAGGTGAGAAGTCATGATGGTTCGACCAACACCCTGATTAATTATTATCGAGATGTCATTGATGCGGGCAATGATTAAGTTATAAGGCAAAATACTGGCACAGTATTTGCTTCAATTTAGATACCAATGATTCATTTTGATGAGTCATTTGAATAAAAGGATAAAAAATGGACAGTGGTTCAGTAAAGCAGTCTCAAAAAGGTGCTCAAAACTTTGAGCCAAGAACAGCCACAGAAATGACGCGTAAAACACTCGTGTTAATTCTAGCGGGAGGCGAAGGTTCGCGTTTAATGGATTTAACCAAGTGGCGCGCAAAACCAGCTGTTCCGATTTGTGGTAAATATCGCATTATAGATTTTGCACTGTCGAACTGTGTGAATTCTGGCTTACGAAAAATTACTGTTTTAACCCAATATAAGTCGCATTCCTTGTTGAGACATTTACAACGTGGCTGGAGTTTTTTACGCGCGGAAATTGGCGAGTTTGTTGAACTATTACCAGCTCAGCAACGTACCGCAGAAAAAGCCTGGTACAAAGGTACAGCGGATGCCTTATATCAAAACATCGATATAATGCGCAGCCACCGAGCCGAATATGTGATTGTGTTAGGTGGAGACCATATCTACACCATGGACTACACCAAAATGCTGATTCAACATGTGCATTCAGGTGCTGATTTTACCGTAGGTTGTATAGAAGTGCCGAAAGAAGAGGCTTCTAGCTTCGGTGTGATGGCGGTTCAAGATGATATGCAAATTTCCAGTTTTACAGAAAAACCAGAAAATCCAGAACCTATGCCAGGTAAGCCAGATTCTGCATTGGCTTCGATGGGTATCTATGTTTTCTCTACTCGTTTTCTCTATGAGACATTGAAAGAAGACGCGAGTAATCCTGCATCATCACATGATTTTGGTAAGGATATTATTCCTGCAAAAATTAAAGATTCTATTGCGATGGCCTATGCCTTTGCCGATGAGAAAACAGGGGAACCTTCATTCTGGAGAGATGTGGGAACGCTTGAATCCTATTGGAAAACGAATATGGAGTTATGTGATATTGAGCCAGAGCTAAATCTGTATGATCAGGAATGGCCGATATGGACCTATCAAACACAAAGTCCTCCAGCAAAATTCATTTTTGATGACGAGGGACGTCGCGGTGAGGCAATAGATTCACTGGTTTCTGGCGGTTGTATTATTTCTGGTGCACGAGTAAAACGATCTGTGATTTCATCAGGAACAACCATCGAAAGTTACTCTCACGTCAAAGACAGTGTAATTTTACCCAAGGTGAAAATTGGAAAGAATTGTCGTATAACCAAAGCGATTATCGATAAATCATGTGTCATACCCGATGGAACAGTTATAGGAGAAGACCTTGACGAAGATCGCAAGAATTACCATGTTTCTGAAGAGGGCATAGTGCTGGTTACTCCCGGTATGCTCGGTCAAGATTTGTTTTCATTTGAAGGTGATTGATTTATGAAGTCTAAGCTAAAAGTAGTATTGTGCTGGCATATGCACCAGCCTTACTATCGTGAAGGTCCGAATGGTACTTTCCATCTACCGTGGGTATATCTGCACGGTATAAAAGACTACACCGATATGGCAAAGCATCTGGAAAACCATCCAGATATGGCTGCTGTTGTTAATTTCTCACCGGTATTGCTGGAACAACTCGATCAATACGTTGAAGAGCTTAAACACTTTCAGTCGAGTACTACTCACAAAACAAATCCATTGTCAGATCCATTGCTTTCGGTACTGGCTGGAACGACTGAAATTCCTGGTAAGTTAGAGCAAAAAAAGCGCTTGTTTGAAGACTGTAAACGCTGTTATGCGCCTCGTATGATTGAGCCTTATCCCGCTTTTGATCAACTGATGAAAAGTATGGAAAACACTTTTAGTCAAATTGAAGATAGTACCGCTGAAAATAAAGAATTCTCTCTTGAAAGTTTAGAGGATCAGAAATTTCATGACTTAGTTGTTTGGTATCATCTGGCCTGGCTCGGACATTCACTGAAAGGTTCAAAGCAGGTCACGGCATTGTTTGAGAAAGGACAAGATTATTCTCTGGATGATCGTAAGCAGCTAATTACAATCATATATGAGGCCTTAAGTGGAATTATACCGCGCTATCGTGCATTAACTGAAAGCGGACAAATAGAACTATCCTTAACACCCTATGCGCATCCGATTGTGCCGTTATTAAATAAATTTGAAAACATGCAATGCTCATCACCGGAGGCTCCTATGCCTAACTGTGATGATTATCCAAATGGCGTGAGTCGCTCTGAATGGCATATGGAAAAAGGTATTCAATCATTCCAGCATCATTTTGGTAAAAAGCCTGAGGGTGTATGGCTTTCAGAGGGTGGCGTCAGTGAAGATGCGATTCAGATGCTAGATAAATTCGATATCAGTTGGACGGCATCGGGTGAGCAAGTCTGGCGTAATACCTGTCATCTGAATCAGATGGATTCTGAAGATATTCACAATAAAAAAGCGCTATTCAAACCTTATCAATTTAAAGAAAACAGAACTCAGTTGTATTTCAGAGATGACGGTTTATCTGATTTTATTGGTTTCGAATACAGTCACTGGAATGCGGATGACGCCGCGCAAAACTTCGTTGAAAATCTACAAAATATTGCCAATTTCGTCGGTGATGATGCTGATCAACAGGTGGTTTCTGTTATTTTAGATGGAGAAAATGCCTGGGAATATTATCATGATAATGGCTATTACTTCCTTGATGCCCTGTATCAACAAATGAGTCAATGTGAAGAGATAGAAGTAACAACTTTCTCGAAGACATCTCAGTCGGTTGCAGCTACCAAAGTAGACAGAATTTGCGCCGGAAGCTGGGTGTATGGAAGCTTTACTACATGGATAGGGCAGGAAGATAAAAATCGTGCCTGGGAATATTTAGTCGCCGCCAAAAAAGACTGCGATGAGGTTGTTGCAGCAGGCACTTTATCTAAAGATGAATTACTTGAGTTAGATGATCAGCTTGCGATATGCGAAGGATCAGACTGGTTCTGGTGGTTCGGTGATTATAATTCTTCTGGAAGCGTTAACGATTTTGATGAGTTGTATCGTATCCAGTTGAAAAAGTTATATGCCTTAATTGATAAAGCCCCTCCCGAACATTTAGATCATCCTATTTCTGTCGGCGGAGGAGATGCTGAAAATTCAGGTACCATGAGGCGTAATGCTTAAATGGAAACCTATTCCGAACTGCAGCACCAAAAAGCTCGATTAGGCGGTGTACTACTTCATCCAACGTCTCTTCCTTCCGGAGTTTTAGATAAGGATGTGAATCGTTGGTTAGACTTTATGTCAGATGCGGGCCTGAGTGTTTGGCAGATTTTACCTTTGGGCGTACCTCAGGAAAATTTATCGCCATATCAATGCTATTCGGCATTTGCCATCAATCCTGCGTTTCTTGCTGATACAGCTTACGAGAATATAAATGTCGGTGACCAAGAATTTATCCGTTGGCTATATGCTCAGGATTACTGGATCAATGAATACGCTTTATTTATATCACTTAAACAAACGTTGGGTTTTAAGCCCTGGTATGAATGGCCAGATGAATTTCGGCATCGCGAGCAGCATGTATTAGATAAGTATCGAGCTGAGAACCATGACCAATTAAGTGCCATTTGTTGGCAGCAATTTTGCCTGTATCGACGTTGGAATGAAGTTAAAGCCTACGCTGCTGAGCGTAATATAATGATTTTCGGCGATATGCCTATTTTCGTCGCGCACGATAGTGCAGACGTCTGGAGTAACCCTGATTTATTTCTAATAGATGATGATAGTCACCCGACGGTTGTTGCCGGTGTTCCGCCAGATTATTTCTCCAAAACGGGGCAGCGCTGGGGTAATCCGCACTATAACTGGGCGCAAATGCGACAAGATGATTTTAAATGGTGGATGCAACGACTTAAAAATCATTTTAGTCTTTTTGATCTAGTGCGCATCGATCACTTCCGTGGTCTAGAGGCGGTATGGGTGATTCCTAGCGATTGCGAAACAGCCATTGATGGTGAATGGCAAAAAGTACCAGGCGAAGAATTATTACAACATTTAAAGCAAGAGATGGGGTCATTAGCGATTGTAGCCGAAGACTTGGGAATTATAACGCCCGAGGTTAATGCACTGCGTGAGAAATATGAACTCCCGGGAATGTCTGTTTTACAATTTTCCTTTGATGGATTTACAGATAATCCGCATAAGCCTGAAAACATTACTTACGATCGCATTGTGTATACGGGCACCCATGATAATGATACGACACTTGGCTGGTTTAATAGTCAGGATACAGAGACACAAAATCATATTTTAGATGTTTTGCAACTAACAGATCCCAACAAAATAACAGAGAGACTGATTGAAGTTGCTTTCAATAGTAGCGGTCAATTGGCCATTGCTCCTATTCAAGACATACTGAATCTTGGCTCTGAAGCTCGCATGAATGTCCCCGGAATTTCTGATGATAACTGGACCTGGAAATTCGATTGGGATCAAATAACAAAAAGCATCGTTAATAAGACTAGAGAACAACTAGAAAAAGCTGGTCGCTTATACAAAACGGATACGCACTAATGGCACAACCTCAGAAAAACAAGTCGAACAACAAGCCCGCTAAGAAAACTAGCGCTAGGCAAAACAGCGCAAGTAAAAAAACCGAGGATAAGACTTTTACTCAAGATTTCGCAAAAATACAGCAAGGCAAGCATCATGACCCATTTGCTATATTAGGTATTCACACGTCAGCTAATGCGAAAAAAGAAAAAATAGTCCGTAGCTTCTTGCCTCAGGCAGAAGTGGCTGAACTGAAAGGCGTGGGAGAGATGACTCGTATCCCGGATAGCGACATATTTGAATATAAGCTATCTGCGAAACAAGCTAAATCACTCGATGAGCATTACACACTCAAATGGCAACAGAAAGGTAGTGAAGACTGGCACGAATCAATATCGTCCTATAGTTTTCAACCGCAAATAGGGGAGATGGATATCTACCTTTTTGCTGAAGGAAAACATCATCATGCCTATCAGTTTTTGGGTGCTCATATCCAGACTATAGATGGCGTTACAGGGTGTCAATTCGCCTTGTGGTGTCCTAATGTTAAAAGGATTAGCATTGTTGGTGACTTCAATGGCTGGGATGGTCGCAGACACCCGATGCGCAGTAGAGGTTCCTCAGGGCTTTGGGAATTATTTATCCCAGGCTTAGTCGCCAATGATGTGTATAAATATGAGCTCTGTACTCAACATGATGAGATTTTAAAGAAAACAGATCCTTACGCACAGTCTATGGCATTACGTCCTGATACCACCTCTCATATATCGTCGGCAGAAAAATTTGACTGGGAAGATCAGGCCTGGCTAGAACATCGCAATAATTTCGATTGGCAGCACAAACCGATCAGTATTTATGAATTACATGCTGGTTCGTGGCGTCGCGATGATGACGGTAATTTTCTGAACTGGCGAGAAATAGCCAAACAACTGATTCCTTACATTAAGGAATTGGCATACACGCACATCGAGCTACTCCCCATTGCAGAACATCCTTTAGATCAATCCTGGGGATATCAGGTAACTGGCTTCTTTGCGCCTACTGCGCGTTTTGGGACGCCTGAAGATTTTCGATATTTCATCAATGAATGCCATAAAGCTAACATAGGTGTGATTCTGGATTGGGTGCCCGCTCATTTCCCCAAAGATGCTTTTGCATTAGCAAAATTTAATGGCGATGCGCTCTACGAACATGCAGACCCTAGAAAGGGCGAGCATCAGGATTGGGGAACACTCATCTTCAATTACGGGCGTAATGAAGTACGAAACTTTTTAATTACCAATGCGGTGTACTGGATTGAAGAATTCCATTTAGATGGACTGCGTGTCGATGCAGTTGCTTCGATGCTATATCTGGATTATTCACGAGAAGCTGGCGAGTGGTTACCGAATGAGTTTGGCGGCAGAGAAAATCTGGAAGCGATCGATTTTCTCAAGCAGATGAATACCACGGTCCATGGATTGCATCCCGGGGTGCTTACCATGGCAGAGGAATCAACGGCATGGCCAATGGTTTCTCGACCTGTAGAACTGGGTGGCTTAGGTTTTTCGATTAAATGGAATATGGGCTGGATGAATGACAATCTCAGCTATATGGAAACTGATCCAGTACATCGTAAATACCATCATAATCAACTGACTTTCAGTCAAATCTATAGCTATTCGGAAAACTTTATTTTGCCGTTATCGCATGATGAAGTGGTACATGGCAAGCGGAGTCTGGTGAGTAAGATGCCGGGTGATGATTGGCAAAAGATGGCGAATTTACGTTTACTCTATGCGTGGCAATACATTCATCCGGGCAAAAAATTATTATTCATGGGTGGTGAATTTGCACAATGGATCGAATGGAATGATGATGCTGAACTCGACTGGGCATTAACTTCAGTAGAGCAACATCATGGTGTTAGTCAGTTAATTACAGACCTGAATAACTTGTACCAGAATGAAACAGCATTGCATTACTTTGATTTTTCACACGATGGGTTTGAGTGGATAGATTGTAACGATTCAGATCAGTCGGCTTTAAGCCTGATGCGTAAATCAAAAGATCCGAAGGATACAATTATCTGCTTATTAAATTTCACCCCGGTTCCACGAACGCACTATCGAATTGGTGTACCGGAAGCTGATACTTATCATGAATTATTAAATACCGATTCGTCCTATTACGCAGGTTCAAATTGTGGAAACCATAATCCGATTTCAGTTGAATCCGTTCCATGGACAGGGTTTAGACAATCGATTAGTGTGACATTGCCACCATTGAGTGCTGTGTTTCTTAAAGGAGAATTCTCCGATTAGGAAGGATCAACTATCACTAGCAATTATTAGCTAATGATAGGTTGCTGGCATAATAATTGCATAAATTAATCGTATAGATATTCTCAATTATTAGGTGTTACGTAATACAGATTAGTAAATAGGTCTTAGTTGAATATAGCTGTAATACATTAGTAAAAAAGCAGTAACAGCTAACTATCCACAGGGTAAGTTTTTCATTATTTAATGAAAAAAAACTGCCTTAAAGTAGGGGGGTGACTTTCTATAATATATTTACGGATGGTATGGATGGTTAATACAGCTTCAGATTAAATGCTACGTAAAGAATATTAAAGAAGAGAAAAAGTTAATGGATATTTTAAAATGAAGGTTTTATTTGCTACCAGCGAAGTTTGGCCTTTATTAAAAACCGGTGGATTAGGCGATGTCTCATACTCCCTACCACATGCACTTACAGAAAAGAATATTGATGTACGACTGGTCCTGCCTGCGTATCGTGACGTATTACATGAGTTAGATTCATTCAAAACCATAGGTTGGTTACAGCTGAATTTAGCCGGTGTTACCAGAGATGTTCGGATATTAGAAGCAACACACGAACAGTTTGAAATGCCGATCTGGCTGGTGGATTATCAACAATTATTTGACCGCGAAGGGAATCCATACACCCATGCTAATGGTCATGACTGGCCCGATAATGCGGAACGCTTCGCTCTATTTTCTATGGCAGTAGCCGCTTTAAGTCTGGATAAATTGAATATCGGATGGAAAGCCGATGTCGTGCATTGCAACGATTGGCAAACCGGATTAGTGGCTGCATTTCTAGATCATGAGCCAGAACGTCCGCGGCGAATATTCACTATACACAACCTGGCTTATAGCGGGAGCTTCTCCAAAGAAGAATTTAACCGTCTTAAATTACCCAGTGCCTGGTGGTCGATGGAGGGTGTCGAGTTTTACGGTAATTTATCCATGCTTAAAGCCGGCATTGTATATTCTGATGCAGTTACAACCGTTAGCCCAACCTACGCAAAAGAAATCTGTACCGCTGAATTTGGCTACGGACTTGAAGGAGTACTTTCATCGAGAAGTTATAAATTATCTGGAATACTCAATGGCATTGATACCAAAGTATGGAATCCAGCTACAGATAGCCTGATACCTTTTAACTTTACCGCGCAACGTCGCAATCCCGGCAAGCAAAAAAACAAAAAGGCTTTGTTAGAGTCTTATGGCATAACGGCCGATAAGGATAAATTAGAAGCGCCATTGTTAGGTCTGGTTGGTCGACTGGTTGAGCAAAAAGGCATTGATATGGTTCTTGAAGCCATACCCAGAATACTTGCAGAGACCAACGCTAATATAGTCATCATTGGCACCGGTCACGCTTATATTGAAGCTCAACTCAATCAACTAAATCAAAAGTATCCGGAACGTGTCTTAGTTTTTATCGGCTATGACGAAGAAAAAGCGCATCTATTAGAAGCAGGCAGCGATATCTTCTTAATGCCTTCCCGATTTGAGCCTTGCGGGCTTAATCAGATGTACAGTCTTAGTTACGGTACATTACCTATTGTAAATCGTACTGGTGGGCTTGCGGATACAGTTATTGATATAGGTGAAACGGTAGCTGAATCAGCTGATTTTGCAGCTGCAAAAGACTCAGAAGAGCAGGCTCCCAAACCTAATGGATTTGTTTTAGATAAAGCAAATACAGAAGAATTAATTAAGACTATAATGCGCGCGCTTTCAACTTTTGAAAACAAGAAAAGCTGGCAGAAACTCCAACGTAATGCGATGACGCAGGACTTTAGTTGGGAAAAAAGTGCAGGTGCGTATATAGAAATTTATAACGGCTAGATGACTAGACCTTAGTAACAATTAGATAACACACTAGAAATTACAAGTGACAATTCAAGTAAGAATTCTTATGAGAATTCAAGAGAGTAAAAAATGATCAAGAAAGCCCCATTGGAAACCTGTCTTCCTAATAAAATTAAAACCTTACCCAATAGTTCTAAAGCCATAGGTAAAAGTTTTGAAAAATACCTAACCTACCATCTTGGTCGTACTCAAGGTTGCCATTCTTTTTATTTTTATGAAGCCTTGTCGTTTACCTTACGCGACCGGGTTGTTGCCAACTGGTGTAAAACCTGGGAAGCCTATCGTCAGCCAGATGTGCGACGGGCTTACTATCTTTCATTAGAGTTTCTCATGGGCAGAGCCTTAGGCAATCACTTGCTTAATCTGGATGTCACCGATAATACGAAAGAAGCAATGGAAAGTTACTGTTTGCAACTAGAAGATATTGAATCACTAGAACCTGATGCGGGTCTCGGTAATGGTGGCTTAGGTCGTTTGGCTGCATGCTTTATGGACAGTTGTGCGACCTTACAATTACCCGTTCTGGGTTACGGTATTCGCTATGAATATGGCATGTTCAAACAAGCCATTGTTGATGGTCGACAGGAAGAAAGGCCAGATCATTGGCTGAGAGATGGCAACCCGTGGGAGTTAGAACGCCCCGAATATACTCAAACCATAAAATTTGGCGGTCACACAGAATATTATCACGACGAACATAATGAACTGCATGCGCGTTGGGTTGAGACTAATGATGTCTTGGCGATTCCTTTTGATGTGCCCATTTCAGGTTATAAAAATAAAACGGTTAATACGCTTCGATTATGGAAATCTTCTGCGACCGATGAATTTGATCTTGAGGAATTCAATGCAGGTGGTTATACAGAAGCGGTTGCTGCAAAAAATAATGCTGAAAACATTACCATGGTTTTATACCCAAATGATTCCAGTGAAAACGGTAAAGAACTGCGTTTAAAACAACAATATTTTCTCGCGTCAGCCAGCTTACAAGATGTATTTCGACAGTGGGAAACAGATCAGGGCAATACCTTTGAGAAGTTTATCGATCTAAATGTGTTCCAGATGAATGATACCCATCCAACCATTTCTGTGGCAGAAATGATGCGGATACTGATGGATAAGAAGTGTTTAAACTGGGACGATGCCTGGAAAATCACCAGCAAAACCATGGCGTATACCAATCATACCTTATTGCCTGAAGCGCTTGAAAAATGGCCTGTTCACCTATTCGAAAGTTTATTGCCACGATTATTAGAAATTATTTACGAAATTAATGCTCGATTCATGCGTCTGGTACAGCAAAAATGGCCGGGTGATATTGAACGTCATGCCAGAATGTCAATTATAGAAGAAGGTCCATACAAACAGGTTCGGATGGCTAATCTTGCTATTGTTGGGAGCTTTTCTGTCAATGGCGTGGCAGCTTTGCATTCGCAATTATTGTGTGAGGGTTTGTTTCATGATTTTTATGAATTATGGCCAGAAAAATTCACCAATAAAACTAATGGTGTAACACCTAGACGCTGGATAGCCCATGCAAACCCGGATATGACCGATTTGATTTCTGGTTATATCGGTGAAGATTGGATCTCAGATCTATCTCATATCAGTAAAATCAAAAAGCTGTCAGCAGCCAAACAGAAAACATTCGCAAAGTCATTTAAAGACGTAAAGCAAACCAATAAACAGCGTCTGGCGGATTTGGTTGAACAACTTTGCGGGGTAAAATTCAATACTGATTCACTGTTTGATATTCAAGTTAAGCGAATTCATGAGTACAAACGCCAGTTATTGAATTTACTGCACGTGATCCATCTATATATTCAAATCAAGCAAGGCAATACCGATAACTGGGCCAATCGCTGTGTGTTGATAGGCGGTAAAGCCGCGCCTGGCTATGTGTTAGCCAAGAGCATTATCAAACTCACCAATAATATTGCAGAAGTGATTAATTCTGATCCTGATGTGGGTGATAAGCTAAAGCTGGTGTTCTTCCCTAATTATGGTGTAAGTGCAATGGAAGTGATTGCTCCGGCTGCTGATTTATCTGAGCAGGTTTCCACTGCGGGTAAAGAAGCGTCTGGCACGGGTAATATGAAATTCATGATGAATGGTGCTTTGACTATCGGCACTTATGATGGCGCGAATATCGAAATTTTAGAAGAAGTGGGAGAAGAGAACTTTTTCTTGTTCGGTCTAAAAGCAAACGAAGTACAAAATTTACAAGGTCATTATGATCCAATGAGCTATATCAATCAGAATCAGGATCTAAAAGCTGTGATGGAGCTACTTCAATCCGGACACTTCAATGCGAATGAACCGGGTATCTTCGATGGAATTATTCAGAGCTTGTATAATAGTAACGATCCATGGGTAACATTTGCTGATTTTGGAAGTTATGTTGAAGCACAAAAAGCGGTTGCAGAAACGTGGCAGGATCAGGAAAAATGGGTTCGAATGAGTATCATGAATACCGCCTCAAGCGGGTTCTTTTCAACGGATAGAACCATGCAGGATTACAATAGAGATATCTGGAAATTAGAATCGCACAAAATTTAGGTGCTTATTCTGTATTCAATCTAGAAACTGTTGTTATACGGGCAGTTTCTAGTTTTTATTATTTTTTAGTATTAATTTAAATGGAGTTAAATGTGAGTATCAAAAAACAATATCTGAAATCACGCCCAGTGTGTAAAGTGACTTTTCGTGTTGAAAAAGATGCAGCTAAATCAGCTGACAAGATTTATCTTGTTGGCGATTTCAACCAATGGGACGATAAAGCCACCCCAATGAAACGCCTGAAAAGTGGCGATTTCACACAAACCGTAGAGCTTGAAACAGAACAAACCGAATACCAGTTTCGTTATTTAAACGATCAGGGCGTTTGGGAAAATGATTGGGAAGCCGATAAATATATTCCTAATGGCATCGATGGTGAAAACTCAGTGGTACAGCTTGCGTAACTGATTAATTATTTAGTGCAAGATACCAAATGAAGTTTGCAGGATTTAGCTGGGAGGTAAAAATTATCTCCAAGCTAAATCAGGATACAAAAAACCTGCTTAAAGTAGGGGGGTGTGAATTTATGTTAGTTGTTTCTAATAGCGCTAGGGACCTTGAATCATGAATTCAAAAATAAAGCCTAAATCATCTACTAACAAAAGAGTCATTGCCGATATTGGCGGCACCAATGCACGTTTCGCTTTACTAAACAGTAGTAGGTTTATCCAGAATGAAAAGGTGTTGCCGGTCGATAATTATCCCGACTTTGCATCAGCCTATAAGCATTATTTAGAACTGGTTAACAATCCCAAAGTCACTGAAGCAGCCATCGCAATTGCGAATCCTATAGATGGTGATCGTATCAAAATGACGAATCACGACTGGGATTTCTCGATTGAAGAGACGCGTAAAATATTATCTCTGGATTCCTTAATATTTAAGAATGATTTTGAAGCGCTGGCTTTGTCTATTCCACATTTAGATCGAGAGGAATGTCATCAAATAGGCAGTGGCAAAATCAAAGAAAATGCAACTATTGGCATTCTAGGTCCCGGAACCGGCTTGGGAGTTGCTGGGCTCGTTTTTACAGGTCAAAAATGGATAGCCCTTCCAGGAGAAGGTGGACATGTTAGCCTGAGCCCTACAAGCAAACGAGAATGTCAGATACTTGAAACTTGCTGGAAGGAATTTCAACACGTCTCAGCAGAACGTCTGATTTCTGGTAGCGGATTACAACGGCTCTATGGTGTAATCTGTGAACTTGATCAAGTAGATGCAAAGATTGATTTAAAACCACGAGATATCTCTCAGCATGCAATCAATCAAACCGACAAACAGTGTTCTGAAGCTCTAGCAGTGTTCTGCGCTTTACTAGGCGTTGTGGCAGGAAACATAGCTTTGACTTTAGGTGCCAAAGGTGGAATCTATATCGGTGGAGGGATTATTCCAAAACTAGAAAGTTACTTTGAAAATTCATCATTTAGAGAACGTTTTGAGTCCAAAGGACGTTTTAAAGATTACCTAAAAGATATTCCCGTTTTTGTTATTAAATCTGAACATCCTGCCTTGGTGGGAATCAGTCAGGCTTTTGATTGAAACCCTGATTTGATTGAAACCTAAATGTAAAAGCTTAACAGTTTAGATTAGTAATAAAACCTGCTTAAAGTAGGGGGGTGTCATTCTTGATTTATTCTCTATCGCTTTTTATTTCTATTCTTTTTCTATTATCTGTCTTTATTTCAATGAAGCTCTAGATCTTCGTAAATTCAGTAACAGCGCCACCACGATTAAAATTGCCGGTAGAATAAATACCGTCATTGTATCGCCCAACTCAATTTGTTTTGCATTGGCTGCTAGCTCAGCTGGCATATTGGCAAAACTCTTTTCGATCGCATTTTGCTTATACATAAATTTTGCCCAGGCTAAGGCTATGACAATCAATCCGAAAATATTGAACAGCTTACGACCAATATCTAATTTTTTGATCAGTTTGATGCCAATATAGAGCGCTCCTAATGCAGTCAGTAGGGAAGTGATCGATAGCGCAATCGTGTATTTATCTTTCGATGAAAGAGGGCCAGAATCTCCTGACGCTGCTTGTAAAACCACAATGGTTATTAGGCTGAACACTGTGGCAACAAGAAAGAACACGCCAACGAATGCAATCAGAAATCCGAGCGTTCTAGGAATTTCGCTACTCTTGATCAAGCCTTTTTTTGTTTCTAAATCGTTGTTGCTAGTCATTCTTTATCTTTTTCATGTTAATTTGGTCGGTACATCATACGACAGATAATGACTTCAAGATAATTTCATTATTAATCAATGTTGCTTCTTAAATTGAACAATATTTTTTGTTATTTTTCCTCAATAAATAGTGCAACAATTAATTTATCTCGAGGTTCTAGGAACTTGAGATTTTTAAGCTGTTAATTATTATTTTGGAGAATTGATAAATGGCTAAGAATCAGAAGCACGATTACGAAGATGATTTTGACGACTTTGATGATGACTTTGCAGAATCATCAGATGAAGGATATGAACTAGATTTCAATGAGAATACATCTTCTAGAAAACAACATCGTGCAAAACCCAAGAGAAGCGCTCGTCATCGTATCGAAGATTATTTCGAAAGAAAAGCGATGAAAGATACTGACTGGAATTGGGATTTTGATTACGACTATGATTAGTCGTTAGTTTAAGATTTAAACTAAAAGTCACCGAATTACCCTTCAGGGTATCCCCCCGGCACCTGATTAAGAAACATCGTTTTTTTAAGCAGGTGCTTTCCTATATGTAAAATTTCAATATGAATGGTTGGATAAACAATTAGCGCTGTTATTCAGGGCTATATCCAATCAAACGGTTTTCTAAGAAATAATCGTTTTGATGGTGTTGATAATTTCTGCAATATTTTCATGCACTTCAGTATCTTTTCTATAAAGCGCATAGAGTTTTCTTTTAAAGATAAAGGCATTTTCTACTTCATAAAGTGACAGTGTTGGGTCATTTTGCAAAGGACTTAACTCTGGAAGATAAGCGGCTCCGCCATTGTCCTTCATAATATCAATCGCCATTAAGCCGTAGTTAGTACGCACATTAGAAATCGCCTGATCTTTATATTCCTGAGAATACTCGTATTCAAACGAGACGCCCCAGTCTATTTTTATGTAATTTTTATCCAGTGCTTGTTCGGGTGTTTGGTTTGGCGTGGTCGAAAATAATTTGATTTCAAATTCAAGCACTTCGTGCGCTTCAATCGAAGGCAATTGAATCGGCTCGAAAACAAAACCTAAATCCAAAGCGCCGTTGATTAATAAGTCTGATACATCATGAGACTGATTGATCATCAAGTTAAAGGCAAATCCAGGTCGTTGATCTTTTATTTCGACAATCCAGTTTTTAAGAAATAAATGCCAGATATCTGCCATGCAGGCGATTGAGATGGATAGCTCATATTCATCTGGTAAAGCCACCACTTGTTTGGCCTGATCCCAACCAGTAACCACCATTTCTGCGTATTTAAAGAAACGGTGTGCGGCAGGTGTAGGTTCAATATTGCGTTTTTCCCGTGTGAATAAAGCGACGCCTAAACGGTCTTCGAGTAATTTGATACGAGCACTTGCGGCTGATTGTGTAATGAATAATTTTTCAGCGGATTTTCTGAAGTGTCGAGTTTTGTAAATCTCGAGAAAGGTCTTTAGGTGGGAAATATCCATGGGTATAACCGTTAAAAGGGATCAAGATCATCATATTTTCTTGTTCGGCTTAAGTCACTAAAAAACTCATCTAGCTTTGCATAAATTCCAATATCGTTTTTTACAAAACAAAAACGAGTTGTCATTCCGCAAAGCATAAATTCCAATATCGTTTTTTATAAAACAAAAACGAGTTGTCATTCAAGTAGGGGGGTGACCTTGTGATTATTCTCAGATCAAACGGATGCATAATCCTCAGCGTGTTTGATCCAGCGTTCGATTAAGGGTTCGATATTCTCCGGATATTGCTCTAACATTTGTTTTGCTGCCTGTTGTACTTTAGGCAGTAGCATCTGGTCTTCCATCAGGTTGGCAATTCTAAATTGTAATTCGCCAGTTTGGCGGGTGCCAAATACTTCCCCGGGACCGCGAATCTCCAGATCTATTCTGGCTATTTCAAAGCCGTCGTTGCTGTTACGCAATGCTTCCAGACGTTTGCGTGCGTTATCTGATAAGGGTGTTTGATACATCAGTACACAACTACTGGCTTTGCTGCCACGACCGACACGCCCGCGTAATTGATGCAATTGTGCCAGCCCCAAGCGTTCTGCATTTTCGATAATCATCAGGGTCGCATTGGGTACGTCTACACCGACTTCAATTACTGTTGTAGCAACTAATAGATGTAACTTGCCGGATTTAAACTCAGCCATAATCGCTTCTTTTTCGGCTGATTTCATGCGCCCATGAACTAATCCTATTTTTAAGTCTGGTAAGGCTTGCTGGAGTAATTCGGTGGTTTCTTCTGCATTTTGTGCTTGTAAGGTTTCTGATTCTTCAATCAGCGTACATACCCAATAAACCTGAGCACCTTCATTACATACCACATCAATTCTTTGCACTATCTCATCACGTCGCGAGTTACTAATGACGACTGTTTTGATGGGTGTTCGACCGGGTGGTAATTCGTCGATAACAGAATAATCCATATCGGCGTAGGTAGTCATGGCTAGCGTGCGTGGAATAGGCGTTGCCGTCATGACTAACTGATGTGGATAAATATCTTCTTGTTGACTTTGGGTCTTACCTTTTTCACGAAGCGATAAACGTTGATGCACACCAAAACGGTGTTGCTCGTCGACGATGATTAATCCCAGTCGTTGAAAATTCACATCATTCTGGAATAGGGCATGCGTACCAATAATTAAATGGCTCGTTCCACTTTCAGTTGCTGCTAGCGCTTCTCGCTTTTCTGCAACTTTTAGCTTCCCTGATAATAGCGTGACATTTAGACCCAACGGGCTCAACCAATCGGTGAAGTTCTTAAAATGTTGTTCCGAGAGTATTTCGGTCGGTGCCATCAGCGCTACTTGATAACCGGCTTCTATGGCTATTAATGCCGCTGCGGCAGCGACCAGGGTTTTACCCGAACCCACATCACCTTGCACTAAACGACTCATCGGCCATGTTTGCTGCAGATCTTCATCTATTTCTTCGATGACTCGATTTTGTGCGTTGGTTAGGTCGAACGGCAAGTTGTCTTTTAGCCGATTGAAATAAGTCGATTTGGTATTAAATGGAATTCCGTTCGCTTGTTTTTGTTGCTCTCTGAGTTTTCTTAAACTCAGTTGATGCGCGAGTAATTCTTCGAAGATTAAACGCTGCTGCGCGGGGTGATTACGCGCTAATAACTGCGCTACTGAAACCCCAGCAACGGGTTGATGCAATGCTTGCAGTGCATGATTTAAATCGTATAAATGATTATTCGCGACTATTTGATGAGGGATAAGGTCTTCTAGTCCATTGAGGTGACTTAACGCCGCTTGAGCCAATCGTAACAAGCTGCGTTGTTGTAAGCCTTTGGTCGCCGGATAAATCGGTGTCAGTGCTTTGGCTAAGCCACTTTGGGTATTCTGGCTATCAGAACCCGTCAAAATTTTATATTCCGGGTGTACCATTTCACGGCTGGTTTTACCGATGCGCACTTCTCCAAAACATCTGAGTTTGGTGCCACGTGTCAGTGCTTTTTGCTGAGCATTACTAAAGTGGAAAAAACGTAATGTTAGTAAGCCGGTGCCGTCCGAAATGGTACAGATCATCATGCGTCGACCGCGATACACAATTTCCGAGTGTTCGACTTCGCCGATGACCATCACCTCTTGGCCATGCGAGACCGCACCAATCTCATAGAATTGGGTTCTGTCTTGATAGCGCAACGGCAGGTGAAAAAGCAAATCCTGTACTTTTTCGATATCCAGCTTTTCAAGGTTCTCGGCCATTTTGGGGCCGACACCTTTTAATTCGGTTACCGGTGAAAAAAGGCTTATAAGTGGGGGGGTGACCATAAACTACGCTTGGAAGTGCTGGATTAATTCATGGATGGCAATCGCACATGAGGTGGCAACATTCATCGATGAGTTTTCGCCATACATGGGAATATGGACGGTTTGATCGGCAAGGCTGAGTATTTCCTGGGAAATACCTTCATTTTCAGAGCCGATGACTAAACACAGTTTGCTATTTTCAAAGAGGTTTGTTGGTTTGAAGTCTCTGATATCAATGCTAGATTCGGTAATTTCTAAACAGATAATATTGGTGTCTGTGGTTTTCAGCGTGTTGATGAGTGTGTTTGCTGACTCGTGATATTCAAAATCGACATGTTTATCACTGGCGCGTGCCGCTTTGCGAATTTTGTATTTTGGAGGTGTCGCAGTCGTTCCGGTAAGGTAGAGTTTTTCAACACCCAACGCGTCTGCAATCCGGAATAAGCTACCGACATTACCTGCGATATTAATATCATTGGCGAGAATGCAAATAGGAAACTTCTGCGTTTGGCTATCTTCGAGAGGATTAACCTGAGCGCTAGCCTGAGCGTGATCGAGTTGCCTATTCATCCGCATATTTTTTCCGCATACTTTACTGGAATGATCTGACTATTTTTTCTCAGAGATTTTATCTTCTGTACCATCGATGATTTCAACGATATTGGTACGATGACGCCAGTAGATAATCGCCGTGATTAAGACTAATCCCAGAAATAGATCTAAGGAGCTTGTTACCCAGAAAAAGTAGAGCGGTGCGAGCAGTGTTGCAATCAAGGCAGAAAGAGAAGAAATATTGAAAACCAGTGCGGATATTAACCAGGTTAAAATAACTACAATACCAACGATTGGATTCAGTGCTAAATACACACCTAAAGCAGTGGCAACACCTTTGCCGCCTTTGAAGCCATAATAAATCGGGTATACATGACCAATGAATGCAGCAATACCAACCAAAATTAGCCAGCCCCAGCTAAGGTCCAGTGCATGACCAATCGCGACGGGAACCAGGCCTTTCAGTAGATCACCTAATAATGTGAAAAAAGCGGCTTTTTTTCCAGCATAACGCAGTACATTGGTTGCGCCCGGGTTTTTAGAGCCTACGGTCCTTGGGTCAACTTTGCCAAGCATCTTACAGCTAATCACAGCGGTTGATACTGAACCAAGAAAATAGGCGAGAATAACCAGGAAATAAGGCATGATATGACCAAGAAAATGAGTGTCTGAGCAGTGTAGCAAAAAATGAAAAAACTTTTAGTAAAATCATCAGGTTTTGGATCGTCATCAGATTATAGACCCACACTTTTGTTGTTACACGGCTGGGGTATGAACTCAAATGTCTGGAAACCCGTGTTACCGGCCCTGGAGTCACGTTATCAAATTCATTTGGTAGATTTACCGGGTCATGGCATTAATAACGACGTCAACGCAGACTCGATGCAAAACATCGTGGCACTATTCTCTGATTTGATCGATGAATTGGGTCAGGAAAAAGTGCATATCATGGGCTGGTCGTTGGGTGGTTTAATTGCTCAGGCTTTAGCTGATGAAATACCAGAAAAAATACAGTCTTTAACCTTGGTGGCTAGCACATTACGTTTCTCTCAGGATGAAAGTACAGAAAGCTTGTGGCCGCATGCCATGAGTTTGAAGGTGCTGAATAATTTTGCGATCAATTTACACAAAGATACGGAAGGTACGTTGAAGCGTTTTATTGCGTTGCAGTTTATGGGTGTTGCCGGTTCGAAAGAGATTCAGCGAGCGCTAGTTCAGGATATTTGTCCTGCAGAAGACAAAGCAGCATCTTCAGAAAAAGTGCCTAAAAGTAGGGGGGTGAAGAGTGGGGTGACTTCAGATTCTTTAACATTAGGCTTGAAGCTACTAGCAGAGAGCGATTTCAGAAACAGCGTCAGTCAACATCCACAACACTGGTTGTTCGCAGGTAAAGACCGATTAATACCGGCTGATGTGATAAATGATTTGAAATCTTTACGTTCTGATGCTCAAATCACGCTCCTTGAGAATGCCGGGCACGCGCCTTTTATGACGCACCCCGATGAATTCGTTAGCGCAGTATCGACTTTTATAGATACTTTAGAATGATGTTACATTGTTAAAGAAATAGATAACGATATAAATGTCGTTAAATCCAATATGAAGTCGTTAAATCCCATATGAAGTCGTTAAACAAATAACAGTTGATAAATATTAATCATGTTCGATAAGAAAACCACACGCCTTCACTTTGAACGCGCCGCAGATACCTATGATGCCTCTGCAGTGCTGCAAAAAGAAGTAGCGAATCGACTTTCGGGACGTTTGGATTACATCAAACATTCGCCGAAAACCGTGTTGGATGTCGGATCCGGTACCGGTTTTATTACTGAGGATTTACTCAAGCGTTATCCCAAATCTTCAATAGTCGCGTTAGACCTGGCGCATAGCATGGCGCGCAAAAGCCAACAATTGGGTGGCTGGTTTCGCAAGCCACTTGCCGTTTGCGCCGATGCCGAACAATTACCACTAAAAGCAGATAGCATAGACTTAATCATCTCTAGCTTAATGCTGCAGTGGAGTAATAATTTAAAACAAACCTTTGCGGGTTTTCACAGTGTATTAGCGCCCAATGGGCTGTTGTTATTCAGTACTCTGGGTCCGGAAACATTACGCGAGATGCGCGAGAGCTGGGCAGCCGTAGATGATGTACCACACACCAGTCATTTTCTGGATATGCATGAAATTGGTGATGCGCTCTTACAATCAGGTTTTATCAATCCGGTGACGGACATGGAAATGATTACCATGACCTATACGAATGTGCGCCAGATTATGCGTGATATTAAGCAGATTGGCGCAAATAACAGTCACAGCGGCCGCAGTAAAGGATTGATGGGTAAGCAAAAGTTAAAAGATTTTGAAACAGCCTACGAGCAATTTAAAACAGATGAGGGTTTATACCCCGCTACGTGGGAAGTCATTTATGGTCACGCCTGGGTGGGAGAAGGTTTAAAACTTGATAATTTTGATCATGTTATTCCGATTCAAAAGGTATAATTTCATCAACACATTAATTATTTGTTCATTCTAATATTTTACTCCACATGAAATTTATACGTATTTTATACAAAATCCCCGCTTTAATTATATTGTCGATTATTGGCATGATTTTAATGGGTGCATTCAGTTCTCGTGATAAGTCTCAAAAAAATAAAGGCATACCGACCTTAAAGCAAAAACAAGTACGAAAGTGGTGGCTGGCTACGGTCATAAAAATTGTTGGTTTAAATTTCACGGTTAAAGGTGATGTGCCATCTCCAGATCAGCCTGCATTATGGGTCGCAAATCATGCTTCGTGGTTGGATATTCCGGTGGTTGGAAGTATGGGAGCCGGTTTTCTATCTAAAGCAGAAGTGCGCAAATGGCCTGTGATTGGTTGGTTGGGCGAAAAGGGCGGAACGGTTTATATTAAACGTGGTGGGGTTAATGCTTCGCAACGCGCCTCACAGGAAATCGCTAACAAAATAAATGCAGGGGATAATATTTTAGTGTTCCCGGAAGGGACCACATCAACAGCGGGCGATGTGCGTCGTTTTCATGCGCGTATCTTTGCGCCTGTGATGGATCATAATTTGGCAGTCCAACCCATAGCTGTTCAGTATTTAAACGATAAAGGTGAGCCACACTCTAAAATATTGTGGCAAGATCAAAGCTTTATGTCGAATCTGCTCGGTATCATTGGTGAATCGAGTATTAATGTTATACTGACGTTTCTTCCTTTGATCCCTGCGGGAGAGTTTAGCGAGAGAAAGAGAATAGCTGAACTGTGCGAGAACCAAATCAAGTCTATTGTTGTCAAAAAAGCATCGACGGAGAACAAATCAATATCGTCTGAACGGTAAACACGCTTTACAACAATATTTTTACAAATAATAAATTTAAAAAACGTTATTAAATAGTGTGTTATGAGTAAGTAAATAAGAAAACTAGTTAGAAGGAAAGGAAGTAAAAAAATGCAGCAAGGAGAAAAATTTAACACAATTACGCATTTTCTTGCCGCAGTTTTGGCTGTACCCGGACTTATCTATTTAATTGTTTTAGCCGCAAATACAGGTGACGCCTGGAAAATTGTCAGCGCCAGCATTTATGGCACTACCTTATTGCTTTTGTATATCAGTTCTACCCTGTGTCATGGTCATAGCGGACGCTTCCGAGACTTATTCGAAAAGCTTGATCATCTATCAATTTACTTGCTGATCGCAGGTACCTATACACCCTATATGCTGGTCACGCTGCGTGGTAACTGGGGGTGGACAATATTCGGTGTGGTTTGGGGCTTGGCGTTGATTGGCATGCTGATAGATGTCTGGCCTAAAGATGCGAATAAAGAAAATAAACGAATAATACCGCTAATCATCTATCTGGTTATGGGTTGGTTGGTCATTATACCGATACAACCGTTAACGGAGAGTCTAGCCTCTACGGGTGTATGGTTGCTCGCGGTGGGTGGTGTTCTCTATACAGTGGGCGTTGTGTTCTTTATATTAAGCGATCGGGTAAAGCATGCTCACGGTGTGTGGCATTTGTTTGTTATAGGTGGCAGCCTTAGCCATTATATATCGATCTCTGCTTATGTGATTTAGTCTTCTCTATGGGGTGGCTAAAAAAACGGCTATAAGTAGGGGGGTGCCAATAGAGATGCCAATATAAATTGTAAATCAATGTTGTTGGTCTGAATGTTAATTTGAACGAGAAACACACAAAAAAGCCTGAATTATTTCAGGCTTTTTTGTGTGTTTTTGTATGTCACTGATCTATTGTTTAATGCACGGATAAATATATCTCTGCATCTGCCATTCAGGTAATCAGAATAGACAGCTATTAAATAATAGAATGTCTTTTAAGTTTCGAGCGAAGTGTTGCTCTATTGATTCCCAAACACGCAGCCGTACGTGATTGATTGCCATTGGTGTGTTGCATAAGTACCTCTAACAACGGTCTTTCAACTTCATCCATGATTTGTCGATATAGAAACGTCGCGTCATGATCACCTAAAAGCATTAAATAGTTTTCTACAGTATCGCGTGTGGTTTCTGATAAAGAACTACCTGTCGTAGTGATAACTGGCAGTGTTTTTAAAGGTTGATTCATGGCTTTTACTTTCCTTGTTATTAGGTCTTGTTAGAGCAGCTGACTCTAAGCAAAAGTCTAATTGTTTTTTAATTGATCAATATTAATACAATACGGGTACATCGATGGTTTGTATTAAATTGTTTCCATGGCCTTTAAAGAGCTAACAGAATACTTTCTAACTTTTGTAATTGCTTCTTCGAGCATGAGATTGGGTAGATCTCTTTGGTCAAAGGTTTTAGTAGTTTCTGTTGTTGGCCTACTAAATTAGATAAATACCAGCCGATATGTTTTCGCGCAATGCGAACTCCATGATCAGTGCCATAGTAGCGATGAATGGCATCGATATGGCTTAAAGTGGTATCAATCTTCTCCTCCAACTTGATAGGAAAAGTTGGTGCTGCATTGACCAAAATATCATTAATCTCTTTAAATATCCATGGTTGACCATGACTAATTCTACCAAGCATGAGTCCATCGACGTTGGTGTAGTTTAAAATAAACAGCACATCTTCAATGGTTTTGATGTCTCCATTTGCCAATACGGGTATATCAATAGCGTGTTTTATTTGGCGAATGGTTTCGTACTCGGCATGTCCCGTATAGCCTTGATTTCTGGTTCTGCCATGGATGGCGAGTGATGCTATTCCTGAGTTCTCCGCTATTCGTGCTACTTCTAATGCATTGCGATGAGATGATTCCCAACCAGTACGTATTTTTAGGGTGACAGGTACATCTACGGCAGCAACGACTTGTTCTAAAATTTTAGCAACCAGTTTAGTGTCCTTCATCAGTGCCGAGCCAGCCGCTTTATTACACACTTTTTTTGCTGGACAGCCCATATTGATGTCGATGATGTCTGCACCGATATCGACATTGAATTTTGCCGCTTCTGCCATAACATGAGGCTCAGTCCCGACAATCTGGGCAGATCTGGGGCTAGGTTCGTTTCTTTGTAGAAGTCGTTGTTGTGTTTTTCGTGATTTAAGTAGAGAAAGATCTGAAGTGATCATCTCTGAAGATGTAAGACCAGCGCCATATTGACGACATACGTCTCGATAGGGACGATCGGTGATACCTGCCATCGGAGCTAGCAAAAGTTTGCTCGTGAGCTTATATGAACCTATCTGATACGACATATTGGTAATGGTTTAGCGTATTATAAAAAATTGAACTGAAAGCGGGTGGCTTTGCTGCCCGGATCTTTAATTTTCAATTTAAGGTTGGTGACTAAATTCTTTTTTAACAGCATAGACTCTATGTAGTTTTCTAAGTACTCGTTCGGCATAAATCTTCTTAAAGCGACCAGTTTGGATTGAGAATCAGTCAGTCGAACTTCTAAAATAGGGTACTTCTGATCAAAATCAGCTTCGTTTTCCATGGACGCAGAAATCAATAACACGCCTTTTTCTATAGGGTGCGTAAAGACATTATGGTTAACCATGTGGATTTTATCGGGTTCGTACCGATTTACACCTAAAATTTCATCTTTGTAATGGTATAAAACCTGAGTAATTAGTAAAAGTGACAAGAGTACGGCGGTGGTTTTTAATCTTAATCTAACGCCGTCAGAATCCTTTTCGATTCCTTTGATTACTCGTGGTTTTTCCTTTTCTGAAGCCTTATTGGTGCTATCTTTTTTATTGTTATCAGTAATGATATCGGTATGCCTGATTGCTTCAGGTTTTTTGGGTTCCTGATTTTCTGCCGATTCTAAAGACTTATCAGAATAAGGTTCAGGCATATTAGTCGATAGTGTTTTTGAGCCATTGAACACTTGATGACATTCGCCACAACGCAACATGCCTTTGGCGATAGTCACTTCGCGCATATTGATTTCAAATATTGCTTTGCAATGTTCGCACTGAGTAAACATGGATGTGGCTTAGAACCTCTGCTATTAAGTTTTTATTGCGCTGATTCTTACCCAGTCTTCAAGGATTTTAACCTCAAAATCTTTAAATGATGCCGAATATGTTTCGAGTATCTGATCTTTTTGTTCGCTCAGAATCCCTGATAGAACGAGTTGTCCACCGCTACGGGTAAGTGAGGCGAATAAAGGAAAAAGTTCACAAAGCGGTCCGCAGAGTATATTGGCTAACAATAAATCGGCAGGCTGTTGAGGACAATCATCCGGCAAATAGCACTGGATGGTGTCCTTGCTGATGTTGTTCCGTTCCATATTGTCATAGGTCGCGATGAGAGCCTGAGGATCAATATCGGTCGCGATAATGTTTTTTGAGCCGAGTTTTGCCGCTGCCAGCGCTAATATACCGCTGCCACAACCATAATCGATCACTAATTTATCGGTTGGATGATTTTGATCCAACCATTCTAAACAAAGAGAGGTTGTAGGGTGGGTTCCTGTACCAAACGCTAACCCAGGATCGAGTAAGATCTTAACGCTGTCATCTTCCGGAACGTCGTAATTACTGGGATAGATCCATAGATTGTTACCAAATTGCATGGGATGAAAATCTTTCATCCAGACGCGTTCCCAATCCTGATCTTCGATTGTTTCTACTAATACACTACCTACGTGCCACTCTTCACGGTGTGTCTCTAATGCGTTGGTCAACTTAGAGAGATCGGTATCGTAATCAAATAGGGCGGTGATGATGAGTTCATCCCATAGCGGTGTTTCACCCGGTAAAGGCTCTAACACCGGCGTATCTTTTGCATCTTGAAAGGTAATGGAGAGTGCATTTGCACTCTCCATCGCATTTTCTATGATTGCGTGGTTCTGCTGGTCTGTTTGACAAACCAGTTGTAACCAACGTTGTTCAGACATGCTGTTGTATCCTTAAGATCAAAATATCCTATAAACCTAATTTTTTCTCAAGATAGTCAATACCCGCACCACCCGCAATAAATGCAGTATCGTCCATAATGCGACGTTGCAGAGGAATATTAGTTTTGATGCCTTCGATAACCATTTCAGAAAGTGCACCACGCATACGCTTGATAGCAGTTTCACGATCTTCTGCATGAACAATCAGTTTGCCGATCATGGAATCGTAATAGGGCGGTACGGTGTAACCGCCATAGATATGCGTATCGACACGCACACCTAAGCCACCTGGCATGTGAAAACGTTCGATTTTACCTGGAGAGGGGATAAACGTTTCAGGATCTTCGGCGTTGATTCTGCATTCAATCGAATGCCCGCGAGGAATCAAGCCTTGTTTGATTTTTAGTTCTTCACCGGATGCAATAAGCAATTGTTGTTTAACCAGATCAACACCTGTAATTAACTCAGTAACTGGATGTTCAACTTGAAGACGAGTGTTCATCTCAATAAAGTAGAATTCATCGTTCTCGTACAAAAACTCGAATGTACCCGCGCCACGATAACCAATATCAATACAGGCTTTAGATACTGCTTCGCCCATGCGTGTACGTTGTTCCTGAGTGATTCCTGGAGCAGGGGCTTCTTCAACCACTTTCTGATTGCGACGTTGCATAGAACAGTCACGTTCACAAAGATGGATAGCATTGCCGTGCGTATCTGCAAGTACCTGAAATTCGATATGACGAGGTTTTTCAAGGAATTTTTCCATGAATACCACATCGTTATTGAAAGCCGCGCCGGCTTCTGTTTTGGTTAGTGTGATAGATTCTAATAAGTCAGACTCATCATAAACAACACGCATACCGCGACCACCACCACCGCCGGTAGCTTTAATGATGATTGGGTAACCGATTTCATGTGCCATTTTTTTACAGGCATCTGGATCATCGGGGATTGGACCATCAAAACCTGGTACACAGGGCACCCCTGCTTTTATCATTGCCGCTTTTGCTGCAATTTTATCACCCATAACACGGATAGTTTCAGCTTTAGGGCCAACGAAGATAAAGCCGCTAGACTCAACTCGTTCTGCAAAGTCGGCATTTTCAGAGAGGAAACCATAACCCGGATGGATCGCATCTGAATCAGTAACTTCTGCAGCACTAATAATGGCTGGAATATTCAAGTAGCTATCCATAGATGAAGGTGGACCAATACACACCGATTCATCTGCAAGTCTTACATGTTTTAAATCACGGTCTGCTGTTGAATGAACGGCAACAGTTTTGATATCCATTTCATGACATGCGCGAAGAATTCTTAATGCTATTTCACCACGATTGGCGATGAGTAATTTTTTAATCATTTAATTGTCTCAATATCTGACTCGATTATTATTTATCTGTCTATTTGAAAAATTTAATATAAAACGTGTTTATAAAAAACTGTAACTAAAAGACAAGCTTATTCAATAACATAAAGTGGTTGCCCAAATTCAACAGGCGTCTCATTTTCTAGTAAGATTTCTTTGATAGTGCCGGCTTTGTCAGACTCAATCTGGTTTAGCATTTTCATTGCTTCAATAATACAAAGCGTATCGCCAATAGCGACTTTAGTTCCAACGCTAACAAAAGGTGGAGAAGTTGGTGAAGCGGCACTATAAAACGTACCTACCATTGGCGCATCAATCGTTTCGCCTTGTGGTGCACTCGTGTCCGGAAGTCCAGGAGAGGCAGACATATCGGTAGCCACTGGTGGAGCACTATAATGTGGAGCTGCAGCTGGAGGTGCAGCATATACAGGGGCTTTAGAGTTACGTGAAATTCTTACTGATTCTTCACCTTCGACAATTTCTAGTTCAGCAATATCGCTGCTTTCGATTAGCTCTATCAGTTTTTTGATTTTTCTAACGTCCATAATGTGTTCTCTATTTTAATTTCTATAAATTAGTCATATCTATGCGGATATTTAAATGCCGATGATGACTTTATGGTTAATCCAACTGTTTGAAAGCTGCCTGTAAGCCGAGCTCGTAACCGAGTGCACCCAAGCCCACGATAGTTCCAACAGCAATATCTGAAAAATAAGAATGCTGACGGAATGCTTCGCGTTGATGCACATTGGATATATGTATTTCTATAAAAGGAATTTGTGTCCCCAGAAGAGCATCGCGGATGGCGACACTGGTATGGGTATAAGCAGCAGGATTGATCAAAATAAATTCGACTCCATCTTTGGCTGCCTGGTGAATAGTTTCTATAAGCGTTGATTCTGAATTACTTTGTACATGCTCAAAGGTGTGAGATTGTTCAGAAGCTTGTTTTTCGAGGCGTTTGGCAATATCGTCTAAAGTATCAGAACCATAGATTTCAGGCTCTCTTGTCCCAAGCAAATTCAGGTTAGGACCATTCAGTAGTAGTATTTTAGCCATTTTTGCTTTTTTCTTGATTTTAGAGGAAGTTGAAGACAAAACGCGTCAAATTTGGTGAATTTTAACCCGATATATCGACAAAGGCTATTCTATTTTAATAAAAATAATGAATAATAGCGGGTCTTATCATAAATTGAGGCTTTCTAGCGCAATTCAAGAAGTTTTATGTTTTTTGTGCAGAAATAGGGCGTTTTTCAGTATTTGTCGTGTCTTTGTTTTGCTCTGATCACTGATTATTATTTTGAGGATATTTACGCATCAGAAGTTGGCGGAATTAAAACCAGTTTGCCTGTATGTGTTTTTTGCAAAAAGTCCGTTTAGGCTGCTGCGATATCAGAAAGGGGATAGGTTTTCGCTACTAGGGGCTTAATTTCATTGGCCTCAATATACTTGATCAAATTTTGAAAAACGATTTCATCCTGAAACGTACAGCCAAAAAAGGTGAGATCTTTTAAGTATAATGTTCTTATGTCTAGCTCGACCATAGGCCCAGCAATGGCGCCCGCTGTCGCATAACGACCACCGCGTTTTAAAGCATCGATAAACATGGGCCAATCTTTTCCAGCGACCAGATCAATAACGACATCTAATTGGTCCGTTCCTATTTTATCGGTGATAGATTCACCGCGAAATATAATCTCATCTGCGCCAAGTTGTTTTACTTCTTCGGCTTTTGACTGGCTGGTAACTGCAACAACTCGAGCACCACGACGTTTCACTAATTGCACTGCAGCTGATCCAACACCGCCAGACGCACCCGTAACCAAAACTGTTTCTCCTGCTTTTATACTTGCCCGATGTAACATGTTTTCAGCCGTAGAATATGCACATGGAATCGATGCAAGTTCTGCATCACTCCACTCACTTTTTACAGGGTAACTTTCTGCTGCCGGAGCCACGGTATATTGCGCAAAACCGCCATCTATTTCTGAGCCAAATGTTCAGCACTCGAAGGGTCTAAATTCAGTGTAAGTTTGCATAATACTTCTGATCATAACTCTTTCACCAATTCGTTCACTACTCACCTTATCACCCACAGCGACAATCACACCACAAACGTCTGCACCTTGAATACGGGGGAATTTAATGGCTTCACCTGTCCATGAACTATCGTCTGCATTCGCATCATCAAAACCTGCTGTAGCACCAGAGTCTGTGGCTGTAGTAACCGATTTTGAATACCATGCAATGCGGGTATTAATGTCAGTATTGTTAATGCCTGCCGCAGAAACTTTGATCAAAACTTCATTGGCTTTAGGGCTTGGTGTAGCGACATCGTGTCGATATTCCAGTTTATCCAAACCACCGTGTCCTGTGAGTAGAGCGGCAGTCATGGTGTTCGGTATGGTATTGCTCATTGTTTGATTCCTTACAGAATATTGATGTATGTATTACACAAGTGTACTTGTATTTTCTAACCTTATTCATAGAAAGTCACCCCCCCAATGCCGTTGAATTAAGCAACCAAGTCATTGTTTTTACTATCATACCTTATAGCCTTTTCGCAGTT